>NZ_CP165785.1 GCF_000513895.2 Ensifer sp. WSM1721
GTGTTCTATCTCTGGCGGGCAATGGTCGGTAAACCGGCAGTAGACCGCCAAGAGGAACAGATGGCGATAGCGAACCGAGTGGAATCAGTTGTTGGAACTAAGGAAGATGCGGGCAGCAAAATCACGCGCCACGCAGGGCTCCTGTCAGCGCAATTGCAGCAGCTCAGAACTCGCATGTATCCTCCTAAGTCGGAGAAAACACTTCGTCAGTTTTTGACGAACGAAGTGTCGAAGCTGACGTCTATACCCGATTCCACGCTGAAGCTCATGTCCATCGAAGGGCGTGGACCGGTCCCGAGCAGGCTTGAGAACAATCATCGCGTTTACACCCTGGCTCAGATCAATGAGTTGCGCGAGCTGTTCGCTAAGCAGAAGCCGGCGGAAGCCCTGCGGTTTTTCCCCCGCCGACGTGCCGGCGAGCATCTCCAGGTTCTTGCCATTGCCAATTTCAAGGGCGGTAGCGCAAAGACCACGACCTGCATCCACCTCTCTCACTACCTGGCTCTTCAAGGCTATCGTGTTCTCGCGCTCGACTTGGACCCTCAGGCATCCCTGTCAGCCATGTTCGGCGCCCAGCCAGAGGTAGACGTTGGTTCGAATGAAACCATCTACGCCGCCTTGCGATACGACGAAGCCGAGCGTCGCCCGATTCGCGACATCATTCGCAAGACCTATTTCGAGGGGATCGATCTAATTCCCGGCAACCTCGAAGTGATGGAGTATGAGCATGAGACTCCCCGCGTCTTGGCGAACAAGTCGGGCACCGGCGCGATCTTCTTCGAGAGATTGAAAGTCGCTCTTTCGGAAGTGGAAGCTGACTACGACGTCGTGATCCTGGACACCCCGCCGTCGCTCGGCTTTCTGACGCTGAGCGCGATATATGCGGCGACCAGCATGATCATAACGGTGCACCCTGCCATGCTGGACGTGGCGTCGATGAGCCAGTTCCTTCTGATGATGGGCGATCTGATTAGCGTTCTGAATGAGAGCGGAGCTCAACTGGATCAGGACTTCATCCGATATCTGGTGACACGGCATGATCCCAACGATGCGCCGCAGTCTCAAGTCGTTGCAATGCTGCGGCACATGTTCGGGACCGATGTCCTATTGCCCACTGCCATCGAAAGCACAGCCGTCGAAGCAGCGGGCCTGGCCAAGCGTTCGATATACGAGCTTGAAATGGGTCAGATCGGCCGGGATACCCACAAGCGCGCGCGTGAAGCTGTGGACGCGGTCAATGAAGCGATCATCCGCCTTATCAACGACAGCTGGGGGCGGACATGAGCAAGTCTTCTCGCAAATCGATTGTCGCCAGTTTCGGGATGCTGTCTGCAGAACTGGAGAGCAAGCTTCCAGACGATCAGCAGCAAGCTGCCCCCCCTGCCCCGGCGCCGCGTGTTGGTGCCGGCGTTATAGGTGCCACACACCGCGCAATCGAGGAGATCCGAACGGAGCGAGATCTGTTGAAGGCACTCGTAGAGTCGGGCGGCGGTGCGATTCGAGAGCTGGATCCCTCTCTGATCGACCCCTCCCCTTATCCGGACAGACTGCCGGACGATGACGCGGCAGGCTTTGAGGCATTCAAGCGTTCGATTGAGACCGAGGGACAAAAGGTTCCGGTCCAGGTTCGAAAACACCCCTCCTCCCCTGGTCGCTACCAGATCGTTTATGGTCATCGACGGTGGCTTGCTGCCAAGCAACTCGGCAAGCCCGTTCGCGCGATCGAAGTTGAGATTTCAGATCTGGACCTCGTCGTTGCGCAGGGCATTGAGAATGCGAGCCGGCAGGATCTCACATGGATCGAGCGAGCTCTGTTCGCATCACGAATGGATGACGCGGGAATCAAACCCCGTGACATATACGCGGCGCTGTCGATCGATGACGCAGAACTCGCCAAGATGCGCAGCGTCTATCGATCGGTTCCTATCGACGTGATTGAAGCAATTGGTCGCGCGCCCAAGATAGGTAGGCCGCGCTGGCTTGAGTTTTCGAAAACGATAGCCAACGACCCGGAATCTCTTTCAACGGCCCGCCAGGTCCTATCGGAAGCGCGTGAACGGTCGTCAGTGTCCGATCAACGCTTCCAGCGAGCTCTCGAAGCCATAAAGCCGTCGAGCAAGGTGGATCAGGACAGTACGGCAATCTCGGATGCCAGTGGCCGCAAACTTGGTGCCTGGAAGATCTCGCCCAAGGAAGTCCGAATTTCGGCAGACGGGCCTCTTGGTGTCGAGTTTGTGAAATTCGTTGGGGACGAGCTCCCCGCGCTCATTGAACGCTTCTCTCGGCAGCGTGAAAATTAGAACTCCTACAGCTGTCAGGGTCGCCGTCGAATACAGGAACACGAAAGGAATACCCGCAAAAGAAAAAGGCCCCCCAAACGTTGCCGTCGTGGAAGCCTCTCTCATATCTGGACAATCTGAGAATCGCATTTCCACGAATCCCCGTCAAGAGTCATTGGCACCGAATTTTGGTGAGCGGACTTCTTTTGCCTTCTGAGAGGTGAAGGAAAATGCAGAGTGGGAATGTGACGACGCCCTTCGGGCGACGGCCGATGACGCTTGCCTTGGTTCGGCGACAGATTGCGACGGCCGAGATCAAGCCCGGCAAGTCGGCAGACAAGTGGAAAGTCTTCCGCGACGCCTCGGAAGCAAGGGAACTGCTTGGACTGCAGGACCGCAGCCTGGCTGTGCTCGACGCGCTTTTGAGTTTCTATCCTGAGAATGAGCTGCGCCAGGACGCGCAGCTGATTGTCTTCCCATCAAATGCGCAGCTGACACTCCGAGCGCATGGCATCGCCGGCGCGACGCTCCGCAGACATCTTGCTCTGCTTGTCGAAGCAGGCCTAATCGTGCGCAAGGATAGTGCCAACGGCAAGCGCTACGCCCGGAAAGACAGGGCAGGCGAGATTGAAAGCGCATTTGGCTTCGACATCTCACCGCTTCTGTTGCGTGCCGAAGAACTCGCCGGCATGGCGCAGCAGGTTGCTGCCGAACGAGCAGCCTTTCGCATAGCGAGGGAGAGCTTGACGATCTGCCGTCGCGACGTCCGCAAGCTCATTACTGCCGCGATTGAGGAAGGCGCGGCTGGCGATTGGGAAACCATCGAAGCGGTTTATATAGGTCTTGTCAGCAGGCTTCCGCGCTCCCCGACGCTCAGCGACGTCGAGTTGGTACTGGACGAGATGGAACTCTTGCAGCGAGAGATCGTCAACATCTTGGAAGCACAACAAAAAGACAAAAATACTAGCACCAATGCTGCTCATAATGAGCGCCATATACAGAATTCAAAAACCGAATCCATCCATGAATTTGAACCTAGCTCTAGAAACGAGCAGGGGGCGAAGCCGGTGGATGATGATGGAACGAAGCGAGAGCCGATCCGGAGTTTTCCGCTTAGTATGGTGTTGAGGGCGTGCCCTGAAATCGGAATGTACGGACCAGGTGGCGCGATTAGTGGCTGGCGCGACATGATGTCGGCCGCGGTCGTCGTTCGTTCGATGCTGGCGGTGAGCCCATCGGCCTACCAAGAGGCCTGCGAGGTGATGGGGTCGGAAAACGCTGCCGTAGCGGTCGCTTGTATCCTTGAGCGGCAAGGGCACATCAACTCGCCTGGAGGATATCTCCGAGACCTGACGCGTAGGGCGGCGAGGGGAGAGTTTTCGCTCGGCCCGATGTTGATGGCGCTGTTAAGAGGGAATGGAGGCGAGAAGCAGCGAGTTGGATAAGGCGGAGCTTCCGTCGGAGAATCCTGTCAGCTGACAGGATTCTGGGGTTTGGCCTCCCTTTAATTCAATCGGCATCGCGATGATGTGACGCCATGGTTCGCCTGACGATGAAGGTTCCCACATCACGATGTTCTATGGCGTATCACTCTCGTGCTCGACGGCCGGGGGTTCTCACGGCCGTGCCAAAACCCTGTCAGCTGACAGGTTTTGGCGGGAGGAGTTTCTTCTTCTGCTTGATCTAGTAGCGGGAGGGGATTTGGCGCAGTGGAAGGCTCCTTGTCGAGATCAGCATCGGCCGATTGAAGCTCACAAGTTGATAGGCCATGGCCCACGGCCAAACGGCGACCTGGTCATGGCGAATGAGGAGGTCGGTTTGGAAAGCACCCACGATCAATATGTTCGTTCGGGCGCAAGGCATCCAAGGGCTATTCTGACAGACCCCATCTCCTTGAGCCCCTAGATCGGAAGACGCCGGCGCGGCCACGAGCCGGCGCTGTCCCTGACGGTCAGTTCCGGTCAGCAGTTCCAGAAGAGTGGGATTGATATAGAGGTTTTCTCGTCCAGCTTTCATGTCTGCAGCGTCGACGAGGACGTTCAGGCGGACAGCCACTGCGGGTCGCTGGGGTGCTGAGACCACGTCGGCCGGGCGGCTATATGCGTTGACGAAAATCAACTCCGCCGTATCCGTATAAAGCCGGGTCTGTCGAGGGTCCATTCCTCCCAAGCGTCTTCAGCCGTCACCATGGGAGCCGGTCGCAATAGCCGCGTTTGTTGAGGATGAGCTGGCGGCCCAGGTAAAGCACGCGAATGTCAAGTATGCCTAGATCGAGGGAATACAGAAGGTTGAGCTCACGCCCATTCTTGTTGCCATCGATGCGGGGACATTGGTGCCGCGCTGTGCGATAGCGCCTCCTCCGCGCCGGGCTTTTGTTGTTTTCGCAGGAACTCTATCCCGATTTTGCCATTGTTATCGATCAATTCGGCGATAAGGAATTCCAAGGAGGAGGGATCGTGGAAGTCAGTGGCAGTGACCGCGAGCTCGTGGCGGTGATGAGACAGTATTTTGCCGCGAAAGCCGAGCTAGAAAGCTTGAAAGAACAGTTGGAAGCGGCACGACAGGCAGCCGGCGAGGCGATCGCCGTGTTCTACGATCCCCGCCAGAACGCCGAGCACGCCGCCGACCTTCAACGCTCGCATCGCTTTAGGGGAGAGATGGCGTTGCTGATGCAGCGTGCTGAAGGCTGGGGGAGGGCAATATTGGCCGCGGACCGGAACGATACATCGGAGGCGGAAGCGGAACCGGACGAATGGCAGTCGTTGAGAGGCGAGCCGATGAATTCTTCGGCGCGTAGTCACCGACTGCTGCATCGCTTCGGGCAGGGAAATGCCGCGGTTAGCGGCCTCTGTCCGGTAGCCGGATCTTAGCCTGCGCGTGGAAACCAGCGTCGGGTCGAGCCCGACTTGCTTGGCTCGGGCCTTGAGGATCAGGTTGACCGATTGCGGCGTCAGCGCCCGCCAGTCGACGTTGCTCCACTGATCGATGCTCCGAAATATGCCCTTCCTTGATCCCGCCTTTCGCCAGCCAACGTTTCAAGGCGCTCACTGGTCGGCCGGGTCGGTGCGCACCGGTTCCTCATCAACGAGATCTCTCGACAAGCAATCCCGCCACTTCTGACCGACGACGGCCCCGGAAGCGAAGGCGGTGAGAAGCAGCGCGCGAACTCCGTTGTTCATGAGCGGCTCCAGACTTCGCTGCATGCCTGATACGAAGCGCTTGCCAGATCTATGCCGGCGAAGGTGAATTGGGCTTCTACCACGCGAGATATCGGGCGGAGCGCCTGGCCAGACCAAGGGCCCACCGCTATGACCTGAACTCAGTCGACCGTTTTATCGCGAGTTTGCCGGGAAAGTAATCGAATGGCTGAGGCTTGCGGAGGTCGCAGCTTCCCCATATATTTTGTACAAGAAATGTGTTTATGGATATGGCGGAAAGATGGTTCAGGCTCAAAAGATCCACAACGATGGCGGACCGCTGATCCTGTCCTACATGGACAAGGGCGGAAAGATTGCTGTTCAGCAGGTCGCAGACGGCTTCGGCATGTCGAAAACGCAGCTGGCCGAAACGGCCGGTCTCGCCCGCGAAACGCTTTACCGCCTGGAGCGCAGCCGCGGAACAAGGACGCAGAACCGTCTTCGCGAAATGCTTGAAATCATCAGCCGGGTCACCGATTGGGCCGGGGGCAAGGAGCAGGCCATGGCGTGGTATCGCGCCCAGCCACTCCCGGCTTTTGGCGGCCGCACGGCGGAGTCGCTGGTGAAGGACGGCAAGGCGGCAGCTGTCCGAGATTACCTCGATCATATGGCCCTTGGGGGCTTTGCTTGAGGTTCGTTGAGACCTGCTACCGAGCACATGATCCACGCTGGGCATTCAAACCGACGTCGGGAGATGGCGCCGCCATCAGGGGCGCACGCTTCAATCCGAAAGGTGTGCCGGCGCTCTACCTCGCGCTCAGCATCATGACGGCGGTCAAGGAGGCCAATCAGGGCTTCGCGCATCGCATCGATCCCTGCGTGCTCTGCTCGTACGATATCGATTGCGAGGATGTGGCCGACCTGACCACGGAGGAGGGGAGGAGTGCATTTTCCGTCTCGATGGAGGAGATGGCCTGCAGCTGGGCCACAGCCCTTGCGGAAGGGAGGCGGCCCGCCTCCTGGGCGATTTGTGATCGGCTGAGCTCGCGTGGCACCGTCGGCATTCTGGTGCCGAGCTTTGCGCCGGGCGCTGATGAGGATGATAGAAACCTTGTCCTATGGACGTGGGGACCGGACCTCCCGCATCGGGTAATCGTGAACGATCCTAGCGGCCGGCTGCCCAATGATCAGCTGTCCTGGAGGTAATTGGCGTGCGCGACCAGTTTTCACTCGGCTGAAGCGTTTGTGCGACTTCAGTTGCGGCAAACGGTCGTGCAACGAGCGAGGTCGGTTGCGTGTAATGCAGCCTTGGACCTAGAGTTTTTGTTCGACACGAAGCCAGGCTTCACCGCCGCCCACCGTCATTTTTCCACCATAGCTGATAAGGAGCGTTTGCCATGAAAACGGACAACGAAGAGCTGATCAGGAAACGCGCCTATGAGCTGTGGGAGAGGGCAGGACGACCGGAGGGAGACCGGCCTGAAGCACTGGCTTGAGGCTACGCAAGAGTTTCAGTCCACAAAGATGCGTCGAGCGCTTCGGCCCGTTTCAGGACGATGTCGACGGCTTCAATTTTGGCCATCGCCGTGCTTTCGTCGTGCTGATGCATGCGTCACCTTGCGCCAGCTGCCAATATCTTCACGCCGCTTTGATGTCGGTTTGCAAAAAATCATTGCCCTTGTAGAGGAGCGGTTCCCCAGTCAGCGCAGCAAGAGCATAGGAAAAACAGTCGCCGTAGTTCAGGGCTGCCGGATGACGGCCTTTGCCATAGCGACGCCAGGCGCGCCGCGCGCGATCAGCATGTTCGGCTGTGACAGGGACGATTTCGACGTCCGCCTTGTAAAGCCAGAGGTCGAGATCTGCGCCTGCAGCCTCCCCAAGTCGCGTCTCGATCACCATGGCAGCCTCAAGGACGGTCGCAGCGGAGATGAGTCGGACGGGATCGTCCGCAATGCGCGAGCGGAAAGCCGTCGCTTCCGGCTCATTGAAGGCGATTGCGGCAAGCACGGAGGTGTCGATGACCATCAGGATGGAAGTCCGTTTTCGTCGTAACCGAGGATCTCGTCGGCTGTGCGGTTGTCCAGGACAGGCAAGGCGTTCCAGCGTCGCTGGATAGCTTCGAGATCTTCGAGCAGAGCGGCTTTCCGCATGTCAGAGCCAAGCCGACGCAGGCGCTCTTCGAGCGCGCGTTTGGTTGCTAATGTGATGCTTTCGCCGGTACGTTCGGCAAGGGTACGGGCAAGCTGCTCGGTGTCGTGGTCTTTGATACTCAGGGCCATCTTTGTCGTCCGAGGTTCCTAATCGTCAATATTCTACCTTCGCAATATAGCTGCTGCCATTCGCAATGCCAAGCGCCTTGGGCCTTACTTTGTCACGTCAGTATTCCGGGATGCGGATCGCAATCCACTGCATTTAAACGATTTGTTACTGGCGAAGATCGGCGGACTCTGCCTGATGAACCGTGCCCTCAGCGGCGGATGAGGCCAAACCGGTGGGCTTCGTCCAGCAGGTCCCGGACGGAGGAGGGCTGCCATTTTTTGCCGCCTCGCGCAGGCCGTTCTCCCATCTGGTCCAGTTGCGCGGCAATGTCGCGAAGCGACAGATCGGGATCGGCAATGGCGATCGCCGCCACCAGCTTCATCAGATGGTCCTCGGCAGCGCGGCGAGGGGACCGGGCCAGAAGTTCCTTTTCAGCGAGCTTTTCGCGGACCAGGCGATGAACGGCGCGACGAAGGCGCTCGACGGTCCAGTCGTGACCGCGGCGATTGAGCACGCGCACGACATTGTCCCAACTGTGCTGAGGCCGCAGTTGCCGCACCATCGGCAGCCACGTCTGCGCGGATGCAATAAGCTCATCGAGATAGAGTTTCTCGCGTGCCTTGGAGACTGCCTTGATCGCCTCCGGTCGCCGTTCTCGCAGCCCGGGGTTTCCCGGAAGCTTGCCGCGCGCCCTCGCCGCCTTGATGCCGGCCTTCGTGCGCTCGGCGATCAGCGCTCTCTCAAGCTGAGCGACCGCGCCGAGAACCTGGAGGGAGAACATCCCCTGTGGCGTCGAGGTGTCGATCGGATCGCGGATCGAGCGAAAATGCACGCCACGCTCTTCAAGATCCTCGATCACCTGCAGGAGATGGCTCACCGATCGGGCCAGCCGATCGAGGCGGACGACGACGAGGACGTCTCCTGCGGTGAGCTCTCCGAGCAGCCGGGTCAAAACTGGCCGGGTCCGTGATGCCCCGGAGCCATGCTCCTGATAGATCCGATCGCAGCCGGCGGCCCGCAGCTCGTCCATCTGGGCATCGTGGACCTGGTCCTCCGTCGAGACGCGGGCATAGCCGATCAGCCGCCTTAGAGGCTGTTGGACGTTAACTCTTTGTCGCTTCGCCATCGCGCTTTTAACGGCCCCGTTTCGCGGTGATTTGTACAGATAAGGAATGCGTGAGAAATTGGTCAGTTGCAAGCGTGTTTTAGGCATCGAATAGCGGCTCGCCAGACTCGAATTCTCACCTGAGACGAGCAACGGAGCGTCCACAGTGGCAAACGCGCGCCAGCGGGCGTCTGTGGCGGAAATGCCGGAAAAGCAGCGGTCTTGGAGATGGCCTTCGAGAGATGGAGCTTGCTGAAGGGCACCGGAGCTCAAATCGGAAAAGCGGAGGGGCCATGCGCACCGCCGGCGGCCGTCGAATTCTGCTTGGGTGAGTCCGGTCAAGCCGGTCGAAATCGGCTGGAAAGGCCGGAAAACTGGGAGTTTTCGCTCATCCAGGACGACCGACATAACCGCTTTGCGGCGCCAGAACGATCACTGTCGATACTTGGGGCCCTATCGATAGTGATGGACTGCGGAAGTTGTCGTCTGCATGACGGAAATATATGTCGATTTAGCTTCCGTATACGAGAATTCAGTCGTTGTTTCATATGGTTAATGATTAATGAATTCCTTATCCAGAAACAAGGGTGTTTCCGGTCACCCAGGGCGGCTGACATTTGCGGTTTGCGATTCCAAAACCCGGGGGCCGCGAGGCAAGCGCCTGCGCGGCTTTGCCCCGCACGGCCACTGGCGCACGCTGACCTCCGCGTCTATTCTCCCGATCAGCGAACCCGGAGAGCACACATTGATGATGCGATGAAAGCCTCGCCAAATCTGGTGTATGGCGGGCAGATCTGACTGTGTGCCGATGCCTCAGGGCTTGAGTTTCTTACGGTTAAACGTCATGTTTACCTGAAAGTCTAAGTTGTTACCAAGGATCGGGCGAATGAAGGGACGCATCTCGCTCTCTGCTCAAAATTTGACATCATGAAGTTTCTGATCTTGCGGGTCCTGACCCATAGTGAACTCGGCATGTTCCATGAGTACCGGCGTCAGGGCAAGGAAGGCTCGAAGCAGCGCGCGATTAACTTCGATGGCTCGGTTGTAGACCGGGTTTTCCCGACAGCACTGGATACAGACCGCATACCGCTGGAACTCCGGTATGACACGGATTCCGGTATCGCTGTGAAACCGCAGTGGCTCACCCGCCAGGCAAAGAACTGGCGATTCGAGGGCAATTGCCCAAGGGACAAAATTTACGATTTTGTGGAACCAGGATGCCTGTTCGCCATGGAGGTCGACGCGGGCGCCACGCCGGCGACCGGTGCCTGGGCGGTGTTCCCCGCAGATGATGAGGTGACGACCGGCGTTCTGTCAGATGGCGCTACTGCGGAGCTGACACGGGCAGGAATGATCGCACTGCATGGGGAAGAAGGTTCCCGTGTGCAGTGCCTACTGAGTGAAGCCCGACCTGAAATGTTCGGGAGAGACAGGGAAACAGTTGAACCAATGAACAACGCAGGTGGAAGTGTCGCGGGTCGAAAGCGGTTGCCGCCCCGCCCCAAGCGTTTGGCAGAGATTATTGCAAGGACAGGACATACCCTTCCGAGCGCGGTCGCAGATCTTGTCGACAATTCAATCAGCGCCGACGCGACCGAGATTGACATTGTGTTCGAACCTCCGAACGGCGGGAACGGGCGTTGGCTGACGCTCCGGGATAATGGTCATGGTATGTCGGGGCGAGAGCTCGACGAGGCAATGACCCTGGGGAGCGAAGTCGAATACGAGTCGAACAGCCTCGGCAAGTTCGGCTTTGGTCTTAAAGGCGCCTCCTGGTCGCAAGCACGCATCTTTACGGTGGTTACTCGTCGTCGGGGTGGTTCCATCAGCCATCTCAGCTGGGATATTGAGAAACTTGGGGACTGGGAGCCGAGCGACGCGCCGCTGGAGGAATGGGAACGTGAGTCCACCACATTAGGAGAACAGGGTACGGTCGTCCTTTGGAAGGACATGACGCCGCCCGCCGCAGCTCCGTCCGTGCAGGGGGTATCCCCATATTCATCCGAGGTCATGGAGCTCGAGCGACACCTTGGTCTGGTCTTTCATCGCTTCCTTGAGGGGGATGCAAAGAACCGGAAGAAGGTGACAATCCGGATCAACGGAGTGGAGGTTCGACCCAATAACCCCGTGGGACACCCGCTGGCGGGGCCTTACGACGTAAAGTCAATTCGAATGCCGACAAGCTCAGGCGACGAGACCATTACGGTGCAGCCATTTGTCCTTCCTTCGGAAGATCAGATCAAGCAGCACCATAAAGCCGAGGGGCCTCAGATCGTAAATGAAGTGCTGCAGCACGTAGGGCTTTATGGAAAACGCAATGAGTCGCAGGGTCTTTTCATTTACAGAAATGATCGCCTGATCAAGTGGGGCGGGTGGCACCAGATGTGGTCAACGTCTGACGAGAAGACTAAGCTCGCCAGGGTGATCGTCTCCTTCTTCGGCACAAAGCTTGATGATGCCTTTCACATCAACATTACCAAGCGTTCCGTAAGCCTTCCGACATTTATTCAGGACGAGATCAAGAAGCTAGCGATCCCAGCCCGTAACGCGAGCAAGGCGAAATACAAGAAAGAAACCACGCCGCCGCCCGCAGCCAGGCAGATGGGAGCACCATTTGTTCCTGCACCTGTTCCGGCGCAGCGGCCTTCGACGAGCGGAATGCCTCTAGCCACGCAAAGCGGGGCAATTTCAGCGCGGCCAGCATCTCCGCCGCCTACTGTGACGGCGACGCCCACAGTGAGCTACAGGCCTGTGACGACGGACCGTTTCGCGTGGAAAGTGGCCCAGAATTTGACTGGTGGACGCGATCTGCAGGTAAGTGATCGTCTGCCAGCGCTCGCGGCACTCGCAAAGCGCCTTGCCAATGATCCGGATGCGACGGGCGACCTCGCGGCGTTCCTGGCGGTGCTCGACGAGAAGGGGGTACAGGCACTACTGCTAGATTCAAGCGAGCGCTGATGCCTAACCTCCGTATACTCGCGACACCTCCATCAGCGCCGAGCTGGGTGGACCGACTCTCAGGAACCTCTTGGCCAACATGGAGCCGGCTGGAGAATTTACTGCTGAGCAACCGACGCTGGAAGCCGGATCAGGTCGCGTCGCTTGAAGCAGAATCCTTCCGTGTCCTTCGGCATCTGCGGGATCCACTTTCGAATGGCTTCTTCAGTGGGCGTGGCCTTGTCGTGGGATACGTGCAGAGCGGGAAGACCGCAAACTACACCGCTGTGGCGGCGCGGGCTGTAGACGCCGGATATCGCCTTATCATCGTGCTATCGGGGATCCACGATTCCCTGCGCAATCAGACCCAGGTGCGCCTTGAGCGGGAACTGGTCGGACTGTCCGAAGAGAGCTGGGAGGCAGTGGGTTGGACGTTGTTGACCGGTCGCAACGCGGATTTTGTGCCTACCGATGCCGCAATTCTCCAGCGGGGCGGGGCCTTTCTGGCGGTCATCAAGAAGAACACACACATCCTTGCCAAGCTAATCGAGTTCCTCCAGGCGGCAGGCGCACGCGTCGGGGACCTTCCGGCGCTCATAATAGACGACGAGGCGGATCAAGCATCAATCAACACGCGGGGCAACCGTGACCCGGCAATCAGCGATGAGGACGATGCCAGCGACAAGGCTTCTGCTCCTTCGCCGACGAACAGGTTGATCCGCACTATTCTGAGAATTTTGCCCCGGGTCAGCTACGTCGCGTACACCGCGACCCCGTTCGCCAACATATTCATAAATCCTCAAGCGCTTGATAGCGAGGCGGGAGAAGACCTGTTCCCGCGCGACTTCGCTCTCCAGCTGCCGAGACCGGATGGATACACAGGAACCGAAGAGCTCTTTGGCGTCGCGGCACAGGGGCGCGACGTGTTAAGGCCGGTGCCGGAAGACGACGTTCAACGTTTGCGCACCACCGGCAGGCGCCGGAGCGCGGGTCTCGTTGTTGGCCCTGCCGAAAACTTGATCCCGACCTCGCTTTCGGATGCCTTTCTCACGTTTTGCCTAGCCGGTGCCGTCCGGGAGCTCCGCCCCGGCCTTGTAGGTCAACCGCACACAATGCTGGTGCATGTCAGTTCGCGGACGGCTGACCAGGCTCGTATCGCAGGCGCTTTGAAGGATCAGCGCGACATCTGGCAGGGTGCGCTTCAGCAAGGACAGAGCCTGGACGGTCTCTTTCGCGGAATTATCAGGAGCCATCTCGCAGGCGTAGAGCTTCCGGCTGATGAGTCAGAGATAATCGCGCGTGCCTGTCGGGTGATGGGCGGACTGGAGATCCTCGAACTCAACAGCGTCGCTGGAGAAAATCTTGAGTACGACCTCCATCCCGGACGGCATCTCGTTGCGGTTGGGGGCAACAGACTGTCTCGTGGTCTTACCCTCGAAGGGCTGACGGTCTCGTACTTTCTGCGGACCACCAACATGGTGGACACACTATTGCAGATGGCGCGCTGGTACGGGTTCCGAACCGGTTACGAAGATCTTGTCCGCATCTGGACTACAGACGGCATTGCATTATGGTTTACGGAGCTCGCGCTCGTCGAACAATCCTTGAGAGACTCTCTTCGTTCTCTGGCGCATGCTGGCCGCCGACCGGATGAAATGGCAATTCGCCTACGGGCACATAGCGGTCTATTGCTGACAGCCCGCAATAAGTCAGGACTTTCGACGGAAGTCCAGGACTCCTGGTCCGGCGAGCACCCACAGACTGTTATGCTACCCCTTGGCAACCCGGATCGCTTGGTCGATAACCGGCTGCTGACCGAGCGTCTTATAAGCAATATCGGAGGCGGGCGGCAAATTGCTGGCGGCTGGCTGCTTCAGGATGTCCCTCCTGAAATTATTTGCGATTACCTGCGCCTGTATCGCACGCATGACGAGGTGATTGCGTTTCGCGGTCATGAGTTGGCGGATTGGATCAGCGAGCGTGCCGGGGCAGGGGAGCTGGTGAATTGGTCAGTGTTTGTCGCCGGTTCCCGGGAAGGTGCTGATACAAAGATTGGCGGGCTGTTAACCGGGGTGGTTACCAGAACTCGTACAAGTTCCGAGAGCATCGGGATTTTGATTGACCCACGGCATGAGGGAGTCGATTTGCCGGGTGGCCCCGATGCCTACCGCCGACGGAATGGCAATTACGACGCGGAGTCCATGCGCGCTGCTCGCCCCCCGACCGAGGGGCTACTTATCGTGTATCCGCTTGACCCGGCCTCCCTCGGCGTCGGTGAGATAGACGCTGTGATCGCCGTGGCCCTAAGCTTGCCTCGAACGTCTGACGGCGCAAGCACCAGTATCGTCAATCGGGGGGTGGCGGATGGCTGAGGGGCCAAACCCGGAGGCCTGGGCGGAGCTGAGGTCTAGACGTCCGATTTCGCATGATGGGCTGGTGACGCGTGGCCTTCACTACCGGGGTGAAGAGACGGCCATCCTTATGGGCATGGACGCTGAAGGCGATCTCCATCTGCTCGTCCCAGTCTCCGAGGGACCATCATTCCAGGAGTTCCCGGACTTAAACGGTCTGATGGTTCGGCATCGTGTCACCAGTGGGGGACAGTTCCTTGGTCTGGTAGCGACAGCCCCTCATGAGCGCGTCTTCACTCCCGTATGCAGGGAGGTCGTAGAGGCCGTGCTTGTTCAGAATCGTGAACCATGGGCTGCCGTCGCTTCCATCATCAGGCAGTGGCAGTCGGCTTGGCGTCCAACGCGCCAGTATATGAGTCAGACAACCCAGGTCGGCCTAGCCGGAGAGCTGATTGTCCTTGCCAAAATTATGATCGATGCGCTCGGGGCGCGCGCCGTGTTGCTCTGGAGCGGGCCGGAGAGTGAGCGCCATGACTTTGTTTCAGGGAACCTTCATCTCGAGGTGAAAACCACCCGCGCCAGCCGGCACGAGCACGACATTTCTCGCCTGGATCAATTGTGGGCGCCGGACGGTCGTCGTCTTTTGCTGGCGTCGGTGCAACTTGAGGCGTCTATCGGCGGGACACTCACCCTTGCGTCCCTGATTGATGAGGTCATCGATTTAATCAGGGATGACCCCGCCGCGGTCGACGACTTCCTGCTCAAACTCTCGCGTCTCAACTGGTCGGACGAAATGAGGAGGTCTGGGGAGCTCCTCCGCTTTCATCTCCGTGAGGCCGCGCTTTATGACGTTGATGATGAGTTTCCGCGTCTAAACGAAGAGTTCCGACCACCCTCTGGGGTCCTGGCGGTGCGCTATACGGTCAGCCTTGCCAATCTTCCGACATTGGGTGTGGACGAGGTAATCGGGATGGTTAGGGCTTCGCAGGGGCTCCGTTAGCCCCGCCGTTGCAATCGCTGCATTTCTATTAATGTGTTGGCGGCCGTCCTGAGGTCTTCATGGATCACCTCGGCCAGGGCAAATGACATCATGGGCGGCACAGCGTTGCCGATCTGGCGGAAAGCCGGGTTCATGGTTCCGCTGAAGGCGAACCCATCCGGGAAGGACTGGAGACGAGCCGCTTCACGAACGGAGATCGTCCGCGCCTGGGCAGCGTCGTAGTGGATATGCGAGTAGGTATCCTTGCCGATATGAGCCATCAAGGTGCGGACCGGGAATTCTGGCCTGAGCTTCCACCAGCGATTAGGAAATTTGGATACGTCGTACGGGGGGACGATGCTATTCCATAGCTCGTTGTACGCTTGCGTTCCCTGCTTTACGCCACGTTCTGACGCCATTCGATCAACGATTTTTGCCGCCGTTGCATGAGCCTCAGGATACTCTGCGCCCGGACGCATTTCGGCGAAGGTGAGGTGGTCCCGCGGCAGGTATCGGATCACATGGTCCCAGACGCCTTCGCCCGACGCGAAGCCAGCCCAATTCCGCATCTTGATCGCGTACGTTGACGGCTGGCGGTCGTCGCGGTAGGTGGAGAGCTTATCGAAACGTCGGGTGCCACGCTTTACGGAACGACCACCGATAGGTGCCAGATCTCCGATCGCCTCTTCGGCGGATACCGGGGCAGCCAATCCATCATGGCCGAGGTCCGGAGGGACATAACCTGACATTCCCTGGCGATCCACGTAGCGCAGAGCCACCGCACGGGTGCCGGCATAGCCTGGTGGCAGCTTGAGATGATTGGTTGCGTTAGGGAAGCGTACATCTAAGCCGAGCTCGCGCCTGTAGGCGATCAGATATACGCGGTCTCGCATCTGCGGCACGCCATGAAACGCCGAGTTGATTAGCGAGTATCGCGCCGTGTAGCCGAGGTCGTCGAGCGCCTCAACAATCTCCTCTGCCACATTGTGGTGGCCGTAGTGAAGGATGTCGGGCACATTCTCGATTAGAACGGCGAGAGGGGAGAACGCGCGGACGTATGCCAGATAGCGCAGGTAAAGGTTGCCTCTCGGGTCAACGCGGAACGCCTCGGGGTGATCTGCCACTTCACGCAGCTTGGCGCGGCCGACCCGGGCATAAGCCTGGCAAGGAGGGCCGCCCACAAGTACGTCGATAGCACGTTCAACGTCGCCTAGTTCGAGTTCCTCTGCCAGAGCTGCCGGGTCCATCCTCATATCCCGAGGCTGGGCATGCACGCCAAACTTGTCTGCTTCTAAATGTGCGTGAAAGTTTCTCGCGTGGGTGAGAGCCGCCAGAGGATCGATCTCAACGGCTCCCTTTATCTCGAAGCCCGCTCGATGGAAGCCAAGACTGATGCCGCCTGCACCTGCAAAGAGATCGAGGACGCGTGCTGGCTCGCCCAGGCGAAGTCTGTCCAGTTTATAGCGGAGTGGAGAAGTCCCGGTGCCGGATGCGGCCTTTTTCATCTTGTCGTCTTACCCTCTTGCCCGGCGCGGCCCGCGCGACTCGCAACTATTATCATTCAAGTAGCACATCTAAACCGTGCGGGAGCCCGGCGGCCCCAAATGCTTGTGCAACACCTGCGCCAGAGCTTCCTTGTCCCCAATTTCGCATTCCCATATGACCAATGGCGACCATCCCAGCTTTCGGAGCCTGGCAAGCGCAGCTTCGTCTCTTTCCAGGTTACGAAGCAGCTTGGCTTCCCACCATTCCCTCCGGGTGCGGGGCAGTACTGAATTTCGGCAGCCATGGCGATGCCAGAAGCATCCATGCACAAAAATCACCTTCCACCGGCCCGGGAAAACAATATCGGGGTGCCCGGGCAAATCCTTTCGGTGAAGCCGGAACCGGTAGCCAAGCCGGTGCAGTAATTGGCGTACGATGTGTTCGGGTTTGGTGTCCCGCGGTCGTATGGCTGACATGTTCCGGCGTCGGGATTCCGGCACATCCGCGAAATCCGGCCGCTTAAGTCTGAGTGATTTTTGTTCTACGGGGGACATCAGCAGGCCAATATTCGAGAGACAAGTTTGATTTTCGTACCGAAATTTACAGGCTTTGTCCGCTCCTTAAACAGCCCGTCGTTGCGGATGACCAATTTTGCGCTGGTCTACGCGCCAATTCCGATAAGCCGCGCCTTTGTTCCGAGAAGATGGCGTCCCCGCGTTTCCGGGATGTTCTCGCCCCTACACAGCCTCGGCGACCAAGAGGGGCTCGATGGAACACTCTCGCCGGATGCCTGCCTGAGACAGACGCGTCGCCCGAGCTCGGGGATGAAAGTCGGGTGTCTGGGGGCCGCTTGCTGACTGTCTGTTTTCCAGAAAGAACTCCCAAGAAAGCAGTCATCCCAGCCCAACCAATTGCGATCGCAACGCAGGTCTTCAGTTCCCACGTCCCGGCTGCATGCTCGCAAATATTCAAACCTCTGAAAGGCCCTGTGAACGCTGGTTCTCACGCGGCGGTAAGGCTATAGCGGGGGCTGCAGCTTTTCCCTTTGCTTTCTTCAATAGAGCCTCAGCACCGGTCTCGCGTACAACAGGGGGTTCGGCGCCGGTACGGACGGAAGCCCAAACGCCAATCGTTGCATGGTTGGCAAACACAGATCGACCAGGGTCATCAGGACCGTGGCAACGTTCAACTCTCGATTCGAGAGATGGAACTCCGTTTCTTTGTTGTGAACGATTGAGCATCGAATTTGGTACAGCAACTTTGGGAGGAGGTCGCAAGCTTCGTTGAGATTGCCAAGGTTGAGCCGCTGGCCGTTCGGTTTCACAGTCAGCTTTTCCATGAAATCGTGAAAATCGTCGGCGACGAAGGCCGAATCATGGAACAGTGCGTCGAAGCGATCGCGGACATAATCGCGAAACGTTTGGATGCCGATCTGCTTCTGCCAGGACTCGGAGATTAGTTGGCTCAGATGGGCCATCTCCTTCTTCTCAACAGCGATTTCCATCTGCTTAAAATTTCGAATGCCAAACAGCATGGATGCGTTGTTGCGCCCAACAACCTTAACGATTTGTGCGCGGATCATGTAATTTTCGAGCACGTGGTAGCAACTGAGTAGCGTGTCGAGAACCGTCGTCCGGCTGTTGATCTCTCCCAAGATCTCAAACGCTTCGCTAAACTGGTTGTATTCCTCGGCGGTTCGGAGTGTCTCCGCGATCCCTTGGAGCGCTAGGGTAGAGGGAGCAAACACCGGGTTCGTCAGAAGGTGCCCCGCGAGAAGGACGTGGTACTTGCAGTAAAACAGGCGGCGCTGCTCGTCTTCCACCGAGGACACAATCCACCCCTTGCCTGTGAGATCAACCGTTTCGAGCCCGGCTTGGATGGCGACACATGCTGCCATTGTGTGTGGAAAATTCGCCGAGTTAGGTGCGATCTCAAAGCCGTTACTGAAATCCAAGAGAGCGACCGACTCGTTGAAGTTTGTCGGGTGCTCGTAAACAAATAGCTTCAATCTATCGCCACTCTTGCTAAACGCCTCAAGAGCGGCCTCGCGAACAAACAAAGTCCCCAGTTCGGCGGGTACTTCCTCGGTCAGTTCATCGGGATCAAGTTGGTTAGCGAGATTAAGGAACGCGACGAGGTTGGTAGCCTTTGGGAAAACGTCCTTCAGTGGCGCCGCGATTGGTAGTCGCGCGAAGAGCGAAACAATCTCGGATATGAAGGTGCTACCCGTGTCCCCGAAAATCTCGGAGGCCATAGCAGAGAGTTCATCAGCTCTAAGAATGATGTCTGTGATATTATCGAGTTCGTCCTGTGGAAGAATCGTTTCGTCGGCCGTCAGGGCCAGCCTGATGATTTCAAGAATCTTCTCACGAAGCGTCATGGAGCTCATCCTTGACGTTCACGTTCCGCCAGTTAATCGGACCAGAAATCTTGCCTTCCACGAATGCCGAAGTGGCATTGAAGACAGCTCGCTTGTTCACGTTGCCGATGTTCACCTTCGAGAGGTCAAGCGTATTCCGCCACTCCTCAAAACCTTCGAGGTTCAAGACCTCGGCGTACTGCTCGATGCGGGCGTTGAATTTCGATAGACCTTCGATTTTTGTGCCAGGGTGGTTTTTGGCCATCGCGCCGATCGCTCCAAAGATTCCAACCAGAACCACTTCGCGACCAAGCCATCGAATCCCCGACTCGCTGCGCAGCGCGCCATCGAGGAGCCTAAGTGTTTTAGCGAACGCCGAAAGCAAGCGGTCGTCGATATCGAGCAGTGACTCGTCGGAACCGTTGTCGCCGCTAAACGATTGAGACGCTGAGAATTCCGCGTTTGTTGTTACGGTTTCTCCTTCGGTCAGCGAAACGAAAGCGGAAATGAGGTGCGCGAAGTGAAATTCTCCGGGTTTTCTTCCCTTGCTGTAGGTGGTGGAAGCCTTGTCCTTCTCACGAACCATCGTGCTCGGCGCGAGCTCCTTGGCAAGAACTTCGAAATTACTCCAGAAGATCAGCTCGATTTGGTGCTTGATGTTCACCGACTTATGCCCGGCGTTTAGTACAAGCATTTTCTGTATCTGCTCCGCTTCCGACAAGCCGAACCAAATCTCAAGCCAGATGGTGTTGCCCTCGAAGAGCTCTACTGCCTCGATGCCTTTACGGTTCGCCTCCAACGCCTTTTGAAATATCTGCGGGCTGAGATCGATTTCGCGTAATTTCGGCGCGAGTTGGCGCGTCAATCGGGCGACGGGAACTTCAGCCTGGTCAACGAACTCATCGTTGATATAGGTTAGCGTGTCCCAGATTTCTTTGAGACGATGACTCCGCTGAAGTCCGTCAAGAACTTTGAAGTCCGAACCGAGATTGAAGATGGAGCCCACGTCGTGCGCGGGCGGGTTCGGCCCGGCCACTAGAACGATTGGAGGGATGTGCCTTTTCTTCGAAATCGTGTCCCAAAGGTTGTCGAGGAAACGGTTCGTTACAATGCCTCTTTGGATATAGAATTCTCGAAAATTAGCTGGCAAATTTTCGACGTATTGAGCGAGCGATGTCTTACAGAGGAAGCATACGGCTTCACCCTCGGAAATCCTGTCGAGTAATTGCAGTTCCACGGGGCTAAATCCTTGCCATGCAACGCCACTTTGGCGACTAAAACTGGGTTATCCTGAAAAGGTTGATCGTTGGTTTCTACGCCTCCTCGTGGTTGATCCAGTCGGGCCTACATCCACCGATGTCGGTGACCGCTATGCAAAGGCGAACCTAGTCTCAGATCGTAGCAAATGGCAGCAATGGCTGAATGAGCGTCAGCTTCTGGGCGGGTACAAAATCTTCCTTTATGACTGACATGGGGCGCATAGCCGCTCAATCGAAGTGCGAAAACCGGAAACATTTGCCCAAAGAGGCACGGCCCCGCTGGGTTCGGGGCCGCGCTCTTTCAAATCTCTGTATGCTCCGCTAGTTAGCGCATCCTCGATGTCCACACTAAGCTACCTGACCGCGTTCTCGATCGTGGTATGTCCGAGCAGAATCTGGATTGCGAAGATTGCCCGGCGCTTTGTAGATCCTCACGGCTTTGGTGCGGCGAAGCGAGTGTGTGCCATAGTCTTCGCGTCGCAGCCCAATCGCAGTTACTCGCCGTACGCTTCGGGGGGAATGACGATCGGTGCGGCAAGCTGGATCAGCTTCTGCTGAACCCCCTGTAACAACCCGGCGGTAGTAGCGACCTGCAGCAACCTAGCCGGCTCAACGAGTGCGGCAACGCCTCGCCAACTATGCCCCGGCTACCCGGCAATTAACTCTATAGTATGCGGATCGACCACACTGCCATGCACGGTGTCGCCTCCGCTGAAGTTCTCCTGAAACCATCTGGCGATCTGCGCATTGCCGCCGACGACCCGGACAGCGCCGGTCCGGTTGGCCATCCTGTTAATCTTCGAGACGACCGTCTGGCTACCATCACTGAACCGGACGCGGATCGGGTCGCCGTCCTTGCCGAGATATTCGCTGGCTTCAACGCCTAGGTTGAGGATGCCCTTTTCATAATATGTAGCTCCGAGCACGACCGAGAAGGTTGCGATAGCCTGGCCGGATGCCCGCGGCTCCGCCGGAGCGTCGGCTACCGCGACGACATCCGATGCCCCAAACTCGGATTCTTCCTCTTCCTCGCGTTCTGCGTCTTCGGAGATCGGGTGCCCTCTATCCTTACCGTTCCACGGGGGATCAAATTCCCGGATCAGGCTGTCCTCGAGACCAGCGGCTAGATTGATCTCGAAATCGGAATATCGGAGGTGAGTTATCGGCGTGAAAACGAAAATGCGGATCTCGGTACCTTCAGCAATCGCGGCATTAATGTTGCGATGGCAGCGCTGGTTGGTGGCCTGTGTTTTTCCCGGTCGACAGTATCCGACATACCGCTTCCTGATCGAGCGGGCGGTCTTCCCGATATAGACAACTTGGTCATCACGCACGAAGGCGTAGAGCGCGTTAGGGGCGTCCAGCAGAACCTCGCTCGCTGAGGCGTCTGCGCCGTCAAGATCGTAAGCAATGGAATCTCCTTTCGGCTGCCATTTGCCTACGTCGACGAAGCCGAGGTTCAGGAGAACCTCCGCAGTTAGTTGCGAATCCGTCATGCGCAGTTGCCTCCCGATACCGAGGGCTTTTTGCGCATGGGCAATTCACCGTGTCAACCTTGGCAGATGTGGCCAGGTGCCATTAGCTGAGAGTGAAAATCGGGCGCCGCGAGCTGACCGGCAGCTTTCGGGTCCAGACCGCGATTAGCTGCCGTTACAGAAGACATCATCAGACTTGAATGCAATCGCTCTCGTGCCCGAATAGGCACGTAAGGAGAATGCGGGCCGGTATTACATTTCTGCAACCCCAACGCGGCCTCCAGATCATCGATCTCTTGCCCGCGTTCTGAAAAGAGAATCTAAGCGAAGCGCTGTCTACGTATTCTTGAGCACGGCCATGTCGTATCTCGTCACAAGAAAAGGACCAAGGATTGACTCGCAACCTGAGGGAGATTCTTTAAGAAAGGTGGCGTAGACGTAGCCTGCAGCTACATTCGGATTTTCTTAATGCCATCACGCTTCGCCATAACAACCGTTGACGTCGACCTCCCAACAATCGGCAGCCAGACCCTCAAGTTCTCAAGAGGCTCTTCGCATCAAAGCCAGACGACCGTGCTGGTTGGACGAAATGGCACCGGAAAGTCCTCTGTCCTTCGTGAGCTCGCAATGAGCTTCCGGGCGTACTTCTCCAAGCGTGACTTGAAGAGCCGACAGGGGATGGGGCGGGTTTCCCATATCGGCATTAGCTCCGATGATGCGAACGCGATGCTCAACGTGACTGCCGATGCGAAGGCCTTCCGGTCAGAACGAGATAGCCTCCGTACTCTCGGACCCGCGAAGGTCATCGCGTTGTCTTTCACGCCTTTCGACAAGTTCCCGCCTGCCGACGATACCCGCGAATCTGGGTATAGCGGCGGCGAAAATCCGTTCTACGTCTATCTCGGTTTCAAGGCTGAATACCGTATCTCGCCTCGGGCACGTCTCTTGCGGTCGATCGATCAGCTCACCTTCGCGGAGCGGACGGCACAAGGCGACCACAGGGTCGTCCAAACTCTCGACGCGATAGGCTATCAGCCCTTGGTGACAATCAGCTACGAGCCAGCGCAGGGCAGTAGCCGGGATCGTCCCTCCCCATCAGGGGGTACCGTACTTACAGACTATCTTTTGACCTACCGGCATCGATCAAGGACGGACCACAGATCGTTTAAGTACGCGATCGACTTTGCGAGCGGCCAACACTATTGGGAACCTCCAATCGACTTCGATGGCGGCGGCGTTGTCGATTCGGATGAGCTGCGCCTCTTGGTTCGCCAGGGGGCAATGAAGGTTTCGTCCATCATCTTGCATCGCCGCGAGCAGGATGACCCCGTCGAACTTCTCGAGCTGTCGTCTGGAGAGCTCAATCTCCTGTCCGGCTTTCTCGGACTTGCCTCCTTCCTGGAGAACGGGTGCGTCGTTCTTATCGACGAACCCGAGAACAGCCTCCACCCCGAGTGGCAGCTCCGATACGTGGAGATGCTAGACGCCGTGGCACGTCAGCATGCTGGCTGTCATTTTGTGATCGCGACGCATTCTCCACTTATTGTCAGCGGCGTGGCGAGCGAGCGCTCGACGGTACTTCGTCTGGACAACCAACAGGTGGAACTTAACCCGGCGGTCGTTGCCGACACGTCGCCCGACGCGACCCTGCTGAACGCCTTCCAGGTCGTGACGTCGGGCAATAACTTCCTCAAGCAATTGGTTCTTGAAGCTCTAACGTTGATTGAGACTGGCAAACATGGAGAGCCTCGAGCTCTTGACCTCGCCGACTTCCTTGGGGGTATCTGGCTCAACATTCCGCAGGACGATCCTCTGCGTGAGCTCGTAGCCAATGTAGTATTGGCGATTAGACCGCGATGACCGAATTTCTCCAATGCGAAGTCGATGAGATCGACGCCGTGCGCGCTGCCCATGGCGAGAAGATACTCAACAAGTGGTTCGATCAGTCAGCAGCCAAGGACAGGTTCAAGAAAGCGCGGATCAAAGATCAACGGCTACGATGCTGTTATTGTCGGAAGTTCAACGCCACGATCTACTCGAACGAGTGGGATCTTGAGCACGTCCTTTGCGAGGACATTTATCCTCAGTTCTTCGCCGCTCCGGGAAACCTGTCGATCGCTTGCAAGCGGTGCAACGGCGCCAAACGCCAGACTGACGTTTACGTGGCCCCTATCCCGCCGATAGACCCCCTGCAGGCCTTGCCAGAGCAATCGGAACGATACTCGATTCCGCATCCCAGAATCGACCTCTGGAACGATCACCTTTCCCACGTGAACTACGAGATCTACATCTCAAAGACTCCAAAGGGCCTTGAGCTAATGGATGTCTGCAAGCTGAACGAACCTGCTATGAAGGAAGCCGGCCTGACGCGGGAGACCGTTGTAACGGCGATGCGGACGAACTTTTTCAAAAGGATGGGAAATCTCGTCGATAAGAACATATCCGACGACAAAGTAATCACCGCTATGTCGCTCATTATCGAGGACTCGGAGGAGATGCGTGCTGACGCTTTCATTGTGGGGCTAGAGAGGAGGATCAAAAAGCTTGAACGCACCGCTGCTGGAAGGACCACCGAGAAGGCTTTAGCAGAAGCTCTGAAGATCGCGCGACCGCAGGGCGCTAGAGCGCTGGATCTTGAGGCAGTAAATCGAACCTGAGAGCTAACGGCAAAAAGGCGGCGGCTGTCGGATCAAAGCTCCTGCGCGGTCGGGCGGAACACGATCTCGTTTACGTCGACATCCTCCGGCTGGCTGATCGCGAAAGCGATCATGCGGGCATAGCTGTCCGGCTTGAGGTCGATCTTGCCGACGAAATCCTGGTTGGCGGCCTGCACATCCTTGTCGCTTATGTGGTCGAGCAGCTCCGTTGCCACCGCGCCCAGCGAGATGACCGTGGTGCGGATGTTGTAGGGAGTGACTTCCTGTCTCAGGCCCTCGGACAGCGCGCGCACGGGTCTCCTCGCTCAACTCACCTGAAGTCCTAAAGCTGAATCGGATGCGAAGCGCTCGATCACTGCTGGAAATGCACTAGCCGCCTGAACGCTGATTGGCGGCATTTTCCCTTCGTAGCCACCGGCAGCTTTCAGAGCGATAAACGGCGTGTCGTAGTTGCTGTAATGGGGCGCGTTTATCGCTTGGCACGTAAATGGGGTCTTCCTCAATTTGTGTGGTGATGAGAATTGTTGAGCGGCAGCATGCGTGCTCTGAGGAGCTCCGGGCCTGCTCTGCCATACATCGCACGTTTGATCGTCTTCAGGCGGTTGATCTGGCCTTCCGCCTGGCCGTTGCTCCAGGGCAGTTCGATGGCGTTGGGGACGGCGCCGATGTCACGGCGCAGGACCCGCGCGAACCGGACAATCGGCGTGACCCCGGAGCTGACGGCATCGTCGATCCAAGCGTCTAGCTTGCTCGCTTCACGGCTGCGGAGAATGCCGCGAAATCGTATGGCAAGGCCGCGCATCAGGGTAAACTGATGTGATCCCTGCTTCAGGGTATCCACCTTCCTCGCCTGATTGATTGTCAGCATGCCTCGCGGCTTATGCACAGGGCAGCTGCGATAAACTGGCGAGATCACATGGCCGCTCTCCGGATCGCGGATCGGCACCGCATCGCGAACTGGTTGATTGATCTGCGCCGGCGACGCACCGTCCGTGCCCGACCTCTCGGCGCGGCGCCAGCTTGCGAGAAGCCGCTCGAGGTTCGAGACACCACCCGATCGGCGCAGGGCCGCGTTGAAGCCGACGTCACCCTTATATTTCGAGGCGTTTCTCAGCGCGTGCCGACCGCGCCTGCGCCGTGCTGCAGCGTCGCGAGTACGTAGGATGCCGCCGGTGGCGGCAGCGGCTCAGCCACCATCGCGCCGCCGCGGCGTCATGAAGTGTCACCGGCATAACGGGCTCCCACGAAGTTGCCCGAAGGTACGGGGCCACTCCCGCGGGTCGTATTTGACGAGCAGGCGACGGTTCGAGCGACCAACGTCGGCGCTAAAGCGCAGCTGACCAGTAAAATGGCAAACGACAGGTCACATTTTCGGATAATCCGATGTCCCATTCTTCGGGCGGAGACTCTAGATAAGCCATCATGCGACTTCGCTACCTTGAACCGCTGTCTTGAAGGCGTTCTCGCCGCCTTGGACTGTGGTCACCATATTGATCCTGCCTATCGGCTGATTACCCACAGACAAGGCAGGAGTGAGCAGCTCGGCCCTGTTGCAGATTGACGCCGCACTACCTCCAGGTCGTAAAGTCGCTCCGTCCGAAACCTAAATTGAGAATATAATTGCAGAATCATGCGCTTACAATTTATTATTGCATCAAATCTGAGTTCAGTATACGTTTGTAATTGCTAAATTAGATTGGCAAATAGAGAGCTATCAAATTTGGGTCGATGTGGCGAACTCAGTTATCCAGAGAGTGCTCGTCGGTTCAAGCCGAACTTCTCAGAAGATCTTTAGCATCCGAACATATGTTTACCGCAGTATAGTAATCGCCGAACGTTGATTCTGCTGATGTTGGTATCCGCGATTGGGAGGGGGAATGGCCTGAGTGCTGTTTCGAGTTCATTGGTATGCGATTCACCTTGCAATCGGCATTATCGGGTATACGCCAGAACTAGTGTGCTCTGCGGTTATAACGCCACGGCCGAGCTGGAATCTCATCACATTTCAGGTGTTGCCACTTCCTGAGCTTCCGCCATCGCCAAACGCAACGCCGCTTTGGAGCGCTCATACAAATACCAAAAGACACTGAGCCGCGATGACTATCCGTTTACGAGCGCCGTTAGAAAGGCGGAGCAGGCGCGTGGATCGGGCATGCGCCCGATTGGCAAAATCTCAGGAGATATTTTGAGTCAATTCTACAAGGCTCATGCGGTTGATCCAGGGGATCAGTTTCGAGTGTTGGTACGTGAGCAGTGATCTCATCAGCCTGAGGAGGGCTAGGCTCATGACTCGACTTAGATTGACTAAATTCTTGGCGCCGGTGTTTCTGGGCCTCACAACTTCGGTTTACTGTACGAGTGCCCTTGGGCACTCCGTTTTGGACCCTTCGGAAGAGGCGGCGCTCATGCGGTCGGCAGATGCCTCCGAAAGAGTTCTCCGGATGAACCGGCTTCAGACTAACGAGGTCGGAGCGGGCCTTCGGCAGCAGGCATTCTTTACGCTCTTCAAAGGCCAACTGGAAGCTGCGGGTTTGAGTTCCAGCGATCAGGCAGCGGCTCTAACAAGCGGGCCACTTCCTGCGTTCCCATATCCGGCCAAGCCAGAGCTTATGTCCGTTGGAGCACCTCGTACGCTCACGGTATTGGTGGACTTCAAGAACATTAAAGCGAGCGACGCCCTCCCGGGTTTAACCTCCGACCGAATCTCCCAGAACATATATGGGAGTGGTACAGCGAAGGCTGCCTCTTTTTTCCCCTATGAGAGTGTCCATGAATACTACCGCCGTGCCTCCGAAGGTAAGCTTAACTTGCAGGGCAACGTCCGTGGCTGGGTGCATCTCACGGGCGATCGCGAACACTATGAGCCGAAATATCCCGCCGGCGTGACCGAGCAAACGAAAGCAAGGATCGATAATCAGTCTCTATTTGATCTAATTTCGGAAGCGCTTGATCAACTTGATGAGGAAACCGATTTCTCAAAATACGACAATGATAATGACGGCGATATTGACTTTCTAACGGTAATGTACGCCGGTCCAGACAATGGGTGGGGAGGCTTTTGGTGGGCCTACAGATGGGAGTTCTTTGTCAACGCTGCGTCGAGCAAACGCTTCGACGGAAAACGGCTTAAACAGTTCGTGTTCCAGTTTGTCTCCGTTCGGGAGAGTGACGACTTCGACCCGGTAACCCTTATCCACGAAACAGGCCACGCGCTGGGTCTACCCGACTACTACGATTATTGTTCATCGAAGCGATTTAACAGGGGCCTTTGCTCTCCATCAGTGAGTAGTCCAGGACCAGATGGAGGTGTCGGCGGGCTTGACGTCATGGACGCCAATAGGGGCAATCATAACGCGCTAAGCCGATGGCTATTGGACTGGATAGTTCCGAAGGTAGTGCGGCCTGGATCGGAGGAGCGAATCGTGCTGGAGCCATCCGGATCAGATCAAAGTGGCACCAAAGCGGTGGCAATCTTTCCGGGCCTCACCCCAACCGTTACACCAGGTCAGGAGCTTTTTCTCCTGGAGAACCGCATGCGGGTCGGAAATGATGCAGGCGCGGCCGATATGCCGGGCGAGGGTCTGCTCATTTGGCATGTTGATTCGCGACCCAATGCAAGAAACACCGATTTCGTCTTTGATAACTCATTTACATTCCCGAAACTAATACGCTTAGTAAGACGTGGTAAGAAAGACGATTTTGGTGACGGCGAACCTGCCACTGGCCTTGACTATTTTAACCAGGGAGACGCTTTCACACCGGAAACGGTGCCGAGCACAGTTGGCTATGACGGTAAACCCACCCACATCGCCATAGACGAGATTGGCGTAATAGACCAGCGCATATCGGTTAGGGTCGGCTACCGAGGCACTGGGGAGCCCGTTGTCGCGGAAGGTGTCGCTGGAGATGGCCCACTTTCAAGGCGATTTGGCACATTAATAGCATCTCCACCATTTCCTAACTTTGACTTATCGGCACTCAATAGTCTGGAGCGTGACACGAGGCTTGCCACACCAGCCGAGCTCGCCCGGATGTGGAACGAGTACAAAACCCTAATCGATCCTAATGCGCCAATAACGGAGGCAACTATCGCGGCTGAATTGCTGATCATGTCGTGGGCGGCCAAGGACGGCAAAGCTGCTGTTACTGCATTGCTAGAGATGGGCAGGACTCCCTTTGTTGAGCGCGTGTTTCCCCAAATTATGGAAGCGTGGGTCTCGAATGATCCAGCTGGAGCAGACACTTGGTATCTCGCACCAGAGCAAGCTGAACTGAGGACTGGCGGCTCGCTCATTTCAGGTGAGAACTTCGCGCGTGAGTTGTTCCAGTGGCGCTCAGCTGACAATCCCTCAAACGCGGCCTCCGCAATAGACCTTCTTTCAAGCGCCTCCGAGATCTATGGTGCAGTTGCTGGCCTGACGAACGCGGCAGAAGTAGCCGGGGCAGACGCCGCGACGGTGATCAAGAAACAACTCCAGGGTTTGACAAAACGCGCTCCCGAAGCTGCTGCAATTGCCAATCTTCAGGAGGCGCTCGACAAAGTGGCAGCAGAAATTCAAGACCTCAACATTCCAAAAGATGACTCCTTTGCGGCTCCGCAGTTCAACTATGAATTGGAGAACCGACTTCGGCGGCTTGGTGTTCAATAGATCAGACAAGGGCCACACTCAGTGCTGCCGTCTGCAATGCAAGGGACGCGCTTGCCGCAGATCCACGTTTTGGCATTCGCCACCGTCACTGTGGTGGGGAATAGAAGGACAAAAGGAAAGCAGCACCTGAACAGCAATCGCGGAAATGTCATTCTTGTATTGCGATCGAGCCGCGACGATCACGCCGCTTATATTGCCAGTTGGATGACCGTCTTGCATGGCGATAAGCGAGCCATTTTTACGCTGCATCCCACGCCGAGCGAGCTGTTGCTTGACCGTAGCACTAGAGGTGAAGCGTATCTTAGTAAAATGACTCATCATATTGACACATTGAAAGTAAGACGTACATTTGGATCTTGACGGTTATATATTTCGGGAGGGGAATATGGTTGCTCATAAGAGGGTGCAGCGGCTGATTTTCTTTGCCTACTGTTCCGTTATATTTCTGGGGCTGAACGCATCAGCATATAGCTATCCAGTTTTGGATGCAGTTCAAGGCTTACCCAATCCCGAGCTTGTCACTGTGTATCCGGACGACGCCGATAAGAATCTCTACTATTTCGTGCCAACTTCAGTTTCCTTGGTCCGAGATGAGGATGGAAAACCACGCCTTGGCGTCCAGTATTGGGGGTTGACTGCGCCGGATCCGGAGGGTGCTGGCGCTGCTCTTACTTTCAGCGTCAGACCGGCCTACGACAAGAAAGTCGTCGACGACGTCGCGGCGGCGGTCAAGAATGTCAATCCCAATGCTTCATTTGCATTTCCAACGCTGGTTGATAGCAAAATGGAGATACTGCTAAACGGAGCGTTCCACAGTAAAAATCAAGATACAAGCGAACCATCGGTCAAGGGCGGGACAGTTGATGCGACCCAAGCCTTTACCGTTTCACTCACAAACATCGGTGGCCGTGCATTCGCTCAGGGTGTGGCACCAGACAGCGACGTGCTCGGAGCAAGATATACATTCAAGTTCACGGGCGTTGAGAAGCGCCTTCATGCAAAGATAACTGTATACACCAAGCGCGTCTACGATCATTTCAAGGCGACAGCGAATACCTCGTCTTGGTGGGGAATGGTGAAGACGTCATGGAGCGTCGACTGGCAAAAACTCGTCAACGAAGGCTCCATCGTCATAGACATCCTCGAAGGGGGCGAAACCGATAAGGATGCCTACATGCTCGAGGTATTTAAATCTCTCGTTGAAGCCAAAATAGGAGAGAAGGGTATGTTCGAACCAAAGCTCAAGCCGGGAGGTATTGCCTCTGCTCCAGAAGCATCGAATTGGGGCTGGGGCTTCTCCGGCGGCGGTGGTTGGGAGCATCTCGAAGAGACCGTGAACTTTGCTTTTGAAATCAACACCCAAAAGCTGGCGGATCGCGAGTTCTCGGTAGGTCTTAGTTTCAATGCGGTCTGTGCTAGGTACCCCGACAGCTTTGCAGACCTTACGCTGGTGGGGAACCATTGTATTGATCAGGCGAGTTTCGGCGCCACCGCCAAGGCGCTTCGCGAGTGCGTGGATGCAAAGCTAGAAAGACTTCTGAAGTTAAAAGAAGAGGGAAAGATTTCTGACGCTGTGTGGGAAAAGCAGACGGAAAAGGCTATGGATGATGTATGTATTCCCGAGGATCGAATTAGCGCTGCTATGGGAGTTGAATTTGATGCAAACGGCTTAGCGAATATAGAGGAGTGCATTGGTCATCAATTGTCGACCCTACGCAGCTTAGCCGACGCAGGCGAGATCAGCGGCGAGACTTGGGAGCGCTCTACCATTTCCGTGCTCAATATGCCGTGCCGTTCAGCTTCGCTGCAGCCGCCGGCGTTACAAAGCGTGACGTCAGTATTTCGAGGGCTTCAGTGATCTAGGTGAGGGAGCTACTATGGACGTCCGTGCAGCCGTGCTCTTGGCAGGAGCGGTCATCCTCACCCCGTTCAATGGGGCCGGCGCGCAAGAGGCCGAAACGGTTGCTGTGGACGAGGCGTTTGCGTCAACGGTCGCGGTCTATAGGGACGCTCACGATCGCAACACGTTTTACTTGCTGCCAATAATCGCTCACGTGGCCGTTTCGGATGGCCTCACCAAACTCGGAGTTCAATATTATAGGGCAGAAGGCGAAGAGTTGCTTTGGGCTGCATCTGTTACAATTTCCGTCACATTGGATGTGCCAAGCGAGACACTTTCGAGTCTGACAGGAGCACTGACGCCAGCTGGTGGATCACCGCCAAGCTTTGCTCCTGCGCCGATCACAGTCGCGACGTCAGTGTTTTATTGGAAATCGTCGACAACGCCGCAGGTTGTGAAGCTGGATGAAAATCCGGGTGACTTCGCCTCTGGCTCAACGATTGCGCTTACATTCGAGTTGAAAGAGACGCGATCAGAGTTGGAGCGAATACTTTCGGGCGGCGATGGTGGGCTCGGCATAATGCTTGAGATTCAGCCGAGCTTACAACTGATTGAGCGTAGAACGGCAGTCTATAGTGGCACGACGATAGCAGATGAGTTCGAGAAACAAGGTATTATATCAGCGCTTGATCAAAGAGCCGATAGTCGCATTCTACAGTTTATTACAAGCCATTTTTCCGGGGCTGGAGCCGCTGAATACGCTGCGGCTAGAAAATGGGTAATCGGTCTGGTTGGGAAGCCGAGTCCGGTAAGAAATAAGGACGGGGTACTTGTCTATGGCTGGGATTTGGCGCGTGAAGACTTGCTGTCAAAGTTGAGGTCGCAATCTGAGATTCAGTTGACGTCGACAGTCGAACGAGGCGATGTAGAACGGCTCGCCGCGATACTTATGTTGGGTGATATGTGCAAGAAATATGTCAGTAATATTGTTAATCTGGAGGATGGGACTGCAGGTTGTAACGGCCTGAAGTAAATGTCGGAGGAGGGAGGATGTCTCGTTTCGCTCGGATGTTATTTGTAATGGTCATCGTCGCGTTCGCGCGATCGACTGGCGCAATGGAATTGTCGGGCGCGGATGGACTGATTGATTTCGATTCAATCGTAGGATTCTCTGAACCTAAATCGATCAGTGTGTTTCGCTCAGCCGATCCTGGCGACCATTTGTATTTTATTGTCCCAAATTCGATTCGGCTGCAGCAAAACCTGGACAAAACGCCAGAGTTTTCTCTTTTCCACCGGAGGTCATCTGCTGTTAAGGAAGGCTACGCAACCTTCAGTCTCAAGCCGTTCATCGATGCGGAAGACCTCGAAGCAATCGTGTCAGGAATAAGGGCAGCTGATTCGCAGGCTGTGTTTGGCGTGCCCCAACCGATTATGTCCTCGTTCTATATTACCGGGCCCGAAATGGGTACGACCGGTCTAACAAACGAGAATGATGCCGGTAATCCGCTTCTGACGAAGAGTGCGTTCTCAGTGCCTGTTTCCAGCATTGCAGTTCGCGCCTCGCTACTACCGGCCTCGTACAAATTTCCAATATTCACGATCGGGCATGTCTTTGTGCTCAAGGGCACATCACGGGATTCGCAAGGTGTGACCCAAGTAATCCAGCGGAAGTTTGTAACCTCATTCGTGATGTATGGTGTCTGTGCGTTATCCCCCGAACTGGTCGTTGACCTGGATACCGGCAAGAGTGGCTGCACGGAGCAGCGATATTCGCGAACGACCATAATGAAAATTCAGCAAGGTTTGGTGCTTGCCGGCTATAGTCCCGGGAAAGTGGACGGGGTAATGGGGCCAAACACGGAAGCCGCGATCCGAAAGTTTCAAACGGATCACGCGCTCATTGTCGATGGCATCCCGTCTGCCAAAATCCTGGAATTGTTGCAAGCTGGCTAACTGCTGTCCCCGGTCGTTTGCAACGGTGGGGCGATCATCGCACCGCTGTATGATCGCCGCCCCCTGTATGACTGTGAGATGTATTTTTGGGGTCATTAACAGATGAAAAACCAGTTCTTAACGGCTTTGCCCGCGTTTCTTTTGGCACTTTCCGGCATTTTGTCAGCTGCGGCGCAGGATACCGGCCAACCTTCGGGGAATAAGAGCACCTTTAAAGGAAAATTGGTACTCCAAGATCTTGTCCCCCCAGACGATCGAAAATTTGAGTTGGCAGAAGATCTCGAATACATCGACCCAAAGGGAGTTCACTGGTATGCAAGATCCGGCCTCATTTTTGATGGCGCGTCAATTCCCAGAGCGCTTTGGGCGGTAGTTGGGTCACCCTATACCGGCACCTACCGCCGGGCGGCGGTCATGCATGATTTCTATTGCACGCATCTTTATCGTCTTTGGCAGGACGTCCATCGGATGTTTTATGATGCCATGATCTCTGATGGTACCAATCCATTTAGAGCGAAGCTGATGTACTATGCCGTCTACCGGTTTGGTCCTCGATGGGACCTGGAAGAAATTAAAACGTGCCCGGATAATGTCGCCTGCGCAAAGCCCGGTGATATTCAAGTTCAGAAGTTCACGCCCGAACTCGATGAGCACGAGGCAATCGCCGAGCTCGAACGAGTGAAAGCAGAACTCATCAAGGACGATACTACTACCCTAACAGAGCTGGAAACGTTGGCTCGCGCCGAGCCAACCATTCCGTACAATCAATCGTCGGAACGATTTTCAGACAATTGGCCGGATGCAATGAACCGTCAAAAGTCGCCGCATTATGTCGCGCCAGAAGCAGAGCCCTTACAAGACGTCCCCTAGACGCTCTTGGCGATGCCAATAAACCGAAGAGCATCCAGGAACTCGTTCCGCCCCGCTCAGAGAACGTAAGCGGCAAGCAGACCCGGTCTGGCGGAGAGGGTGAGCGGTCGGATATCGGTAACGGGCACTCCATTGGCACGCATGCCATAATAGAAGTTTTGATGCGTATCATGAGCTGTGCGGCTCTTGGTCTCGCAGAAGTAATGAAGTAATCGTGGATAACCGACGCCTTTAGATAAGCGCCCTCGAACGGCCCTCCGATGATTGACCGGAGCGCTTGCGGGATGGACGCTCCATCCACTTTTGTCCCCTTGGGAACCTTCCACTTTAGCCCATTAGGATCATCGAAGCTGAACTCACTTGAGAGCTCAAACAGGGGACGCTGGCCTGCATCGATGAACTGACCCGCTGGTCCGCTGGAGAAGGTCCCGAAGAACTCGGCCCCTTGGGCTTTAGCGACTCCGCAACCGACCAGCACTGCGGCAGTTAACAGCCACTTGGAAAAAATCACTACCCCTGCGAGCTGCGCCGGCGACACATTCCTTTGACCTGATCTTTCAGAAGCTTGGAAGTAATTGTTGCAAGTCATTTCTGTTGAAGATCTGCATGTTGCGGAATTGCAGCTCATTGATTGCCTCGTTGGCATTCTTAATAGCACTAGCAGCCCTGCTGGGGCGCCGTGTTGGTCTGCCTCTGTCGCGTAACTCGGCCGGTTCTACTTCTTCGTCCTGAACGGCGATACCAATAGTGACAGTATGAATGTCCTCTCGCCAATTGGTAGATTCGGCATCAACGACTACGATCTTCAAGTGACTTGCGGGGTCGAGCTCGGCATGAGGTGTGACAGAAAACTTATTCTTAGTCGTGAATTCGATCTCATCCGCGAGTTTGTTGACCTTTGGTTGATCGCTGTCAGCATTGCCAAGTATATGGTCTTCGTTTAGGCGCCAAAACGTGTCGACTATTTCCTGAATCCCTATGTATCCTGTTATGGGATATGCGTAGTTTCTTTTGCGCTCGAACTTCCCATTTTTGGAGTAGGGTTCGCATCTGGGCGGATTCGTGAATAGTTTATAAAAAGTGTCTTCCACTCTAAACTGTCGCTGATTGCGGCGCGTGCGCTCGTTTGTCCCAGAAATGCCAAGATTAAAAAAACCACTGCTCCAGGTATCATTCAGGGTCGCACCAAGACTATTTGTGCTGTGCTGCGACATATCGAAATTGAAGTCATAGACAATTGCGGCATTGGCGTAGAGATCAACTTTCTTCCGGATCGCAACCGGGAGCCTGCGTCGATCGAACTGAGCAATAATGCTTGGGTCTTTTTCAATTTCGCTAATTATATGCGGTGAAACATTGCGGCTAGTGTCCTTTAAATACGCTAGTAGTTCGGAGAAGACAGCATCCCGCGCTTCGCAGCGGATTTTCGTAACGATGGCATAGGTATTCAACCGGGTGACATCTTCCGGAAGGGGTCTAGTAGCGCAACTCGATGCAAACACTGCCGTTGCTGCCAACGCGGCATAATATCTCATGAGCACCCCCGTTTGCCTAACCCCTCATTAGGTCCTGCTAATGATGTCGAATTCGCCGAAAAATTGCAACTTTAAAGGTTAGTCACGCTTGTTCGTGGAACAGGACGGCTCAGCGTGCCCTCAACTGGTATTCGTTGGCGGGGCATCTGCTAAAAGATCTCGCGTCGCAGGGATGCTTACTGAGTAGCGAACTTGGTATCTAAGCGCCAGGCCTTGCCGCTTTCTTTCGAAGGTCGGATGCGACTCTCAGTCGCGACGAGCAAGCAGCCCCAATTGTAAGGGCCGCTACGAAGGTTGTTCACGATTTGAACTAAAAAGATCGCATTATGTATCGTCGGGAACTCCTTCACTGCGCAGGCGAGGCAGACCTGTGAAGCCCAATTGGTAAACCTGAAGGCGCCTGCTTGCTCTTCGCTTCCTTTACATTCGCCCTGGCGATGCTCACACTCGGCGGAGGAGAGAGGGCATCCGTTGGGAGGCGGTCATGGTTTCACATTCCGACCACATCCGTGAGATCGAGCGCGTCGGCCGCGGCCTTCCTGTTAGCCGCGACGATATGGTCGTGAAGTCGTGGCTGCGCTGTCTCGAGCATCACCGGCTCGACCCGGCACAGACCTGTGAAGCCTATATCGTGCCGGGACCGCGGCTCAAGGAGCACCGCCAGCAATCGGAGGATCTCATCAGCATCGCCCGCTCCGGGCTCGAGCACCTGCTCCGGCAGGTAGCGGGACAAAACTACGTGCTGCTGCTTTCCGACCGGCAGGGCGTGACGGTCGAGTTCCTCGGCGATCCGCTCTTCGACAACAACCTGCGCAAGGCCGGACTCTATCTCGGTTCGGAGTGGTCGGAATGGCGTGCCGGAACCTGTGCCGTCGGCGCCTGCCTCGAGACCGGGGAGGCGTTGACGATCCATCAGACGGATCATTTCGACAACACTCATACGCCGCTCTCTTGCACGGCGGCGCCGATCTACGACGCGCGCGGCGAGCTTTCCGCCGTCCTCGACATTTCGCTCTTGAGTTCGCCGATCCAGAAGGCGAGCCAGAACCTCGCACTGCATCTCGTCACCGCGACCGCCAGACGCATCGAGCTCGCGAACCTCATGGCCCAGGCGCCTTATCAATGGGTGCTGCGTTTCTCCCGCTCGCCGGAATTCCTCGACGTCGACCCAGAGGCGGCGATCTCAATCGACGGCCTCGGGCGCATCGCCGGTATGACCCACGGAGGGGCGAAGATCCTGGCGCGCTCGACCGGGCTCGACTAGCGCGATCCGCGCCAGCTTATTGGCGAGCCGGTATCGCGCTTCTTCGACATGGAGATCGACGACCTCCCCGATCTTACGCGTCGGCGTCCGACGCAGGAGCGGCTCGTCTTCGCCCGCGACGGCAATGCGCTCTTCGCCCATGCGATCGAGCCGCATTCCCGCACCCGCGCTCCGGCCGTCTCGCGCGAGCAGATTCCGCTGCCCTTGCGCCGGCTCGGCGGCGATGCTCCCGAAATCGTTTCGCTTCAGGTCAAGGCGGCGAAGCTTGCGCGCGCGGGACTGCCGATCCTCATCCAGGGCGAGACCGGGACCGGCAAGGAACATCTGGCACGCGCCATCCACGAGGGCAGCGGCCTCAAGGGCCAATTCGTCGCGATCAATTGCGCCGCAATCCCCGAGCAATTGATCGAGAGCGAGCTCTTCGGTTACCTGCCGGGCGCCTTTACCGGCGCCTCCACCAAGGGCCGCAAAGGCCTGATCGAACAGGCCGACGGCGGCACGCTCTTCCTCGACGAGATCGGCGACATGCTGCTTGTCCTGCAAAGCCGGCTCTTGCGCGTGCTTGCCGAGGCCGAAGTGCTGCCGGTCGGGGGAAGCGTGCCGCGTCCGGTCCAGATCCGCGTCGTCTCGGCCTCGCACCGGCCCTTGCAGACGCTCGTCGCGCAAGGGGCTTTCCGCGAGGATCTCTACTATCGGCTGAACGCCGCGACGCTCTCGCTTCCGGCCCTCAGAGACAGGCCGGACTTCGAGTGGATCGTGGCTCAGATCCTGGCGCGGCATTCCTATGGCGAGCGCGAATTAACGCTCTCTCCTGCGGCGCTCGTCGCGCTCAAGTCGCACGATTGGCCCGGCAACATCCGCGAACTCGATAACGCCATCGCCGTCGGCGCCGCGCTCGCCGAAAACGGCGTCGTGGAGATTGGCGATTTGCCGGACCACCTCGTCGCGAAGGCCGGGGCTGCCGGTATGGGCGACGCCGGTGCGGCCCTGGGCCTAATGCTGTCGGCCTGCGCCTGGAACATCTCCGAGGCCGCGCGAAGGCTAGGCCTTGATCGTTCGACGGACCCCCGTATACGGCTTGCAGGAGCGTCACCATTTGTCTTAATCGGGAAACGCCAGCCGGCCATAACCTCGGCTGGCGTGCCACTTTCGTTCTTAAATCAAACTTCAATCGCTCTTGGTGGTGGACACGGCAGGACCCAGACGTGAACCGATTTCAGCGGGTCGGCAGTTCGATTCTCTTCAAGGCGAGGGAATGAACCGTTGCCTCCGGTGTGACTGTCGCTCTTGCCCCGATTGTCTAAAGTGGGTGAGTGGGCCGGAAGGACTGAGCCTTTGGCGCGGCATCTGCCATTGAATGATCGAGTACGCGTCTCAACGACATTCCCCAGCGCATTTGGGCGTCTTGGTGCTGTCGAGTCTCGTGGCCGAAGGTTGCGTCCTCGACAACAGCGATCCAGTGTCCGCAGCATGTCGTCGCGGCTGGCGCGGTTTCGATCCCTGCCTTTCAAACCTGCCATTGTAGTGATGCCCCGCAAAATCACGCTACGCCGTAGCGGTAACCTTGTCTTGGCTCCTCCGCGAAGGCGCAGGCTCTGACCGTGTACGCAACGTTCCCCCGGTCCGCCATGAAGGCTGGGTCGAAATTGTGAGCTCCTTGGTCCAAACAAGGACCGTGATTGGACTAAACCAAGAGAGTGGACTAGGATGCGATTTATATTTAGGTCGTGGAGGTTTCTTTGCGGCAGAGAGGAGATCACACTGTTTCTCCTTTCGGCATGTTCTGGTTGCCTAAAAATTCATATTTGTATTTAGCCCTGTGTGGCTTATTTTTTGGGGAGCGAAATGAAAAAGTTTCGTATTTTGTCGATTGACGGAGGAGGGGTACGAGGAATTATTCCGGCGATATTCTTGGCTAAGCTTGCAAGTCTACTCGACACCGATGATGTAAGTGGACATTTCGATCTGATTACTGGAACCTCAACCGGAGCCGTAATCGCTGCGGTTGCTGCGACGGGCCAGGACATTGGGGGGTGCATAGATTTCTACAAAGAACTTGGACCCGAGATTTTCCCTCCGCTTAAAGCGGGTCGGAGGGCGTGGCGATGGCCGGACATTTTTTCCTACGGTCCGTCCTACGAAGGTCAAGCTCTAGAAAATGCATTTCAAAGGCTTTTTGGTATGCCAAGCTCACTTTCCGATGCAAAAACCAATCTAGTAATACCCTCGTATGACGTCCTTCACCGTCAAATCTTTCTCATGCGGTCTTATGACCCGCAAACGAGTGGCCTGCCCGTGTGGGAAGCCTGTAAGGCGTCGTGTTCAGCTCCCACCTATTTTCCAGCCCATATATTGGATGGTAACGGCATGGAGCGACCGCTCATCGATGGAGGGGTGTTCTGTAACAATCCTTCTATGCTCGGGATTGCCGAGGCTATTCGAATTTCGCAGACGGCGAGCCTGAGAGAGTTTCAATCGACATATCATAATGTCGTTGTTTCCCTAGGTACCGGAAGCTTGCTCAGGAGTATTTCTATAGAAGATTCTCAGAGGTGGGGCATGATCCGTTGGGTAAAGCCTCTGATCGATATTCTCCTCGACGCAACTTCTGAAATGGCACACATCTCCGCCAAGCAGATTGTTACCGGATCCAACTATGCGCGCATGCAAGTCGACTTGAGCAATGTGAATGATGATTTAGACGATGCCAGCGAGGAAAACATCAGAGATCTCGAAGATCTAGCGCGAGCTTATTTGGCAACAAGCGATGCTGAAGACGAATTAAATCGGATCGTTCAGCTGCTGTCCTGACAACCGATTATGCCGAGCGGTGGTGATACTGCCACGCCTACGCTATTGGCGTTGTTACGGAGCAACCATGTCCCGAACGCATATGGAGGGGCGTCGGGGAAGTCCCCGCCGGATCACCGCCCGTGGATGCAACCCACACCGATACCCGATGGCGCTTGTGCCCGTTCGAAATTTCAGTGCGCGTGAGAAATGTGGGCTGGTGGTCGCGGCCGCGAGACGTCGGAAGTGTGGTGAGATCTAACAGAGGATTATGGGCATCGGTCAGAAACAGGATCAGAAGAATCATTAAGTCGACGAGTGCCTTGAGCCCCCCTAGCCGAATTAGATCTGATCCACGCATTCCATAAAAGGCCGGCGGCGTGTTGAAGTCGCGCTACGAGACCGGACACGTCACCACCCGAGCACGTGGCTGTACCGAATGTAAGATTTCGCTTGCCTTTGCTGGGGCGTCCACACACGTCGACCTGGGGAATGCCGCAATAGCGGTTCAGATGACGGGCGACGCACTCGCTGGCGCGACTACTTCCCCCAGGAGTTGCACCATATGGTTGCATAGCGTGCATTAGTAAATTTGCAAGCTGAAATTCGAATGCCAGGAAGGCCGGCATCCTTGACCTGACTCCGCCAGAGCGTCATGCGCCTTGAATATTTCGTGCGTAGATAGTTGCCGATGATGACGTGCCGGAGCGCCTTCTACTCACGCTGGTGGCAAAGTATCTCCCGGACGGCGTCCTCAGAGGCGATGCGGCACACCGATGTCCACTGTATGAAACGACGTTCCGTTCTCGCACCCCTACATCAATCACATGGGCCGGGTGTATGGTGTAGGTTTAGTTGTGCGCTTATCAAAGCCCGCTTCAACGTCTCTTGAACCATCAGCGACAGATATGAAAGCCCCTCCGCATATATGAATAATGCATGTGGCCAGCCACACGTTGGATCGCTTGGAGCCAGACTAATTGCAGCTCGACACCGGGGATTGGAAGAAGCATTGAGCGGACTATCAGGCACAGAGTTATCCCCTCGATATAACAGCCAAGCGGTCCCGTGCGTTCAATTTACTCGTAAACTGGACCAACAGTTGCTCGCGCCCCATCAAGGCATACGGCGCCGTGGAGCTTGATCCGCTTCCGGTGGGCCCGCCGGCAGTACAAGTCTGTGCTCGTGAGAAAACGTCGTTGACCGCATGGAAGCCGAGTGCTCTATAGGCTTCCATTTGTTCTTCAGAGAAGAACTGGTCGCTTGTCGCCTCGTGCGGAAAATCCGGATAGCGCCGTTCGTAGTCCAATACATAATCAGGCTCTTTTCCGGTGACGGCGGCCTTGACATACAGGAGGATACCTTGATCACCGTTTTCGTAGGTAATGTGACCGATAGCGAAATGGGGGCATCCCTCGAGAGGACGAGAACGTGACTTGGACCGATCAGCCAATCTCTCAAGGGCGGCATCTCTTACCGGGCGCCAATCAAGCGATATGAGCGTCCCATCATCGATACGTGCAAAGCGCTGCACATCGGCAAAGGCGCTAAAGTTCATGCCCGGATCCGCCTCTGCATCGACGACGACGATAAACTTGCAGCGGCGTTTTAGGAGCTGATAGAGGCCGATGTTGTCGATGTGGCCGCCGTCAGTGACATAAATACGTGAGCTGTCAGAGCGGAGCCGACCAAACGCCTCGGCAAACAGATAGAGTCGGAAGAGATCCTCCCAATGTCGGTCTTGAGCTTTTGGTCTGGAGGGGTTTGGAAGCCAAAATCCCAACCGGAGGTTCAGCAGCGCCAGAGTAGGTCCTAGTAATCCTATTCCAATCCTGCCCATGCTCGACGATACCGCAGCGCCTGAAATGGCAGCGGCTGCGGCGAGATCGAGTTCGGGCTCTACCGACCAGATCCATTTCGGGTTGGCGTAGCGTGTCGAATCGCTGCCGATGGCATGCTTGGAAAAAAGGAAGAACTCCGCGTTTCGTCCGCGCTTCGCTGGATCTGGTAATCGGTGACGGTCGGTCGTAGCCACCGCGGCGCCGGCCTTCCCGCTTGCTAGCGGTTCGTCCTTTCTCGGCAATCTGACGTTCAAAGTGCCGTTGACGAGTAGATAGGGGGCCTCTTCTGGAAGAGCGTGAAGAGGCAGCGGCATTCCTTCTTTGTCCCCGAGGCGATAAGCGACGCGGAGCCTGTCTCGGTAAAGCCTGTGCAGCCCGTTCGCGTTCTCGGTGAACGCTGCCGCAACTACTCCCACTGCAAAGCTTAATGCCAAATAGTTGCAAAGGACGATCCAGTCCCCGACATTCTTACTAGGTCCGCTTCTCGTCGCGATGGCCGCAACGACTAACGCAACCAACCATATGCCGACCAGTGCCGATATGGAAATGTTGAAGTGGCCGTGCACAATTGCCGTAAGAGTTTCCCACGGACGACTCTTGAGGCTCCTGCTTAAAATCTGGGTGGCGGCAAGGAAAAGAACAGAGAACCCGGCAACCACCGTCGAGAAGGTCCAATTTTTCGCAACGAAAAAATCAGGACTGTACGGATAAGCGCCTCCGTCTTTGATCCCCCAAATTACGATCATTAGAAAGAGTCCATATATCGTCAGTGGCAGCAGCATTGCCGCGCCGTAGAGCACAATCTTTGCCAGGAGCGACCGCAGGTGCGCAGCAATAGAGGGGATGCTCAATGCGCGCTGAATCCAAACGACCAATTTGCCCTGGAACGCTGCAGTCAACCCGACGATTGCTCCAGCGATTGTTGCAAGACTTGCGAAGGCTTGTGTGCTTGCACCGTCGCTGTCCAACTCTTTTTTTACGGCTCTTATGACGAGGGGTTGCAATTCCATTGCTGCTGCGAAGACAAGGGCGATAATCAACCAGCGGCCAACCCTTGCGCCGTAGCCATCGTATTCCAGGGATGCACTTCCGTTCGGATGCGAACGGCCGAAACTCTCGACATACGATCGCCGCAGGGCCCAGCCTATCAGCCAAACGCCAAGACAAATGGCAGTGATCATCGAGAAGAGGAAAGGGCTGGCGATCAGCGGTTCGACGTTTGGCCACCAAGAAGTACTTGTTCTCCACTCCTCGCGGAGCGCTAGGTTTGCAACGTCCAGGAAAATGCTGTGCTTGAGTTCCTCGGTCGTTGGGTTGCTTAGAATAAAGACTGTTGCGACAGGCAATAGAAACGAGAGCAGCAACAGGATATTTACTGCCAGGCCACGCATGATGATGACTGTGGAAGTTATTATGTCCAGGAATCCGCGAGGTGCGAGAAAGCGACTGTAATCCCGCAGATGGCTCACCGCTTCACAGTCTCGAACACTCTCGTTGGAGGGCCGTGCGAATGGGAATCCAGGTTCGCCATTCTCTTCACGGTTTGCATGCATGCCGGCGATCATGCTCGTGCCCACGTAGCCGCCGCCAGAAACCGTTGACAGGTAGTCGATGCGGTTGATCAAGCCCCATGCGTGCAGCGCCTGTAGTGCACCCAGGCAATACGAGGCTGAGCGTATTCCACCCCCTGAAAGAGAAACGCCGAATATTTCGGCGGGGGCGCCTTGAATGGGCTCACGGTCGCCAGGAACATCAATTCTTGCAGCACGGCGACGCACTCGAATGGAGGCGTGTTCAAGTGCCAGGATCTCCGCGAAACTATGGGGCCTGACTTCGTCTTCCGTTCGGTTGATCGCCATAACGGACGATCCTTTTATTAGGGTCCCCTGAGGATAAACAACTTCGACAACCTCGTGGGGTGAACCAGGTTGATATTCTTCCTTATGCTCGGGCAGTCGAACTTGGTTGCCAGGTCACGCTGGGCGCAGACGAGGCGAAGGCACGCAGATCGTCAGACAGCCCCAGAATGTTGTTTCAACCAGATATCTGGTCACGCTGTTTTTCCTCCTCGGGCTGACATCGGCGTTTTCCGTTCAGACCTCGAGCGCGAGCGGCGAGGCTTTCAGATATTTCAGCTTCAGCCGGCCGTTACTCGCCTGCTTCGCGTTGGCGAGTTTCTGCTCGACCGCTGTAAACTGGGCGATGCACTTGGCGAGCTTGTTCGACGGCGCTCCCTTCTTCGCAATGTGGGCATCCTGTTGCTTTTCGAGATATTCAGTGCTGCAGTTCAACCAGATGGTGAATGGCTGATCGGCTTGGGGGTTGGGCGAGAGATGCTCGGCAGCGCCCAAGCGCGAGTCGAGAAGCACTTCGAGGACCCGAAGGTCGGGGTTCTCGTGCTCGCCATTGGCGCAGATCAGGTAGTGATCGGCGGTGATGCGCTTGGCAAAGGAGCGGTCCAGATTGTGCTCGGAGCCGTGGTGCTGAAGCTTGAGTACATCGACGTGCAATCCAGCGCCATCGGCGAGCCGGCCATGATGGGTGAGGCCCGCAAGGATATCATCGGCATGACCATCGCCGGTCAAGATGACGCGGGTGACGCCGCCGCCAGGCTTGGGCTCCTCAAGAAGCAGCATGAGAGAGGCGAGGTTGGGCTCGGTGACACTCTTGCGATTGCCCAATTCGTCATCGATGGAGACGCCGAAGCCCGGCGGAATCGGCCCCTCATTATCCTCGAGCCAAGCCTCAAGCTTGTCGACGCTGCCGGCGTTTTCGGAATTAGCCAGCCAGTTCTTCCAGTACTTGCGGAGGATTTCGAGGTCCTTCTTGCACGGACCGATGATGCGAATGGCAAGGGAACTGGCGGGGTTGAGACTGATTTCCTCCTGCTCGCGCACCATGGCCAGCAGGTTCCCGAACTCACCGTTGAGCGGAATGTTCAACTGGTCGGAGGCGATGCGGCGGGACACCTTGATCGCCTCGGGGATTGAGTTGGCGACGCTTCGGAAAGCATCGGCAAGGCGAAGTAATGACGGGTTGGTCGAGCTGGAGAGCGTGTTGGCGCGGGCGGCGAGGACGCTGCCGATCGCCTCGGACTCATCAACCATCGCCTTGAAAGCATTATGCCAGATGCGTTTGATCTTGGGGGGTCGCTTGAAGGGCGGCTTGCTGGCTCGGTGGCCGTTGGCGTGCTTGTGGTCGAAGACGCGCCACTTCACCGTATCTTCGAGTAGCTGCAGCACGCCGGCGATGTGATCCTGATCGACATGTGAGACATAGACGAGGTCGAGGTCCTTGCCGGTGTCTTCCGCCCATTCGCCGAGGAAGCCGCGCACTTCCGAGGCGTAGGATCCTGGCATCCCGCCATCGGCGAGGATGCTCACTGCATCGGCTTCGACCAACAGGCAATCGCCCTTCTCGGAGGGCAGGAGCGTGATTTTCATGATGCGGTCCTCGGAGGTCGTCGAGTTGTGATGGCTTCTGAGGCAGCGCTGCCGCGGGGCGCAGAGCTTGCGGCGACAACCGGAGCCGGGCCCGGTGGCGCAGTGGGTTCTTTCAACTCAGTGCGGACCACCACCCGGGAGGCTTCGGTTACGCAGGCCGCTGGAGAAATCACGCCAAAACCCAAATCGTTCGCCCACCGATAGGTGGCGCCTGGCAGCGGCCGTGCAGTGGCCCTGATAATGCCCAGTATCTGGGCGGCTGTAAGGGTCGGTTCGGCGGCCAGCATCAAACCGATGACACCGGCGACGTAGGGGCTCGCCATGCTCGTGCCGGTCATTTCGATCCACGGATTGTTCGGATCGCCGAACCCGTTGGCGGCGACGATTCGGGTTCCGGGAGCAGTGATGTCGGGCTTCAGCCGACCGTCGCGGGTCGGGCCCTGACTCGAGGTGATGTGGGCACGTCGCTTCATTTCATCGAGATTGGCGACCGAGACGACGCGCTGACCGCATGCGAGAGCGCTGACCGATGAGGTATCGACGTGCGAGGCTTCGGTGAAGAATGAGGGCCAGAAGTAAGTCCCGTCGCCCAGATCGGCCGGATCGTCTCGCTCGATCCAGGCGTGGAAGGTACCGTCTCGGATAACGAGGCCGTGCAGCCGGACCTGCCAGACGCCGGCGGGAATACCGATTATGAGGCTCTTGTCGAAGAACGGCGTCAGGTAGGCGGCGATGTAGTTGGCGCCGTTGGTTGGGTGATGCAGTTCGTTGTAGATGCTGATCAGTGTCCGATCCGGCAATTGGTGGTTCTCGATGAATTGACCCGGCAAGACCGGGCCGATCCAGTCTCCATCGGGCGGGCGGATGCTGATGGCGAAGCGATCCTGCGGCTCGTACCAGATCTCGAGCTCATTCTCCGATGCGTCCTTGACCCTGTCGCCGACGACCTGCCACTCGAGGATGTGGTCGAGGCCTTGGGCCTCAATTTTTCCGCTCGCATGAATACGGCCCATCATATAGCCGAGATCGTCCGGGGCCTCGGGGCGTTCCTGCCCGGCATTGCCGGCCGCAATGCAGATCGAACGGCCCGGCTCCGCCAGCAAGGCGTCGATCCACCGGTCTAGGATGCTCGAACCGTCGTGGGCGTGACCATTCGTTCCGAGGCTGATGTTGATGGAGATGGGACGCTCCCCGGCGAGATCGAACAGGTAGTAGACCGCGTCGAGCAGGCAGGTGGAATCGTAGAACGAAGTGCGCCGGTCGATCTCGTCTTCGGGCAACGCGATCAGCACCGCCGCGATTTCGGCCGCGCTGCAGAGACCGCTTTTGCCCGCCGCGATTGAGGCGACGTGGGTGCCGTGCGAGCCCACGACCATCTGCGATTGCGGCTCGAGATCGTGCGGCGAGACGCCGATCCTGGCGGCGTCCGTCAATGCGGCTTGCATCTCAGCGGCGGAGATCACTCGGCCGCGCTTGAGGCCCTTGCGATTGCGGCCAACCTTGGCGCCCTGGTCCCAGATGCTGATAAAGCGCGATTTGCCATCGACGAGGAAGTCTGGGTGGGCCCAGTCGAAGCCTTCGACATCGATGATCCCGATCAGCATGCCGTTGCCGTCCCCAAGTTCGGCCGGATTCCCGACGGAGACGCGGCGGGGTGGAGCGGTGCTGCCGGCGCTGCCCTTGATCGGACGCGGCAGCTTGAGAGCATCGGCCGGTTCGATAAAGATCGTGCTGGGTTCACGGGCGAGATTGTACACCTCATCAAGGGTCATCCGGCGGGTTGCCATGCCACGCAAGGTCTGCTGGCCCGCCACCGGTGGGAGAGAATCGGTGGAACGCACGAAAACGCTGACCTCGACGGCCTCCCGTTGAGCCTGTACGTCAACCCCGTGCTTCTTGGCGGTGCCGGAGGCCGGGGCGGCGTCAGGTGCGATGGCGGTAGCGAGGGGCGGAGTGGAGGCCGCAAGTTCCTCGCTGGCCATCCGCAGCGCTGGCTGTACCTCAGATTTTGCCGAACTGACTTCCGGGTCACAATTGGCGAACATCCGCAATTTCGGGTGCTGGTTCCGCAGTACAACGTTCTGCCATCTGTCACTCATCGCATCTCCTCGAGTGTCTGAGAACAACAAACGCTGCGGTTGCTGTGACAATGCAGCGGCAGCTCAGAAGATGATTGTCTCACCCTGCCGATCGGCCTGTGCCTTGCTGTAGGTAACGAGATGGGTGGTCGAGCCCGCCCGGTCGACGAGCCGGATTTCGCCTCCCTTGTTGGACAGCTGGACGGAGTTGCGCGGCAACAGGATGGTCGTCGCCATGCCGGGCGCGAGCGTCACTTCCTTGATGCCGAAGCGGTTGCTCATCTTGTCGACGAGGAACCAGCCGTCGAGCGATACTGTGTCTACCCCCGCATTGACGAGGGTCACGGTCTCGTTTCCTTCGTCGTGCCCCATCGGATTGACCAGTGCGGCCACGATCTTGACGGCGCCGCTGACGACGCGCGGCGTCTCCTCGCCCGTGCCGCCGAAGGGCCGTTCGGCGGCCGGGCCGAGATAGACCGGGTAGAACGTACGGACGAAACGCTGGCTTTGATCGAGGAAGAGTTTCATGTCGTAGCGGGCGCCGTTGATCACCGCTTCCTTCGGCGCGCGGGCGCCGCGATGGGCACGGACGGCTCCCATGGCCATCAGGCCCTCGACACTGCAGCCGACGAAGAAGCCGCCGATCGGCTTCGTCAAAGGTCGGATTCTGCCGGCATCGTAGTCTGGCGCATCCCAGCGGTAGGAGATCGTCACCGACTCCGGGAAGTGCTCCTGACCATCCTTATACTCGCCGCGCAGATAGATGATGCGATCGTCCTTGAAGCCGGGAAAGCGATTGCGGTCGATGTGCGAGGCGAGGCCGTCGTCGAGGTGGTACTTGTACCAGAAGTGATAGCCCTGAACCTTCGGCCCCTCCTGTTCACCGACGAAGACGTGCTCGAAGCCGGAAAGGTCGCGGTCACCGCTTTGGGAGAAGCGGCGGAACCATTGCTCGGTCAGCGTCGCATACCAGCGATCCCGCGAGACGGGCGTGCCGGTTTCCTCGGAGATATAGGCGCGCGCGACCTGCATCGGCGCCGTATCGACGATAGCTTCCAGGAGCTCGTGCACCTCGGCACGCTCTTCCGGTGTCTCCACCTCAGCCTTGCGCTCGTCGAGCGCGTAGTTGTCGAAGAGGGACCGGACCAGGTCATAGGTCTTCATCTTGTGGTCCGGTATCTCCACTTCGGAGAGGATTTTGAGATCACCAGGGGAGGTGCTCGGGCCGTCGGTATTGACCACTCGGACGTAACCCGTTTCGGGTGCGTCACCAGCCCCGGCCAGAATGGGTTTCACGCCATTGCCGCTTTGGTCGGCGTCCCAGATCTGCTGATAGATATCCATGCCCGTTCTCCTCCGTCAGAAAAAGGTCTCTTCGGGTAGTCTATCGACGCGTATTCATAAGCTGATGACAGGTGCCGTACCCGACGGGTACGGCAGGTTCACGAAGCCGTGCTCATTCCACCGGCCTTCCGCATCCCTTGGGCAGCGCCAGCGAGGTCTTGCTGGAGTGCTCGGTGTTCACCCAGGCACCGAGCGCTTGCATGGCGACGAAAAGGTCGAATGCTCTTTGGGCTGACTTGCCTGGCATGTCTCCGTCAGCGGTGGCGCATTTGAAGGATATTTCGGCAATGGTAGAGGGCTTATGGTCCGAGCCGAAGTACCACAGCGTCAATGCAAACTCTCCGATGATCCCGGCGCCAAGATTGACGCTCGGGCCCTCGAAGACGAGTTCGTGAATCCTCGGGCCGCTGATCAATGCCGTTTCCGTCGCAGGTATCGCACGCGTGCTTGCGACGATCTTGAGAACCGTTGGAAACAGCTGATCGAGACCGGCGAGCGTCCGGGAGGAGGGGGTCCATTCCACCTTCTGGGTCGTGGAAAGGGCGAAACGGCTGCGGGTTGATGGTTTCTCCGGCACAACAATTGATCGATTGCCTGGCTTCGGATCGTCGACCTCGAGGGGAGCTATGTCCTCCTCGAATGTGGTACGGAATTTTCCGCCGTTCCCAGGCAAGTCGGTGGCCGCGACGACGAACAAGTCCGGCATGCGCAGCTTGAGCGTGATTTTCGACCTCGCGCCGGGTCTAGCCTCATCTTCAATCGCCAGGCGCTCTCGAAGTGCCAGGTCCGCACGGGTGAGATCGCAGTCCGGCGTATCCCAAAAGCGGACGATGCGTTCGCTTCGCTTGTCGAACCGGCCTGCGTCGCGTGGTTCATCATCATTTCGCGACCCAAGCCCACGGATGAGCGGCTTCAGATGCTCGTTCCAGAAGATATCGGCGACCGTGTCGGGAGATGCCTCCAGAAACCGCTCAGGGTTGAGGAGAAGCTTGTATTCGCGCGCTTCCAGTTTATGCCGCATGATCCGAGTCCCCCCGTCGGAGCCTTGCAGAACCTGAATTTCACCGGTTGCTAAACTATGCCTTATAGATTGTTTTCTGGCAATCGCAAAACTTAAGAGAGTGCGAAATATCGTAGAAATGCGAGCAGGCTCGAGTTGCTGGGGACAGTTCTCGGGGGAGTAGGGAGCATGTTTTGCACAGGGGGTTGGAAGAGTGGCTGCTCGGGACGTTTCACGAGCTGAGATGTATAGCGTCACGGAAGGCACCCTCAGCGGGGGCAATCATAAGAACCAATCCTCGCGCTGATAGGCCCAGCAGCGGGGGTAGGCCTGTTTTGAACGATGCCTCTTCGAGGTCTGCGCTGTCTGGATATCCCTGTCCTCAATAAAAACGAGGACGAGGCGCTTCCGCCACCAGATGTTCGTGTTCTGCGCTCAAGAGATCGCATAATGTATCGTCTGGAACGACGGAGATTGCCGGCAGCGGGAATTCTTAAATCCTTGGCCCGTCGAGCCCTTGGTCGTCATCGCCTTCCCAGAGTGAGGGCATAGAGGTGCGATTGAGATTGGCCGAAGGCAGCGGCATCCAGCACGTCAATTCGGGCATCGGCGGATTCGATGATGCGGCCGCGCGACGAATCAGCGGCGCGCCAGCCTTCTGCGCCGAACTGATCGCCATTCGACCAGTACGCGAGGTCAACTTCTGCCGCCCCCTGTTCGGACGGGCGGATCGTGACGAGGATCCCACGGCCGTTTTTCGGCGCGCTTGCCATGTGGCTCCAGTTATCTGGCTCGACGGACTTGTGCCCGAGGCCGAAATCCTACGTCCGCTGCCGGCAGGGACATTCCGAGTCAAGTGCCACCCGGACGCTTCCGCCCAGCAGATGCTGGTGGTCTATGCGCCAGCCGCAACTGCGGCGTCACTCCAGAGGTCTGCCGTTCCAATGATGACAGCGTGACGCCGAGCAGGCGGATTCCCCTGCGCGGCGGAAAGATCGGCGCGAGAAGCACGCCGACCACCTCGAGCAGCCGTTCTCATATGAGCGGTTGACAGAGCGCCAGTGTCGACATTAGATCGACGTATTCTGAGCCTTACCGAAAAGGGAGCGGATGAAACAAGGCGGCCCTGATACACCCTTACTCCGGCGATGAAGGACCGATCGATAGGGGAGAACGCGATCCATCGAAGGTTATCTCCACATCGGCTCTCGGCAGGTTTGTCGAGCCGAGCAAAATGGGAGAAGCCATCTTCTTTCTTTGTTCGCCTGCAGCCGTTGCCATCACAGGTGTGACATTGCCAGTGGACTGCGGTGGACTGGTCTACTCGGTCACTAACGCAGTTGCCCAGCCGGCGTAGACGGACAACGTAGGCCGAACGGGATACATTGGTGTCGAGAAACACGTCAATCAGCGACGATAGCAGCAACTATCGCGGGAGTGAGCGATGAACGGAGAATGTCTTGTTGCCGGTGTCGGAGCGGGAGAGCTTCTGTTTGCAGATGTGGGTCTCAGCTTCATGGGCGGCGTGCACTCCGAGACAGGACTTGTAATCGACACGCATCATCCGCTGCATGGCAGCAGCGTATCTGGAAAAATCCTGGCGATCCCGAGCGGGCGGGGCTCGTGTGCCGGAAGCCTGGCGATTTTCGAACTCATCATGAACGGCCACGCTCCGCGTGCACTGATTTTCTATCACAAGGAGACGATCCTGACCCTTGGTGTGGTCATTGCCAGGGAATTTTTCCAGAAAAGCATTCCAGTCGTCTGTCTCTCGGCTGAGGACTTTGCCTCGCTTGCTGAGGCGCGCTACGCGGTTGTCTATAACGGTGTCGTGGATATTTCTTTCAGCGCGCCATCGGTCGCGGTTGATGAAGGCGACCTTACTTCACTCAATCTCGAAGACTTCGAATTGACCGAGATGGACGGGCGGTTCCTCGATGGCGAGTTCGGGGATGCGGGCCGAGTCGCGATGCGCACCATCATCAGAACGGCGCAAATCGAAGGGGCAAACAGCCTTGTTGACGTCGACATGGCACATATAGACGGATGTTTCTACCACGGCCCCGGCGTGCTTCAGTTCGCCAAAAGGCTTCTGGAACTCGGCGGCCGCGTTCGGGTGCCGTCTTCCATGAACGCGCTCTGCGTTGACCGGCGCCAGTGGAAAGGTCTCGGGGTCAACCCTAGCCTTGGCGCGCCGTCGGACGAACTAGCCGATGCCTACAGGGCCATGGGCGTAAAGCCGACCTATACATGCGCGCCCTATCTTCTCGACGGTGCGCCCGCTTTTGGGCAGCGGATCGCCTGGGCGGAATCGAACGCCGTTGTCTTTGCCAACTCGGTGCTGGGCGCGCGCACGATGAAATTTCCCGACTATCTCGATATCCTTGTAGCCATGACCGGCCGCGCGCCGAATGCCGATTGCTATCTGGCGGACAAGCGCCTGGCGACGCTTCGGATCGATGTGCCGCGACCCGATGTGCTCGACGATTCCTTCTGGCCGGCATTGGGGTATCACGTCGGCAAGATCGCGACGAACGACATCCCCGTCCTTGCCGGCCTGGAAGGGCTGCCTGTTTCCCATGACGATCTCAAGGCCTTTGGCGCGGCGTTCGCAACCACGTCGGCGGTGGCGATGTTCCATATTGTCGGCGCCACACCCGAAGCGGGGACCGTGGATCAGGCGACGGGTGGTTTGAGTTCGGTGCGCCGTCACAGGGTGACCGTCGAGGCCTTGACTGAGACATGGCACGAACTCAACAATGCCCCCTCGGCCGATGTCGACCTTGTCTCGCTGGGAAACCCGCATTTCTCGCTGACGGAGTGCGAGCGACTGGCTGCCCTATGTGCCGGCAGAAAGAAAGCGGACAAAGCCGAGATGATCGTCACCTGCGGAAGGGACGTTTTCGAAAAAGCCAGGAAGGCCGGGTTTGTCGACGCGATCTCGAAATTCGGAGGCCGGTTCCTGAACGATACCTGCTGGTGCCTGATCGCGGAGCCGGTCATCGCGCCCGACGTCAGGCATATCATGACCAATTCCGGAAAATACGCGCATTATGGCCCCGCGGCTGTCGGCAGGGGGTTCCATTTCGGAAGTCTGGAGCGCTGTGTCGACGCCGCTTGCAACGGTGTCGCCGAGACCGCCCTGCCGGGATGGCTCTCGGCCAGCGCTATTTCGTAATACGCGACAGCACGCGATCGAGCGCCTCGACCAGCACGCGCGTTCCGCCGTTCTGATCAAAGTCTGTCCAGACCTGTTCGTTCAGGCCGCCCTTGGTGGCGTATTCCTGCGAAAGCACGTGCAACGAGGTGTCCGGCCGGCGTGCCGCGACCTTGGCCAGACTCTGGAAATGCGCCGCCAGATAGGCCCTGCCGCTCGGCTCGGGAAGGCCTTTCGACTGTAGCCAGTCGACGATGCGTCCCATTTGGCCGAAATACAGCGCCATCGTCGCGCTGGCGGCAGCCAGCAGGTCATATTCCGTGCGCGTGTCGCATTCAATGGCGGTGCCGATGCGGCTGAAGAGTTCGGCCACGCGGGCATTGCGCGGGTAAATGGCCGTCACGCCCTCGCGATCCTCGACAAAAGGCAAGGGGATGGCGCGGATCACTTCCACATTCGCCTTGATCCATTGCTGCAGCATCACGTGGTCGGTGGCAGCAATCAGACTGACGACGAGTTGGCCGTCACGAAACCGCATCGCGGGAATAACGTCCGCTGCGATCTGCGGCCGCACCGCCAGGAAAACGATATCGGCGCCATCGACGACGGCCTGATTGTGCTCGGCGATGGCGACCTGCGGGTATTTGGCGGCAAGATCGGCCGCGATCTCGCCGTTGCGGGGCGAGACAATGATCGGGTTTGCATATGCCGGTTCCGCCAGAAGACCGTCAATGATCGCCCTGGAAATCGTTCCCGTTCCGAGAAAGCCAATTCGCTCCGTCATCAGGCAGCGCTCATCGGTGCCAGGGGAACTTCGGTGGTATAGTTTTCGCGCATGAAATTGATGAAATTATCTTGGAACTGGCGAGTGTGTGCGTGGGCGAGTTCGTCGGCTCGCTCCACATCGCGGTTGCGGATGGCTTCCAGCATCAGGTTATGCTCGTCTGTCAGCAGGTAGCCTTCATGTGTGCGTTCGAGATATTCGAAATGCAGATGCAGCATGCGTTGGCCCTGTGCCAGCAGCCGCTCATAGAATGATGCGAGGAATGGGTTCCGGCCCGCATCGGCAATGGCCATGTGAAATCGCTTGTTGGCTTCGGACATGGCTAAGTGGTTGCCGGTCTTCACCGCAACCTCGAATTCCTTCTGACGCTTTGCGATTACTTTCAGATCGGCATCGGTGCGCAACGTAGCGGCCAGGCGGGTATTCATGCGTTGGGCAATATCCAATGCCTCGACATATTTGGGGAACGTCCCAACCTCGATCGGCGCGACAATGGTGCTGCGATTGGACAAGGTGACCACAAGCTCCTCGCCCGCCAGGCGGATCAGAGCCTCGCGCACGGGAGACCGCGACATGTCGAAGCGTTCGGCCAGCGTGGTCTCATCCAGAAGCTGACCGGGCTGCAAGGTCAAGGCCAGAATTTCGCGTCGCAGAGTGTCGTAGACGCTTTTCCAGCCGGTGCCGCGAGTGCGTTTAGGTTCCTGTTCTTCCACTTTGAATTCCTTGCTGGAGAGGTCGCGAAACCATAGTTTTCTACGGACACCGTGTCGACAAGAAATTTCCGTCTTGACTTTGTCGACATTAAAACGACATAACATCGGCAGAGTGAAGGACGAGCCGAGGCGCCGCGTATCCCGTCCGAATATCCCGATAACTGCGCCTCCGAGCCTTAAAAGATCACTCTGTAAAGCCCTGCAATGGAGCCCCGCGATGAAACTCACCGGCGTCATGCCCGCCCTCGTCACCCCCTTCGACAAAAACGACAAGATCGACTTCAAGGCCTTTGAGAAGCTGCTCGTCCATCTGCGTGAAGCAGGCGTAACTGGCTGGGTGCCGAACGGTTCGACCGGCGAATATTTCAGCCAGTCGACGGAGGAGCGCCGAGATGTGCTGCAGTTCGTCAAGGATTTCGCCAAGCCGGGCGAGATTCTCATCGCCGGCACGAATGCGCCGGCCACGCGTGAAGTCATCGAACAGACCGCGATGGCCAAGGAGATCGGCTATGACGCGGTTCTGCTTGCGCCGCCCTTCTACACCCGCCCCACCCAGGAAGAGCTGATCAAGCACTATGAAACCGTGCTTGCAGCGGTCGACGTCAATCTCGTGCTTTACAGCTACCCGGCAAAGGACGGCTCCGACATCAGCTTCGAATTGATGGACCATTTCGCCGACAATCCCCGTGTCATCGGCATCAAGGAAAGCTCAGGGGTGCTGCAGCGGGCGATCGATATTGCCAGCCGCTATGAAGGCAAGATCCAGCTTGTCAGCGGATCGGACGACATCGCGCTCGACTTCATGTTCTGGGGTGCGGAAAGCTGGATTTGCGGACCGTCGAACTGCATGGCAAAAGCCTGCTGTGATCTCGATCGTACATATAAATCAGGCGATATCGCCAAGGCGCGCGAGATGATGAAGACGCTTTACCGGGCGATGAACATTCTCGAATCCGGCAAGTTCGTCCAGAAGATCAAGTATGGCTGCGAGCTGCAGGGCTTGCCCGTCGGCGAGTGCCGTGCGCCGCTCGGACCGCTGACGGAAGCGGAGAAATCCGAATTCCGTGCCGCCATGCAGCCGATCCTCAACTGGTAAGTTTTGGGAGCCGCGGGCGCCCGGTTGTGCCGGACGCCCATATTGCTTCTTGCATTCAAGGATCGGGCCATGCGGTTTAAAAGGGTGCTTTCCGTCGTCGAATGCCATGCGGAGGGCGAGAGCGGAAAGGTCATCGTCGGCGGTATCGGACAGGTGCCGGGTAAGACGATGTTCGACAAGAAGCTTCATCTTGAAAATCACATGGACGACATCCGCAAGATGGTGCTGTTCGAACCGCGCGGCGCCGTCTGGCACAATGCCAATATCGTGCTGCCGTCCAACCATCCGGACGCGGACATGGGCTATGTGATTCTCGAAACCACCGAATACCCTGCCATGTCCGGGTCGAACACGATGTGTGTCGCGACCGTGCTTTTGGAAACCGGCATTCTTCCCATGCGCGAGCCGGTCACCGAACTCGTGCTCGAGGCGCCGGCGGGTCTCATCCGCGTGCACTGCGAGTGTCACAACGGCAAGGTGACGCGTGTTCGCCTGGTCAACCAACCTGCCTTTTGCTACCACGTTGACAGCATGATCGAGGTTGCCGGCCTGGGTACGGTCGGGGTCGACATCGTCTATGGCGGCATGACCTATGTCATGGTCGACGCTGCAGCGCTCGGCTTTTCGATCGATCCGACCGAAGCCCGGGAATTGTGCGAGGTCGGGCAGCGGCTGAAGGCTGCCGCCGTGGAACAGCTTGCGGTCGAACACCCCGAAAATCCCGCCATTCCGGGCATCACCAATACGGAATTCATGGGTCCGCTGCATCGCGAGAACGGAGAGCTGATCTCACGGAATTGCGTTGTCGTGTCTCCCGGGCGCTGCGATCGCTCGCCCTGCGGCACCGGTTCGTCGGCACGTCTCGCGTTGCTCCACGCCAAGGGCTTGATCGCGCCGGGCGAAACCCTTGTTCATGAATCCATTACCGGCAGCCGTTTTCTCTGCACTATCGACGGTCTGACGAAGGTCGGTCGATATGACGCGGTCGTTCCGGCGATTGCCGGTCAAGCATGGATCACCGGCTTCCACCAGATGGGCATGGATCCGACGGATCCGTACCCGAATGGCTTCACCGTGGCCGACACCTGGATGGCAACTGTTTGATCCAGCGAGCGGCAACATGAATACTTCATCCACCATTGCAATTGTCGGCGCCGGCGTTATCGGCACCACGCTTGCATGTGATTTGCAACGCCGCGGGCATTCCGTTCAGTTGATCGAGCGGGAAGGTCCGGGTACCGGAGCAAGCTTCGGCAATATGGCCAGCATTGCCGTGACCGAATTCATGCCCGCCTCCCGGCCGGCGATCTGGAAGCAGATGCCGAAATGGCTGCTCGATCCGGAAGGTCCGGTACGCGTACGCCCCTCCTACATGCCGCGGCTTATTCCCTGGTTCCTGCGTTTTTTGGCAGCGAGCCGTCCCTCGAAGCTTCGCGAACTCGAAGCGGCGGGCGCGGTTCTCTGCCATCGGGTGCATGAAGATCTCGGTGCGCTCCTGAAGGAGACGGGACTCACTCACATGCTGAGCGCCGAAGGCTGCCTCAGCCTTTATGCGGACGAGGCAGAGTTCAAGGCCGACCGCGATCATATCGAAATCCTCGAGCGCTTCGGTTTTCGCCACGAAATTCTCGGTGGCAATGCCATCCGCGACCTTGAGCCGGCACTGACAACCAAAATCACCAAGGCGGTTCTCTTTCCCGACAACCGATCGATAGCCGACCCTTACAAACTGGTCACGGCGCTTGCCGAACGCTTCCAGGCCCTCGGCGGTACGATCATTCGCGGCGAAGTCGGTGGCTTCGACATCGGCGAGGGCGGGGTGAAGGCTGTCCGCCTGAAGGATGGCCGCGCGATCAATGCGGACAAGACCGTGCTCGCGGCCGGTGTTTTTACCGCACGCATGGCGCGGGATCTTGGGGAGCCGATTCCGCTTGAAACCGAGCGCGGCTATCACACGCAGATCATGGATCCCGGTATTTCCATGCGCCATTCGATCATCTGGCCGGCCAAGGCCTTCATGGTCACGCCGACAGCGGGCGGCATCCGCGTCGGCGGTACGGTGGAGATGGCGGGCATAGATGCCGCACCCGACTATCGCCGCGCCAAGATCACCGTCAAGCGCGCACTCGAAGCGCTGCCCGATCTGAAAGTGCGTCAAACGAGCGAGTGGATGGGCCACCGTCCGGCCTTCCCAGACACGGTCCCTGTCATGAGCGCCTCTGCCAGGCATCGCGATCTCTATTATGCGACCGGCCATGGCCATCTCGGTCTCACCTATGCAGCAACCAATGCGCGGCTGATGGGCGACCTTATTTCCGGGGTCACGCCGCCCGTCGATCTTACCCCCTATCGTGTCGATCGATTTTGAAAGGAGCTCTCCATGACGGACAAGATTTGCCTGATCACCGGCGGCGGCAAGGGCATGGGAGCGGCGGTGGCGCGCGAGATGGCGGCACGCGGTTACAAGCTCGCCCTGATGTCGCCGTCGGAAAACTGCGAGACGCTCGCCGCCGAGCTCGGCGGCGTTGCCGGGCGCGGTGTCGCGCAAAGTGCGGCTGACCTCGAGGCTATCGTCGACCTCGCAATCTCCACCTATGGCCGGATCGATGCGGTGCTGAACCACACCGGCCACCCGCCGAAAGGCGATCTCCTCGACATTACCGATGAAAACTGGGATCTCGCCAACGACATGATCGTCAAGGCGGTCATCCGCATGGCGCGTCTCGTGACGCCGGTCATGGAAGCGCAGGGTGGCGGTTCAATCGTCAACATCACCACCTATGCAGCCTTCGAACCCTCCCTATGGTTCCCGGCGTCCTGCGTCTACAGGGCAGGGGTCTCTTCGTTCACCAAGCTCTATTCCGACCGCTATGGCCCGAAGAACATCCGCATGAACTGCCTGCTTCCGGGGTTTACCGACAGCTTGGATGTCGAAAAGTTCGCGGACCTGACAGCGCTGAAGCGCATCGGCCGCGTTGAAGAACAGGCCAAGGCTGCGGCGTTCCTGCTCAGCGACGATTCCAGCTACATCACGGGCCAGAGCCTTCGGGTCGATGGCGGTCTAACGCGTCACATGTGAGGTTACCATGCAGAACAAGCTCTTTATTGATGGCCAGTGGGTCGCACCAGTTGACGGAACAATGCTTCCGGTCATCGATCCGGCGACGGAAGAGGTGTTTCACCATATCCCGGCCGCCGGTGCGGCGGAGGCGGAGATGGCCGTGAAAGCGGCGCGCGAAGCCTTCGACAACGGTCCCTGGCCGCGCCTTTCGGGCAAGGAGCGCGCGAAATATCTGCGCGGCATTGCGCAAGGGATCCGCGACCGTCTGCCGGAACTGGCACGCATGGAAACCCGCGACAATGGCAAACCGATCCCGGAGTCCGAGTGGGACCTGACGGACGCCGCCGGCTGTTTTGATTTTTACGCCGACCTTGCCGAGGAACTCGATGGCGAAGTGGAAGAGGTGAAGCTGGCGGACGCGCGCTTCGTCTCCAAGGCCGTGCGCGAGCCGCTCGGCGTCGCTGTCGCCATCGTTCCGTGGAATTATCCGCTGCTCATGGCCTCGTGGAAGATTGCGCCGGCGCTGGCGGCCGGCTGCACCATGATCCTGAAACCTGCCGAGACAACCTCGCTGACGGCGCTGGAACTAGGCGCGATCGCGCAGGTCGCAGGGCTTCCCAAGGGAGTCCTGAACATCCTCTCCGGCAAAGGTTCGGTCGTCGGTCAGGCGCTGATCGAACACCCGCAAGTCGACAAGGTTGCCTTCACCGGCTCCGGCCCGGTCGGCTCGCGCATCATGGCCGAAGGCGCGAAGGATATCAAACGGATCAGCCTCGAACTCGGCGGCAAGTCACCCTTCATCGTCTTCGCCGACAGCGACATCGAAAAAGCGGTCGAATGGATCATGTTCGGTATCTTCTGGAACCAGGGGCAGGTGTGTTCGGCCACCTCCCGGGTTCTGGTGGAAGCTGCGCTCTATCCGAAACTGCTGGAACGGCTGGTCGAGGAAGCTAGCAAAATCAAAATTGGCAACGGCCTGGATGAAGGCACACTGCTTGGCCCACTCGTCAACAAGGGCCAGTACGAAGACGTGCTGCGCCACATCGACCGCGCGGTCGAACAGGGCGCGACGGTCGCCTGCGGCGGCAAGTACGAGGGTTTCAACAGGGGTTTCTGGGTGGCGCCGACGATCCTCACCGACATGGCGCTCGACAGCGACGCCTGGGTGGAGGAAATCTTCGGCCCGGTCGTCTGCATCCGTCCCTTCGAAACGGAAGAGGAGGCAATCCGCCTTGCCAACGATTCCCGCTTCGGCCTCGCTGCCGCCGTCATGTCGGCTGACGATGAACGCTGCGAGCGGGTCGCGCGCGCCTTCCGCGCCGGCATCGTCTGGATCAACTGCTCGCAGCCGACCTTCACCGAAGCGCCGTGGGGTGGCTACAAGCAGTCCGGCATCGGCCGCGAGCTCGGCCGCTGGGGTCTCGACAACTATCTCGAGACGAAGCAGATCACGCGATTTGCCAGCGACGATCCCTGGGGCTGGTATATCAAGTCGGAGGCAGGTCAATGAGCGGAGCGCTTTCCGCGCAGACCATCTTGGTGACTGGCGCCTCCGGCGGCATCGGTCGCGCTGTCGTCAAGGCGCTGGCGCTGGAAGGCGCTCGCCCTGTCATTCACTATGGCAGGGACCGGGCCGGAGCCGAGAGCTTGAACGCCGAGATCGGCGGAGATGGCATTATCGTCCCGGCCGACCTTTCGGCGCCGCAGGGCGCGTTCGAGTTGTGGCAGCGGTCGCTCGATGCGGCCGGCCGTATCCACGGCCTGGTCAACAACGCCGGCATTCGCAGCGAGATCGGCATCGAAGCCGAACCGGATGCCTGGCGCGGGGCCTGGGGTCGGGAATTCCAGGTCAATTTCTTTGCCGCTGCCGATCTTTCCAAGGAAGCCATCCGCCATTTCAAGACGCATGGCAGCGGGCGGATCATCAACATGGCCAGCCGGGCGGGCCAGCGCGGCTATGCGGCGGATGCTTTGCCTTATGGCGCAAGCAAGGCGGCCCTCCTCAACCTCACCAAATCCATCGCCCGCAGCTTTGGAGCCGATGGCGTGACCGCGATTGCCATCGCGCCCGGCTGGGTGCGCACCGACATGGCCGAGGATTTCGTGGCCAAGAACGGCAAGCAGGCGGCGGTCGCGGATATTCCGATCGGCGAAATGGCGGAGCCGGAAGCGGTTGCCGAACTGGTGGCCTTCGCCTTTCGCACCTCGCAGGCATCGCTGAACGGCGCGACACTCGATGTTAATGGCGGCAGCTATGTCAGATAGGGAGACATGAGATGCAACGTTTTGAAGGGAAAGTCGCCGTCATCACCGGCGCAGGCGGTGGTATCGGCTCGGCGATCGCCAGGCGGCTGGCTTCCGAGGGCGCGCTGGTGGTTGTCACCGACGCCAATGCCGAGGCCGCCGCGACCGTGACGGCTGATATCCGCGCATCCGGTTGGCAGGCCGAGACGATTACGGCAAATATCGCGGACAAGGGCGAATGCGCTTCGCTGATTGCCGACAGCTTTGCCCTGCGCGGCCGGCTCGACGTGCTGGTCAACAATGCCGGCATCAACCGGCGCGGCAACCTGCTCGCGCTCTCCGACGAGGATTGGTCGCTCAGCTTTGCCGTCAATCTCAATTCAATGTTTCATTTGTGCCGCGCGGCCCTTCCGCTGATGATCGAAGCGGGCGGCGGCGCGATCGTGAACACCGCCTCGCAATGGGGTCTCTATCCCGCACCGAATCATATCGCCTACAACACGACAAAGGCCGCCGTCGCCGCCTTCACCCAGAATCTCGCGCGCGACTATGCGCCGGACAAGATCCGCGTGAATGCCGTCTGCCCCGGCGAAATCCACACGCCGATGCTGGAAGCGGGCGTCAAGCGCTCCGGCCGCACCATTGCCGACCTCGACAAGCTGGTGCCTTTCGGTCGTATCGGCAAACCGGAGGAAGTCGCAGCCCTCGTTGCGTTTCTCGCCTCGGACGAGGCGCAGTTCATCTGCGGCTCGCTCGTGGAGATCACTGGCGCCCAAGCGGTGGCGTGAGGGATCTTGTGCATGTCCGATCGTAGCGAAGGCGACAGCGTCACCATTTCCTTCGAGGAACTTCGTGCCCTGTTGAAGCGGATATTTCTGGGGGCGGGTACTGCGCAATCGGTCGCTGATATTCTGGCCGACAACTGCGCTGCCTGCGAACGGGATGGCTGCCACAGCCATGGCATTTTCCGCATGCCCGGCTATGTGACCAACCTTGAATCCGGATGGGCGGATGGCAGGGCTGTGCCGACGGCTCAGGAAGCCGGCCCCTCTTTCCTGCGCATTGACGCCAGGAATGGCTTTGCCCAGCCAGTATTCGAGGCATTCCGCCCGCGGATCGGCCAGATGATCGAGGCGACCGGTGTTGCGGTTGTCGCAATCAACAACTCACATCACTTCAGCGCACTGTGGCCGGAACTGGAGGACTTCGCTCGGCAGGGATATGTCGGGCTGAGCGTGGTGACGGGCGCGTGTGTGGTGGTTCCTCCAGGAGGACGCAAGCGTGTCCTCGGCACAAATCCCATCGCCTTTGCAACACCGGTCGCTGGCGCCGATCCGCTGATCTTCGACTTTGCCACCAGCAACATGTCACATGGCGATCTCACGATCGCGGCGGGTGCTGGCCGAAAGGTGCCACACGGAACGGGTGTCGATGGCGAGGGCCGACTGAGCGACGATCCCGTTGCGATCGACGAGGGCGGCGGTATCCTGCCTTTCGGGGGCCACAAGGGCGCTGCGATCTCGCTGATGGTAGAGGTTCTGGCTTCGGCGCTGACCGGCGGAAAGTTCGCGGCGGAGGTGGATTTCACCGGCTATCCCGGCGCGAATGCGCCGAAGACTGGCCAGCTTCTGATCTTCATCGATCCCGTGCGCGGCGGCAATGGCGGCTTCGCCAGTCGCGTCAGTGATTTCCTGCACATGCTGCGCGATGCCGGACAGGAACGGTTTCCATCGCAGCAACGCTACCAGCGTCGGGCGGCGGCATTGAAGGATGGCATACAGATCCGTGCCGCCGATTTCGACAATCTGAACGCTCTCGCAAACGGAGAAACAACGGCCTGACAGGATGGCCAGCGCGGGAGCCGGGCTTCTTGCGTACCAACAGCTCCGTCCAATCCATGCCGGCAAGGAGCCGGCAGCCGTTTGACGAACCGCTGGTCCAACCCGTACTCGTCCGAATGCCGCGCGGCGCGTGACCAGCCGCCCATGACGGGGCGGCTGGCCATGCGTTGTCTGATGCTCAGGCCTGGCTGGGCTTCTCCCAGAGGTTCAGCGACTGGCCGATGCCGTTCTTGAGCGCGGTCTGATAGCACTCATAACCCCAGCTGATGTCGAAGACGGCCATGCCGCAGGCAATGAAGATCACGCGATCCATGGGCGTTTCGCGTCCGGGCTTCTTGCCGTTGACCACGTCGCCGAGGCCGGTCGAGTCATGCAGCGGCGGCAGCTTTCCAGCATCGATAAGCCGGAAGAAGGGACCGCCGATGACGCCGCTGTAATACGCTTCCTTGTTGCCCGAGGCGACGGCATCCTCCACATAGGCTTCCTGCAGGGAGGTGTGGTCGTAGACGATCTTGGCGCTGGTGAGGAAGCTCTCCTCGGTGTTGAACGGGCCTGAAACGAGGATGGTGGCGCCTTCCTTGATCCATTCGTCGTTGAAGAACAGCGGCTTCAAACGCGACGCGGCGACGGTGACGACATCAGCGCCGCGGAAACCTGCCTCGGCATCGTCGACGCCCACCGCTTCGACATCATAGGTTTCCTTGACCCAGGCGGCGAACTCGTTGGCCTTGTCGAGGAAGATGTCGAAGCAGACGACCTTTTCGACGGCCTTCAGCTGGGTCATGATCGCCGAGAAGCAGGCCTTGTTGATCGGGCCGCAGCCGATCACCGAGACGACTTTCGAATCGGCATTGGCGAGATGCTTGGCGGCCACGCCAGGAACACCGCCGGTGCGGGCCGCCGACAGAAGGTTCGCTGACATCAGCGCCAGCGGCGCGCCAGTATCCTTGTCGTTCAGCATCATGGTCAGCACTGAGCGCGGCAAGCCCTTTTGCGCATTGGCGTGATTGGAGCCATACCACTTGTTGCCGCAAACATCGAAACGCCCGCCGAGATAGCCGGGCATGGCGGCAAAGCGGCGGTCCGGACCGGCCACCGGCATATTCGGGAACTTTGTTTCCTTAGGGAAAACGATGTTGAGGCCATGGCTATTGTGGTTGGCGCCGCCCATGAGGTAGTCGCCTTCGCCGAGCAGGCTGAAGGTTTCCTCGCAGATGGTGACGCAGCGTTCGGCATCCAGGACGCCGGCTGCGATCATGTCGGGTTCGGACAGGTAGAGAAAATCGATCCGGGGATACATGGCATTGCCTTTCGAATGGGTGTTGAAGGAATTGGTGGGCCGTAGCCGGGGCTCAGAAGCGCAGAAGCGGTTTGATGTCGTAGAGCCGGCAGCCGGGGCTGCGGGCATTGGCGCGCATGAGGAAGTTGAGTTTCTCGATACGTTCGCCAGAGCGCGGGGCGCCGTTCTTCTGGAACGGAACCTGCAGGCCGACGGAAAAATCCATCACCACGTCGTCGACCACGCCGCCGGAACGGCCGGACGGTACGGCGATCATTCCGTGGTCGGCGGCGAACCGATAGGCATCCATCGCCTCGGTGATCGTGCCGACCTGGTTGGGCTTCAGGACGAAACCATCGACGGCATGTGCCTCATGGGCGCGTCGCAGCAGGGGCAGGCTGGTGACGGTCAGGTCGTCGCCGAGGATGATCGTGCGGGGCAATTCCTGCACGGCCTTGCTGTAGCCTTCCCAGTCATTTTCATCGAGAAGGTCCTCGATGAAGACGAAGTCGAAGGTCTCCGTCAGCTTGCGCACATAGGCGATTAGCGCGCTGGAGGTCACGCGCTCGCCTTTCAGCAGATAGGTCTTGGTCGCCGCGTCGTACATTTCGCTCGAGGCGCAATCGAGCGCGAAGGACATCTTTCCACGATATCCGCATTCGTCGATCGCACGGCGCATCATCGAAAGCACCACGGCGGGATCGTCGGATGGAGCAGCATAGCCGTAGGAGCTCGCGACCTGCGGCTTGTGGCCGAGATAGGCCGTCAGCACGGTGCCGAGATGATTGAACACCGTCACCGCCATTTCGACGGCCTGGTCTATGCTGTCAGTTCCATGCGGTACGATCAGGAATTCGTTGAAGGACTGCGTGAAATTCTCGTAGCGGCCGCCGTTGATGACGTTGAAGCAAGGCACTGGCACCGTGCGGATATCGCCGCCAGCGATGTGATTGTAGAGCGGAATGCGGCGTGAAGCGGCCGCCGCCCGGAATGCGGCAATCGACACCGAGTAGATGGTGTTGCCGCCGAGATTGTGTTTGTCGGGCGTGCCGTCGAGCGCGATCATTTTCTCATCGATGGCCCGCTGGTCGAACACGTTCATGCCGATAAGCGCGGGGCCAATGATATTGACGGCCTTGTCGACCGCCGTGCGGACGCTCAGGCCCTTGTAGCTCGAAGGGTCGCCGTCGCGCAGCACGAAGGCTTCATACATGCCGACGGAGGTTCCCGTCGGTGCGGCGCCAAGGCCGATTGCGCCGCTTTCGGTGCGGATTTCCACCTCGACGGCGGGGCGGCACTTGCAATCGATGATCTGCTGGGCGTGAAGGGAGACTATCTTGTCCTGCATCTCAGGCGCCCCGCTGAAGTTCGGGAACGTACATGATAGTGAGGTCGCAAAGATTGGTGCCGGTGTTGCCGGTAAAGACCGCTGAGGAAACTGCGTCGAGAGCCTCAAAGCAGCTGTGGTCCCGCAGTGCCTGGTAGAGATTGATCCCGTTGTCGGCCGCAGCCCTTGCAGTGGAGGAATCGGTGATACCGCCCGCCACCCGGGTTGTGCCGTCGGTGCCTTCGGTATCGACCGAAAGCAGGCAGGCGCCCGACGTCTTGGCGGCGGTGATGGCAAAACTGATCGCCATTTCCTGGCCAGGTCCGCCATGACCGCGAATCGTGCTGTTGTCTTCGATGAGCGTCGTGACCTCACCGGAGCTCAGCAGGACGCAAGGTGCCTTGATCGGATTGCCGTAGGTCTGGATTTCCCGCGCGATCGAGGCAAGGAAGGTGCCCGCGTCGCGTGCCTCGCCTTCGAGAAAGGAGGAGACGATCATTGCCGGAATGCCCATTTCCGCGCAGATTTCCTTGGCATAGATGCAGGAGTCCGGCAGGGTGTTGAGCAGGAAATAGGTATTGTCCGGAAAGGCCTTGGGCGTCTCCGCCTCCGGGCCGGCATTCATCAGGTAATCGACGACCGTTTTCGGCAGACGATCGGCGACGTTGCGATTGACGATCGTCGCGCGCGCGTCGTCCAGCGTCGTCGCATCGGGACCAATCGGCGTGCTCTTGTAGGCGGTATAGGGTTCGGCAATGTCGCCCGTCGCTGGGTTGCCGACCGCATCGCTGATGCCAAAGCCGATCAGTTCGGCACCCACATCCTGGATTCGCTTGGCTAGCATGCCGCCGTTGAGTGCGGAAATATGCCGCCGAACGGCGTTGATCTCATAGATGCCCGCACCGGATTTCAAGAGCACATCGGTCGTATCGATCTCATCCTGCAGGCTGATGCCGTCGATTGGACAGGACATCAGCGCTGAACTTCCGCCACTGATCACACAAATGAAAAGGTCGTCCGGGCCTGACTGGTCGACGATCTCGATCATTTTTCTGGAAGCCCGATGACCTTCCTCATTGGGCAGGGGGTGGCCGCCGACAACGACTTCGGTCTTGTTGAATCGGTCCGTTTCCTCGAGCACCTTGACGATGGCTATGCCCTTGGTCAGGTGTTCGCCAAGCACGTGATCCACGGCCATCGCCATGTGGTTACAGGCTTTTCCAGCGCCAAAGAGGTAGACGTTTCGCTTCTTCGACAAGTCCCAGGACCGGGTGCCGATATGCAGGACGCCACCCTCCATGCGCATGATGTCACGCATGCGCCGGTAGCTATCGAGCCGGTCGAGGGTCCGATCTGCGATCTCCAGTACGATCCGCCGGGAGGATCGATCGCCTCCGGACAGGATTTCATCTGCGTTACGTATCTTTTTCATCTGGATACTCGATTGCCACGTGCGCGGCCCGACCGGAGCGAAGGGCGCAGCGCCTCGCCCGCTCGGCGGGAAGCCCCGGCGGTTAAAATCTTGGATGACTGTGGCGGCGGCGTTCAGGCAGCTCGCAGGTTCAACATACGCAAAAGGGCTATTGTCGACAATAGCCAAAGTGATATATTTTTATACCGTCTTCTTGTTCGGGGGTTGGCTCAGGCGATAAACAGGCAACAGCGGACTAGAGAGGCGTCACGATGGATCGCACGAAGCTTCCCAAGATTGAGAAAATGCCGGCCGACGTGCGGGCGCTGGGGGTGTTGCGCGCCCGGATCATCGAGGGTGCGATTCCCGCAGGGGCGCGGCTGACCGAGGTGCAGATTTCGGATGAAATGGGGCTCTCGCGCGCAACGGTGCGAACCGCCCTTCATCAACTCGCCCAGGAAGGCCTGGTCAGTCTCGTGCCCTATACGGGGTGGACCGTCGTCAAACTGTCGCAACAGGATATATGGGAGCTCTATACGCTGCGTGCTGCGGTGGAGCGGCTGGCCGCCGGGCTCGCGGCCACAAATGGCGAGGCGGACCGGATCGCGGATGTCCGGAAAGCGTTCCATGCGCTGGAGGCCGCCTGCGAACGGAAGGGTGCCGATGAGATCGCCGAAGCCGATTTCGGCTTTCACAAATCGATTGTCGAGGCTGCTGGTCATTCGCGCTTGCGCGCCCAGTATGGCCTGATCGAGCATCAAATCAGGGTCTACATCCGCTCGAGCGATGCGCTGATCGCCGATCCCAGGGAAATATTGGACCAGCACCGGCCGATCCTCGATGCCATCCTGGCAAAGGACTCCGCCCTGGCCGCCGAGCTATCCGAAGAGCACAATCTCCGGGAAGGTCAGAAGCTGACTGCGTCTGTTTCAGACCTCTAGCTCGATCCACGGTCCAAACGCCCTACTTCGAACACGCGGGATCGACGTCATGTCGGGAATGGAACGACATTCGTTTTAAAGTTGACACATATATGACAAGTGATATATTACCATCCCCGCGAGATCGCGGGAATGGAATTTTTTTGACTTGACCCTGTCGACATGAAGACGACACTATGTTGTCGATACGGCGTCGACAAAAAGACAAATAATCCGCTTGACATTGTCGACATTAGAACGACTAATAATAAAGTCGACATTAGAACGACAAAGATAGATTGGCTCAGCCAACATCGGGAACCGCGCCGCGTGGCGCCAATGGTGGGAATCAGAAGCAGCCTGTTCGTAATGAGCTTGCAGCCGGTTTTTGACCGTACGGCTCAGATTGAATGGCGGTTGTTCGGTCGCGCTGGCACCGGGTCGATGGTTCGCGTTTGGTTGGGGCCAGACGTTAGGGCGGGGAGAGGTGAGGGGCTTCAAAGAGATCGGAACTGATCCCTCCCGGAAGACGAAGTGATCTCAAAACCAACAGAGGATGGAATGCAATGAGAAATGCCTTGAAGCTTGCAATAGCGCTCCTTTCACTTTCGGCGGCAGTGCCGCCCGCCGCGATGGCCGCCCCGGGCGACACGCTCAAGGCTGTCCAGGCACGCGGTGCCCTCAACTGCACCTCCAGCGACGGCAACTTCGAAGGTTTTGCCGAGGTTGACGCACAGGGCAACTGGCACGGTCTGGACATCGACTATTGCCGTGCCGTCGCAACTGCCATTTTCGGCTCCGACGAAAAATTGAAGCTCATCCCGATAAGTTGGGCGCAACGCTTTCCCTCGCTTCAGTCGGGCGAAATCGACCTGGTCATCAAGGCTTCGGGTTGGCTGTTCAGCCGCGATACCGAACTCGGCCTGCAGTTCTCCATGCCTTACTTCATCGGCGTCACGACCTTCATGGCGCATAAAGACCTTGCCGCCAAATCCTTGGCTGATCTCGATGGCGGGACCGTTTGCGTCGCCGGTGGCACGTCGACCGAGAAGCTCGTCAGCGACTACATCAAGGAAAAGAAATACGACGTCAAGGTCGTGACCTTCGAGAAGAACACCGAAGCCACTGCCGCCTATTTCGCCAACCGCTGCGACGCCTATGGCGAATGGGGCCCGATTGTTGCGGCAACGCGCGCGACCTCGGCCGATCCGGATAACCACGACATCCTATCAGACGCGCTGTCGCTCGAAGGCGAGGCGATCGTCATGCGCCAGGGGGACGACAATTGGGTCGACATCGCCAACTGGGTCATCGCCGCCCAGCGCATCGCCGAGGAAAATGGCGTGACCTCGAAGAACATCGATGAGATGAAGGCCAACCCGCCGAACACCGTTGTCGGCAAGCTGCTCGGCGTCACGCCCGGCATCGGCACTCGCCTCGGCCTCAAGGATGACTGGGCTTACAATGTCATCAAGAAGCTCGGCAATTCCGAGGAAATGTACAACCGCAACTTCGGAACCGAGTCGCGCTATAAGCTGCCACGCGCCCTGAATTCGCTGTGGAACAAGGGTGGCGTCTTCTACGCCCCGGTCCTCGACTAAAAAATGCCATCCTCCGCCGGGTTGGGTCCCGGCGGAGGTTCATTTCATTTTATGCCTCCTTGTGAGGCGAGGTGGACATGGACCCATGACCTTTTCGTTCGGAAACCGGAAACAGCGCGATATCCTGTTGCAGTCTGTCTTCCTCGCCGTCATCCTGACCTTGCTGCTCATCGCCGTGATGACGACGCGACGAAATCTCGAAATCCAGGGCCTGAGTGTCGGATGGAGTTTTCTGAACTATGCGACGGGCTCTTCCATCGTCTTCTCCTTGATCGATTACGATCTTGATTCAAGCTTTGCCCGCGCGCTGCTGGTCGGCTTCATCAACACGCTGTTTCTTGGGACGATCTCGGTCTCGCTGGCGGTCCTCCTCGGCACGGCCATCGGCACGGCGCGGCTCTCCAGCCACAAGCTGGTCAAGTCCATCGCCGGCGTTTATGTGCAAATCTTCCGCAACATTCCGCTGATCCTCCAGGCCTTCTTCTGGTATGCGATCTTCGTGAATTTCCCCTCGCCACGCCAAGCGATCGCTGTGCCGGGCGGTTTCTTCATTTCCAACCGCGGCATCTTCTTTCCGATGTTCAACATCGAGGCCTGGTATCTTCTGGCCGCGATCGTGCTCTTCATCATCGGCTCGGTCATGTCCGTGGCTGTTGCGCGCCGCACGGGCCGCGGCTCGTCTCTGGTCGGGATTTTGATCTCCCTGGCACTCGCCTGCATGGTCGGTTATGCCGGACGCATCGCCGACACGCCGTTGTTTGATATGCCCCAGCCGAAGGGCCTGCGCTTTCTCGGCGGCGGCACGATGACGCCGGAACTTGGATCCGCCATCGTTGCGATCGCGCTCTTTGGTGCATCCTATGTCGCCGAAATCGTCCGCGCCGGCTTTCTTTCCATCCCAGCCGGATTGATCGAGGCCGCCCATGCGCTCGGCCTCGGCAATTGGCACATCTTCTGGCGCGTCCGCTTGCCACTGATGATACGGCGCATCCTGCCGACGATGACGAACCAGATCATCTGGCTGATGAAAGCCACCACGATCGGCATTGCCATCGGGTTTCCGGATTATTTCGGCGTGGTCGCCAATTCGATCAATCATTCCGGTCAGACGATCTCGCTGATTTTCCTGCTGATCATCGGCTTCTGGGCGATCAACATGACCATCTCCTTCACCATGAACGCGATCAATCGGGCGCTTGCCCTGCCGGGGCATAAGAAATGAGAGCGGAAACAATGACGGCCACCACCGACATTCAGGCGCCGGCGTTGAACGGCAGCCTCCTCGACGGCGTAAAGCGCGATTACTTCTCCTCGGTCGGACGCACGATTCTCACCTTGGTTTGCCTGGCGTTGATCCTCTCAGCCCTATGGTTTCTCGTAAACTGGGGACTGGTCAATGCCGTCTGGTTCGGCACGCCCGAGGATTGCCACAAGGCTGCCGGCGCCTGCTGGGCCGTCATCACCGACCGCTATCGCCTGATCTTTTTCGGCCTTTATCCCTATGAGGAGCAGTGGCGTTCGGCGCTTGCGTGCCTCGCCATCCTTGCGACCGTCATTCTGTCGTGCGTTCCATTCTTCTGGTCCGCGAAACGGTTGCCGGTGCTATGGGCCCTCGGCTACGGCCTGTTCTACTTTCTCATGAAAGGCGGCGTATTTGGCATGCCCGTCGTGCTCGAAACCCAGTGGGGCGGACTTGCGCTGACGGTCTTCGTCTTCTCGTCCACCGTTGTCATCGGCATGCCGCTTGCCATTGTCCTTGCGCTCTTGCGGCGCTCCAGGCTGCCGGTGGTCTCGACGGTCACCGCGCTCTTCATCGATGGCATTCGTTCGCTGCCGCTTCTCTCCATTCTGTTCACCGCCGCTATCATCCTGCCTTTGACGCTGCCGGGTTTCCTGGTTGGCGACAAGCTGTACCGCGTCATTATCGGCGCCGCCGTCTTCTTTGCGGTCTATCAGGCGGAAATCATTCGTAGCGGTATCCAGTCCTTGCCCGCAGGGCAAGAGGAAGCGGCAACCGCGCTTGGCCTTAATTACTGGCAGACGATCTCGCGCATCATCCTGCCGCAGGCTTTCCGCTTTGCACTACCGCCGACGATCAACCAGGTGGTGATCGCGTTCATGGAAACGGCCCTGATCGTCATTCTGGGTTTCTTCGAGATCACGGCGTCAGGCAATGCGGCCTTTTCGACAGGCGGATGGAAGCCCTTCCATATCGAGGTCTATAGCTTTGTCGCTCTGATCTATTTCGTCTTCACTTACTCGCTGTCGATGTATGGCAGCTATCTCGAACGATCCATGAAATTGGGTTCGCGGTAGCACGAGAAGTGGCAAGAATGTGTCCGGCTTCGGATCCGGCATGACGGACATTCCCGCGCTCTTCGGCGCGACGGCAGGATTTTGGGAGTAATGCAAATGACCACAAGCGCTCTGGCGATCGAAGTTGACGGTCTGTGCAAATATTACGGCGCACATCAAGTACTTCACGGGGTGAACCTGACGGTGAAACCGGGTGAAAAGATCGTCGTCTGTGGTCCGTCTGGCTCGGGCAAGTCGACCCTTATCCGTTGCCTCAACAAGCTCGAGGAACACCAGCAGGGCAGGATCCGCGTGCTCGGCACCGAACTCAATGACGAGATCGACAATATCAACGAGGTCCGTCGCGAAGTCGGCATGGTATTCCAGCATTTCAATCTCTTCCCGCACCTGACGGTGCTGGAAAATTGCGTGCTGGCACCGATGCTGGTCCGTAAGATCGATCGGAAGACCGCCGAGGAGCAGGCTATGACCTATCTCGAGCGCGTCAAGATCCCTGAGAAAGCGAAGAACTATCCCGGTGAACTGTCCGGCGGTCAGCAGCAGCGTGTCGCGATCGCCCGGGCACTCTGCATGAAGCCGGAAATCATGCTGTTCGACGAACCGACCTCGGCGCTCGATCCGGAAATGATTTCGGAAGTGCTCGACGTCATGATCCAACTCGCCCAGGGCGGAATGACCATGGTCTGCGTGACCCATGAAATGGGCTTTGCCCGCAAGGTCGCCGATCGGGTGATCTTCATGGACCAAGGGAAGATCGTTGAAGATGCGCCGCCGGCAGACTTCTTCGACAACCCGCAGCATGAGCGGTCGAAACTCTTCCTCAGCCAGATACTTGGACACTAAGAGGCGCGGACGTGCAATCGGTCTCCGAAAAGCCGAACATTCTGCTCGTCATGGCCGATCAGATGACCGCGATTGCCCTGTCCATTTATGGCAATCGGGTATGCAAGACGCCCAATATCGACCGGCTGGCCGGGCAGGGGTCGGTGTTCGACAATGCCTATTGCAACTATCCGCTCTGCGCCCCGTCCCGGTTTGCCCTGATGACCGGCCGCTTGCCGTCGCGGATCGGCGCGTTCGACAACGCCTCCGAATTTCCCGCCGCCGTGCCGACGCTTGCGCACTATCTGCGCGATGCGGGCTACTATACTTGCATATCGGGGAAGATGCATTTTGTCGGGCCCGACCAGCATCATGGCTATGAAGATCGTCTGACAACGGAAATCTATCCGGCTGATTTCAGCTGGGTTCCGCCGAAGACCTATGACGAGCTGGAGGCGGAAGAACTCAAGGCCAAAGGCGAGGTCGCCTTTGGTGTCTCCAGCGTCGAAACAATCGCCGATGCGGGGCCGCTCGCGCGCTCGCAGCAGATCGACTATGATGACGAGGTCGCCCGCCGTGCGACCCAGCATATCTATGACTGGCGCCGCTACGGCGATGGTCGGCCGCTGTTCATGACCGTGTCCTTCACCCAGCCGCACGATCCCTATGTGATCACGCGCGACTACTGGGACCTCTACACGGACGAAGCAATCGATCCGCCACGGACACCAGCGATCCCGCTGGAGGAAATGGATCCGCACAGCCGTTCGCTCTATTTCCACTACAGTCTCGACAAGTTCGAGGTGACGGATGCGATCTATCGCCGTGCTCGCCGCGGCTATTATGGCATGATCAGCTATGTGGATCGCAAGCTCGGCGAACTCAGGCAAACGCTGGAAGATGCCGACATTGCCGAAAATACGGTGATCATCTTCACCTCCGACCACGGCGACATGATCGGTGAGCGCGGCCTGTGGTTCAAGAAGAACCTCTTCGATCCGGCAATCCGCGTGCCGCTCGTGCTCTATGATCCGCGGCGGCAGGGCCAGAAGCGCGTTAGCGCGCCGGTTTCGCTGGTCGATATCATGCCGACGTTGGTGGAGCTCGCCACCGGTTCGCTCGATGTGATCATTACCGATCACGATGGCGACAGCCTTTTGCCCCTGATGAGCGAGGACAGGCCGGACCGGACGGTCCACGTCGAGCATCTCGACGGAGGCACCAATGCGCCACGCGTGATGCTGCGGCGCGGCCGACACAAACTCGTGGTCTCCGAAGCCTATCCGATGCAGCTTTACGACCTCGCGAGTGATCCGGGTGAGACACGCAATCTGGCCGACGAGACTGAATGGCGCGAAACCGTCGAGGCGCTGCTGACGGCAACGCATCGGACCTGGGACCTGGCCGGGCTGAAACAGGATGTGATGCGCAGTCAACGCGTCCGCCAATTCGTCAATCGCGCCATGCAGAAAGGCAAGCTGCGCGACTGGGAGCACTATCCCGACCCAATGCGCGAGCACACCAAATTTGTCCGCACGGGCGAACGCTTCCCCGAGGTGGAGCGGCGATCCTATCTGCCTTACGGCGATTGAGGACGGACCTCCTGAAGGACACTAGAATAGTACAGTCGGGCCGCGTGCCCGCAAATGAGAGGCCCATATGATATTCGATCGTAAGCTTGAGATTCTCCAGGTTCATTGCGAGGGAGAAATCGGCAACGTTCTCGTCGCCGGCGCACCGGAAATTCCGGGTGCAACCGCATTGGACAAAATGAACTACATCAACAATGTCGACGACAGCCTGCGCCGTTTCGTGACGTTCGAGCCGCGCGCCAATGTCGCCATGACCGTCAATCTGTTGCTGGAGCCAACCCGCCCTGATGCGGATGCCGGCTTCATCGTGCTGCAGGCCGATCGTGCGCATGCAATGTCGGGTTCCAATTGCATCTGCGTCGTCACCGCGCTGCTCGAAAGCGGCCGCGTCCCTATGGCCGAGCCGGAAACGATTGTGCGTCTCGATATGCCGGTAGGACTGGTCACGGCGAGGGCGCGCTGCGAAAACGGCCGCTGCCCGTCGGTCAGCATCGACAATGTCCCGGCCTTTGCGGAAGTTCTCGACCAGGAGGTCGAGACACCGCGCTGGGGCCGGATCAAGGCCGATATCTGCTTCGGCGGCGTCTATTATGGTCTGGTTGACGTCGACCAGGTTGGATTAAGCATCGAGCCGCACAATGCCCGCGCGCTGGCGGAGGCCGGCATTGAGTTGAAGGCTCTGCTGGCGGAGCAGGTCAAGGTTCAGCATCCGACATTGCCGGGCGTCGACGAGATCGCCTATGTAATGTTCCGTTCTCAGGAGCCGGATGGCGCGGTCCGAACCTGCACGACGCTGAAACCTGGCCGCGTCGACCGGTCGCCCTGCGGCACCGGCAGCTCGGCCAATCTTGCAAGCCTTCACGCGCGTGGTCTGATTGCGGTCGGAGACACGAAAGTCTCTCGCTCGATCATCGGCGGGGAATTCCATGTCCAGGCACTGGAGGAAACCGAAGTGGGCGGACGCAAGGCGGTCATCCCGCGCATCACCGGCCAGGGCTTCGTTTACGGCAAGCAGGAATTGCGGCTGGTCGATCACGATCCCTTCACCAAAGGCTTCGCGCTGTCGGACACCTGGGGACCCCAGGTACATCTTCTGGACTGATTTGCTCCCAAGGCCTGGGCTCCATGCCTCCGGGCATGGAGCCATTTTTTCCCGGCTAGCGGGAGGTCTGCGGTTTACGGAGACAAGCGATCGTCATTTCGACGGCTCGCCCCCAGCAGGAGGCGGAAGTTTATCTTTTCAGATAGGCCAAAATGATGCTGACGGTCTGGTCACGCTGCTTGGCGACTTCAGCGCTACTCTCCAGTTTTTCATCCAGCACGATCGATAGCGTATGGATGTTGGAGAAGTAGAAGTAACCTAGAGCCGATATGGAAACGTACAGGTGCTTCAAGTCGATATCCGCTCTGAAGATGCCCTTGTCCTGGCCACTGCGGATCACGCGCGACAGCTTGGCGAGAAGAGGCGTGTAGAGGTTCTTGATGCCAAGCGCCTGTTTCAGAAAACGGGCATTTTGAACATTTTCGTGGGTCAGCATTCGAACGATACGGGGATTATTGGCGAACGTGTCGAAGGTTGACTGAACGAGTGTCCTCACTGCCCCCACCGGGTCATTTTCATCGAGGTCAATCTCATGCTGAGAAGCGCGCAGCTTCTCATAGGTGTTCGAAAGGCTGGCGATATACAGCTCTTCCTTGCTGTTGAAGTATCTGTAGATCAGGCTCTTGTTTGTCTGGGATTGCTCTGCGATCGCATCTATCCGCGCGCCGTCGAACCCGCGCTCCGTGAACTCGTCAATCGCCGAGTCGATGATCCACTGCTTCGTCCGTTCAGGGTCGCGGAACCGCTTCTTTTTATCCGGGCCGCTTTTTTCAAGTTCCATTTTCTGGTCCATCAACACGCCCCTGGGCCTTAAACATTGAAGTTTGTCGTAGCAGCCTCTGCTTGGCATTTCCATTCTCACGGCAAACTCTAGCGCCGCGGAAACAGACCGTTTTCGCGTTCGAAAAGATGTTGCCCGCGCGCTCTAACCTATTGAATTATCGACACAATAAAATACTCCGGTTTTCGGTTTTGATGCGATTGACAGCAATTCGGAAACAGGTTAGCTCTCTCCTTAATAAACTAAATAGTTCTATAAGAGCAAGAGGGGTTCTGAAAATGAGCAACCGGATGACCAAGTTCCAAACGTCGCGCCGCGCGTTTCTTGCCGGCGGTATTGCCGCCCTTGCTATGCCGTCCCTGGTCCGTGCCAAAGGCCTCGAGGCGCTGTCGGCCCGCATGGATTTTGCGCCTTGGGGTGTTCAGGCGGCCATGCATCTCGCCCAGGTGAAAGGGTGGTTCAAAGATGTCGGCGTGGAAGTTGATGTGCAGGACGGCCGTGGCTCTGCGAACACTCTGCAGCTTGTGAATGCAGGCCAGGTTGATGTTGGCCAGGTGCAGCTCGGTCTCGTTCCGCAGGCGCGTATGAAGAGCGCGACCGTGCGTTCCTTCGCTGGTTTCTGTCGGGCTACTGATCTCGCCGCGGTGGTCGACCGCGATTCGGACTACAAGACAGTTGCCGATCTGAAGGGTAAGAGCATCGTCTGTTTCGCGGCGAGCCCGTGGGCGCCCTTTATCGACTATTGGCTCGCCCAAGGTGGGCTCGACCGCTCTACTGTAGAGCTGCTCCTGGTCGACCCGGCAGCCCTCTGGAGCACCTATACCACGCGCCGGGCGGATGCGATCCTGTCCACCGGCCCCTCAATCATCCCGCCCGCCGAAGCCGTTCGTCCTTCGCGCGGCATCCTCGCCAGCGACGCCGGAGTCAACTTCCCGAGCTACGGCCTCATCGCCAGTGACGAGACCATCGAAAAACGTGGTGATGCCCTGAAGGCCCTCGTGGCCTCCCAGCAGAAAGCGTGGGCCTATCTGCGTGACGGCAATGCGGGCGAGGGCGCTGAGGCCATGATCCAGCAACGGCCAACGATAAAGCTGACGAAGGAAGTTCTGACCAAGCAGATCGAATTGACGATCGAAACCTTCGAGACCCCGGCGACTGCGGGAAAACCGATCGGCTGGCAGGCTGACGCGGATTGGAACGCCGCACTCGTGTCGATGGAAAAAGCCAATGCGATCCCGTCCGGACTGACGCTTTCCGATATTTTCACCAATGACTTCATCGGGTGAGATCGAGATGTTGGACCAGGTCATGGACAGCTATATCAGGGTCTCCGGAGTCGATAAGCGCTACGGCGGCAGTGATGCGTCGCTTGTTCTTCAAGACATCAACCTGGACATCAGGAAGGGCGAGTTCGTCAGCATTCTCGGTCCGAGCGGCTGCGGCAAGAGCACGCTTTTGAAATGCATCGCCGGGCTTGAGGATGTTTCAAGCGGGAGCGTCACGACCCGCGGGCTTATGGTCGACGGTCCACCGGAGGGCCTCGGCATGGTCTTCCAGCGTGACATGCTGCTCGACTGGCGGACGATCCTTGAAAACGTCCTGTTTACCGTAGAGCTTCAAGGCAAGGTCAGTGCGGAGATGCGGGCAAGGGCGAGCGCACAGCTCGCGCGCTTCGGCCTCGGTGGTTACGAGAGCCGCCGGCCCTGGGAGCTGTCGGGCGGCATGCGGCAGAGGGCGTCGATCTGCCGGGCACTTCTGACCGATCCCGACATCCTGCTCATGGATGAGCCGTTCGGGGCGCTCGACGCCATGACGCGTGACGACCTCAATGTCGAGGTCGCGCGCATCTCTCACGAGACGCACAAGACGATCGTTTTCATCACCCACAGCATCAGCGAAGCGGTCTTCCTTTCGGATCGCGTCGTGATCCTCGACCGCCATCCCGGAAGGATCGTCGAAATCCTGGATATCGACCTTCCCCGTCCACGGCAGCTGTCCGTCCGCGAGACACCGAAATTCGGCCATTACAGCAGCCATATCCGCCAGGTGTTCACGAAGCTCGGGATATTCAAGAATGCGTAACAAGTCATCGATCGCCAAACGCTTTCTGCCCGGCCTGATAACGCTGGTTTCGGCGGTGGTGCTTTGGGAAATCTGCGTCAGGATTTTCCAGATTTCCCCGATCCTCCTCCCGTCGCCGTTGGCGGTCTGGGCGGAGTTCTGGAGAATGCCCTTCTTCTTCCTCTACAACGCCGGTGTCACTTTGGTCGTGACGCTTGCCGGATTTTTTCTCGCCGTGGTCTTCGGCATCCTGCTGGCAGTCGTCATCGTGTCGTCGAAGACGCTCGAACGTCCTGTGTTCTCGACCCTGGTCGCCCTGAACTCCGTACCTAAGGTCGCTCTGGCGCCGCTCTTCGTGGTGTGGATGGGCATAGGGCCGGAACCCAAGATAGCTATTGCGGTCATGCTCGCCATTTTCGCCATCGTCATCGACACGGTCCTTGGCCTGCGATCCGTCGATCCGGACATGATCAATCTGGCGCGTGTCGGGCGGGCAAGCGCTTGGCAGATTCTCATCAAGATCCGGCTCCCCTGCGCCCTTCCGAGCATTTTCGCGGGCTTGAAGGTTGCCATCTCGCTGGCCCTGATTGGCGCGATCATCGGTGAGTTCGTCGGCAGCTCCTCAGGCCTCGGATTTGCGATTCTGACAGCTCAGGGACAGTTCGACACCCCCGGTCTCTTTGTGAGCCTGGCCCTTCTGATCGCAATGGGATCGCTGCTCTTCAACCTCACGGAAGGCATAGAGCGGCTGTCGATCCCCTGGCACACGTCGGTTCGCTCTCACTAACGACGAGACAAGCAACGCATGAATAGCCCCACGGACGAGATCAACTCGGCCGACGGGAGAACTCGACCCAAAAAAGCGCTGATGCGCAGGAGGCATACGATGAACAACGCACGCATTGGCGTTGATATTGGCGGGACTTTTACCGACCTCGTCCTGTTCGGCGACGCTGGCGAGACCTTCTTTACAAAGGTGCCTTCCACGCCCGCCAAGCCTGAGGAAGCGGTGTTGACCGGCATCCGCCAGATCACGGAGACGGCCGGCGTTTCGGTGTCCGCCGTGGCGGAAGTGGTCCATGGCACGACGGTCGGTTCGAACACGCTGCTGCAGAAGGTAGGCGCGAAAACCGGCCTGATCACCACCAAGGGTTTCCGCGATGTGCTGGAAATCGGACGCGTCCGTACGCCCACCATGTTCGACCTGAGTTGGGAAAAGGCCGTGCCGCTGATCGCCCGCCGCTACCGCATGGAAGTGGACGAGCGCTCGACAGCCGACGGTCGCATCCTCAGGCACGTGAACGAGCAGGAAGTGATCGAGATCGGCCGCTTCTTCGAAGCCGAGGGCGTCGAGTCCGTCGCTGTCTGCTTCATCAATTCCTACCGCAATCCCGAGAACGAGAACCGGGTGTTGGAGATCATGCGCGCGCATTTTCCCGACATGTGGGTGACGGCGTCCGTCTCGGTGCTGCCCGAGATCCGCGAATATGAGCGAACCTCGACCACCGCGGTGAACGCCTATGTGCTGCCGTCGCTGCGTGCCTATTTCGAACGTCTCGAAAACGGCCTGCGCGACATCGGCGTGTCTGCTCCGCTCCTGATCAGCAACTCCAATGGCGGGCTTTCGAGCGCCCGCATGGCTCAGGAAAAGCCTGTCTTCTTCATCTCGTCCGGGCGTTCCGCCGGCGTGGTCGGCGCCGGCCGGCTGGGCGAGGCGGCGGGCGAGAAGGACCTTGTTGTGTTCGACATGGGCGGCACGACGGCCTCCGCCTCGTTGATCCACAAGGGCGAGCTGTCGCGCGCCAATGAGTATGAATTCCGCGCCGGCATTTCCACGCCGAGCCGCTTCATCAAGGCGGGCGGTTATCTGATGCGTGTTCCCACGGTCGACGTGGCCGAGGTCGGCAGTGGGGCCGGCTCCATCGCCCGCATCGACGAAGGTGGCCTGCTGCATGTCGGCCCGCTTTCGGCTGGCGCCGATCCGGGTCCGGTCTGCTACGGCATCGGCGGCACGTCGCCGACCGTCACCGACGCCAATGTGGTGCTCGGCTTCCTGCCGCCCGCGCTCGCCGGCGGTAGCATGAAGCTCGATGTCGACGGCGCCCGCGCCGCCATCGGGCGCGACCTTGCCGACCCGCTCAAGCTTTCCATCGAAGACGCCGCCTTCGGCATCCGCGAAGTGGTCAACATCAACATGGCCCGCACCATCAAGGCGGTGACGGTTGAGCGTGGTGTTGACCCGCGCGACTTTGCTATCCTTGCCTTCGGCGGCTCCGGTCCGGTGCATGCCTGCGATCTTGCCCGCACGCTCGGCATTTCCCGCGTGATCTTTCCGCGCTCGCCCGGCGTCTTCACCGCAACGGGCATGCTGGCGGCCAAGGTCGAACGCTACTTTCTGCGTAGCCTCCACGGCAGACTCGACCAGTTGCCGGTCGCCGAGGTCAATGCCCTGCTCAAGGAGATGCGCGCCGACGGTTATGATTCGCTGGCGGAAGAAGGCTACACGGACGACCAGATCGAATGCAGCTTCGAGGCGGACCTGCGTTTCAAGGGCCAGGATTTCGAGATTCCGATCGCGCTTCCCGATACGGTGACCGAAAATGACCGAGCGAGCCTGCGTGCGGCGTTCCGTGAGGCCTACAAGGCGATCTACGGTTATGCCTCCGACGACAGCGTCGAGATCGTCAACATCCGGCTTAATGCCGGCGGCAACAGCGGCAATCTCCTGGCTTTCACGGCGCATAAGCCAGAGGACGGCCCGGCCGACGACGTTACTACCCGCAAGGTCTATTTCTCACGCAAGGACGGCTGGATCGACACGCCGATCCATCAGCGCGCCACGTTCCGCGGTGGTGCCGTCGGGCCGCTGATCATCCAGAGCCCCGACACCACGATCGTTGTTCCGCCGGGTGCCAAGGCAGATCTCGATGCCTTCGGCAACGTCGTCGCCACGCTTGCCTGACACCCGTTGGCTGAATCCATTCAAGGAGCTTCCCATGGCCCAGAAGACAAATGATCCCATCACCTTTGCCGTCATTAAGAACGCGCTGGACACCATCGTCGACGACATGGCCTTTGCCGTCATGCGGACCGCGCGATCGCCGATCGTCCGCGACGTGCTCGATTACTCGGTGACGCTTTGCGACAAGCATGGCCGCATCCTCTCACAGGCGAAAACTGTTGCCCTCCATCTCGGTGCGGTACCCGATGCCATGGCCGTGATCATGGAGCGCTACGCCAATGACCTTGCCGAGGGTGATGTCATCATCTTCAACGATCCCTACGAAGGCGGCATGCATCTGCCCGATATCTTCATGATCCGGCCGATCTTCCATAGCGATAACAGCCTTCGTGGCTTCTCGGTGGTGATCGCCCACCACTGCGATGTCGGTGGCCGCGTGCCCGGCTCCAATGCGGCCGATTCCACTGAGATCTATCAGGAAGGCCTGCGCATCGCCCCGATGAAGCTTTACAGCAAGGGCGTGCTCAACGACACGCTGATGCGGATCATCGAAAAGAACGTGCGGCTGCCGGAACTGGTCTTCGGCGACCTCGAAGCCCAGTTCGCCACCTGCAATCTCGGCGAACGCGAGCTTCTGCGCCTGATCGAGCGCTATGGCGCCGATGAACTCGACAGCTATTTCGACGACCTGATCGACTATGGCGAACAGCTCACACGTGCGGCGATCCGCTCCTGGCCGGATGGCGAATATAGCTTCGAGGATTTCATCGACGGTGACGGCTTTTCGACCGATGCCATTCCGATCCGCGTCAAGCTGACGGTAAAGGGCGATCATCTCAACGTCGACTTCGCCGGATCTTCGCCGCAGGTCAAGGGCGCGATCAACTCGACGCTTTCCTTCGTCAAGTCGGCGACCTATCTGTCGGTGCGCTGCGCGCTCGATGCCGAGGTTCCGAACAATGCCGGCGTCTACCGTTGCATCACCATTACCGCGCCGGAAGGATCGATCCTCAATCCGCAGATGCCGGCCGCTGTCGCAGCCCGCGCTCTGACCGGCTACCGCGTGGTCGATACCGTGCTCGGCGCTCTGTCGCAGATCGCACCGAAGAAGGTCATGGCGGCAGGCGAGGGCGGCAATACGGTTCTCGCCTTCGGCGGTTGGGACAAGGAGACCCGCGAACCCTTCGTGCTGGTCGACATGATCAACGGCGCGTGGGGCGGACGCTGGAACAAGGATGGCGTCGAGGGCGTCACCAATCCCTCGCAGAACATGTCCAACCTACCCGTCGAGACGCTGGAAGTTCGTTATCCGATGATGATGGACGAATATAGCTTGCGGCCCGATTCCTGCGGCGCCGGCGAATTTCGCGGTGGCCTCGGCCTCATTCGCCAGTATCGCCTGCTGGCGGAGGAAGCCGTGCTGCAGATCCGCGCCGATCGCCACGACCATGCACCGTACGGCCTGTTCGGCGGCAAGCCGGCGGCCAAATGCGTCAATATCCTCGATCCGGACGGCGAAAACATCGTGCTGCCCGCCAAGATCACCCGCACCATCGGCAAGAATGTCGTGGTCCGCCACGAACAGGCAGGCGGTGGCGGCTATGGCGATCCGCTGAAGCGCCCGCTCGATCTCATTCGCGACGATCTCACCAATGGCAAGATCAGCGCGGCCTATGCCGAGGCACACCACGGTATAGTCTTCACTGAAGACGGAACGTCGATCGATGAGGTGAAGACCGCCGCCCGTCGCCAGGCAGCAGCATGATGTCTGGCGACGATCTCTCGCGGTTCGCGATCAACCAGATCACCACGCCCAAATGGTCGATGCCACAGGCGATTGAAGGCTATGCCGCTCAGGGTATTTCCGGCATTGCGGTCTGGCGCAATTTCCTCGACGACTATGGCGTCGAGGCGACCGCCCGGCATCTCAGCGATGCCGGCATGTGGGTGGCGTCACTTTGTACCAGTGCCTGGGTGAACGAGACCGATCCGGCGCGGCTGCGCGCGGCGATCGACACCAACAAGCGAATTCTCGATCAGGCCGCAGCAATCGGTGCGCCCTGCGTGGTCATGGTGGTCGGCGGCCTGCCTGTGGGCGACAAGGACCTCGGGGCCCAGAGAGCCCGCATCCACGATTCATTGGTCGAGCTCGCGCCCTATGCTCGGGCGGTCGGAGTCAAGCTCGGACTGGAGCCGCTGCATCCGATGTATTGCGGCGATCGCAGCGCGATGAACCTGATCACCGATTGCAACGATATGATCGATGAACTGGGTGATGAGGCGACCAGCCTCGTGGCCGATGTCTATCACTGCTGGTGGGATCCTGCATTCGAGCGGGAGCTGCGCCGGGCAGGGCCGAAAAGGATCGACACCTTCCACTATTGCGATTGGCTGGTACCGACCCGGAACCTGCGTGACCGCGGCATGGTGGGCGATGGCGTCATCGACCTGCCGCGCATCCGCGGCTGGCTGGACGACATTGGCTATGATGGCCCGTTCGAACTGGAGTTGTTCTCCGAGCTCGACTGGTGGGAGCGCGATCCGGCAGAGACAGTGCGTATCGCAATCGAGCGTTGCGGTCCTCTGATCGCGCCGCGCAATTAGCGGCCACTGCCTCCGACGATGGCGGCAGCTTGATCAGTAGGGAGGGTATCGAATGAGATCGTTGCTCTCTTCCGGCTTGGTAACATTCGACTTCCACGAGAACCGTGTTGCCCGGTATGGAGCGAGGTCCAAACTCGGTCTGCGACCTGCCACGAGATCGGCAACCAATCTTCCGGTCGTGGCTCCGAGCGTCATACCGACTTGGCCATGCCCGAATGCCATGACGACATTATCGTGATTAGGTGCTTTATCGATGACCGGCATGGTATCAGGCAAGAAGGGGCGGGGTCCCATCCACTGCTTGCCGCCGGACGTGTTTAATCCAGGAAGAACGGATTTCGCCTTCTCGGCAATGATATCGGCGCGCTTGAAATTGGGCTTTGGATCAAGCCCGGCGACCTCGATCGTGCCGCCGATGCGCAATCCGGTTTCCATAGGCGTGAGCACGAAGCCGCCATTGGCATAGAGCACCGCGTGATTGACCGTCACATTTGGGTTGGGCAGTTGATGATGGTAGCCTTGCAGGGCCGCGAGCGGCACCCGCACGCCGATATCCCGCGCCAGCTTGCCGCTCCAGGCACCGGCAGCCAGCACGATCCGCTTTATGCCTATCTGCTCGCCGCCCTCGAGGGCGATCGCGGTGGCCTTGCCACCCTTGACGACAAGATTGCGCACGGAACCGGTTCTAAGCGTGCCGCCGCGCGAAAGGAAGAATTCCGCCAGCTTGTTGCGCACAATCCCGGGATCGGAAAACTGCAGCCACTGTTCAAGCAACAGGCCGCACGTGATCGGTCCGGACAGCGATGGTTCGACCGCCTTGAGGTCCTTGGTGTCGAGGAACCTGTGGCGAAAGCCGCTGCTGGTCCTGAGATTCCAGGTAAAGCTGTCGCCGTCGATATCGGCCTTCGAGTTGAAGGCCATGATGTTTGGCTTGTTGACCAGCTTGTCCGATAGGCCGGCGGCATCGAGCAAGGCCCGATAGTCCTGCTCGGCGCGCGACAGGAGCGGGGTCATGCCCTCGACGACCTCCAGCACCTTGCTCCGCCGGCCTGCCCATAGGAAGCGCAGCAGCCAGGGCATCTGGCTGATCATGTCCTTGGGCCGCACGAACAGCGGGCTCTTGGGATCGGAAAGCCACTTCGGAATCTTCGGCAGGATGCCCGGTTTGGAAATCGGGACGATTTCGCCGACTGCCAGCAATCCGCAGTTGCCATAGCTCGCGGCCTGGGTCTCGAGGCCGCGATCGATCAGTTCGACGTTGAAGCCTTCTTCCTGAAGGGCAATTGCCGAGCATACGCCGACAATGCCGCCGCCGATAACCGTGACGTCACTCACCGACAGGTTTGCCATCTGCTTACTTTGCCCGGGTCTTCGCGTCGATCATGGTGCCATTTTTGGCCCAGCTGCTTCTTTCATGTTCGTTGAAGACGATCTGCACGTCGTCTTCGGTGCATTTGGCGATCCGCGCGAGTTCTCTCGTGAAGACTTCCGCGATTTCCGCCTTCTGTTCGTAGGTGCGGCCTGACAACATGTCGACGCGTACAACCGGCATACAAACTTCCCCTCGTTAGCCTCTTGAGATATCGCGCCGAATATTGCATATCTAATGTCGACATTCCATAGACAATGTGCAAAAAATGTTTGCCAGCGGTACCCGGTCTTGGAGCCGCACCGAGTTTGAAAGGCGCGTCGATGATGATTTCCGGCACCACGAAGATTTTCTACATGCTTGCGCATCCGATCGCTCATGTCCGCACGCCCGAGGTCATCAACCCCGTGTTTGCGGCACGCGGCATCGACGCCGTCATGGTGCCCGTGCATTTCAGCCCCGAAGACTTTGCCACGGGCTGGGAGGCTCTGAAAGGGACGCGCAACCTGGGCGGCATCGTCGTCAGTGTTCCCCATAAGGAGCAGGCCTACGCGCTATCGGACGAAGTGGACCGGGCCGCCGAGGAGCTTGGCGCGGCCAACGTTATCCGGCGTGATCCCGACGGTCGCATGATTGCCACCAACATGGATGGCCTCGGCTTCCTGCGCGGTATGTTGAATGGGGGCCGTGACGCGGAGGGGCGCGACGTTCTGCTCGTGGGCGCCGGTGGCGCCGGCAAGGCGATCGCATTCGGATTGGCGAAGAGCGGCAGCAAGTCGATCCGGATCAGTGATGTCGATCCAGAGCGTGCGGAAGTGCTCGCCGCGGATATCAAGAACCGTTACCCGGACCAGACTGTCACCGCTGGAAGCCCAAACCTTGATGGGATCGACATGCTGGTCAACGCCACGCCCTGCGGGCTTCACCCGGAAACAGATCCGCTGCCGGTCGACATCGCCGATTTGCGGCCGGACATACTCGTCGCCGACATTATCATGAAGCCGCGCGAGACCCCGCTTCTGCAAGCGGCAACCGCGCGGGGCTGCCAGGTTCGCTACGGTGCGGGAATGCTCGATTCGCAGATCGAACTGATGGTATCCTTTTTCGGATACTAACGATCACTTCGCATAGTTGAGCGTCAGCTTGGCGGTGAGATTCCGGTTCAGGAAGTCCATGAAACGGCCCCTGAACTGCACAGCATGCAGATGGGCTTCATGCTCGGCCCGATCGGCATCCCGCTTTTCGATCGCGTCGATCATGGAGCGATGCGAACTGGCCAACTCGTCCAGCGACAGATTTGGGTCTAGTGACTGATACTGGAAATGAAAGAACAACAGCCTTCGCCCCTCCTGCAGCAGCCGACGATAGGAGTCGGCGAAGTAGGTGTTGCGACAGGCGGTGGCGATTGCCATGTGGAACTCGAAATTCTTTTCGATCATGCCGATGGAATCGCCGGAGGTCATCGCATTGACGGCTTCCCGTTCATACTGCTTCTCCGCCTCGCGGATCTTGGCGAGGTCGTCGGGGGTGCGATGAAGCGCTGCGAACCGTGTGACGACGCGTTGCATCAGGTCCAGCGCGTCCAGGAATTCCGGCATCTTGTCGAACTCCATGGGAGCCACGATGATGCTGCGGTTCGGAAGAATCTGCACAAGGCCCTCGCCGGAGAGCCGTACCAGCGCCTCGCGGATAGGCGAACGCGAAAGTTTGAATCGCTGGCTGAGGCTGACCTCATCGAGCGATGTGCCGGGCGCTATCAGAACGCGAAGAATGTCGTCACGGAGCTTCTTGTAAACGCGTGCGCTGCCAGTTTCCTTGTTGCCGCTCACATCGCCGACCTTCAGCGCATTTTTCAAAGTCATATTCCGAACGTCGCTCTAATTGTAAGGGGTTAGCGGATGCTCACCGAATCCTGAAGCTCCAACGAGCCGTCGCCATTCTGCCTGTTGTATGAACAAATGTCGACAGGGAATGGCACGCATAATCAAGAGCCTGGCGGCCGTAGTGGATGCAATCGTCCAGTGTCACCGCACCGACGCGCTGCGTCAAATTGCCGAGCCTGGGGCTGGACGAGACATCACCGGCTTGATAGCCGGGCACGCTCGGTCAGATGTTGACGATAGCATCATGATTGTTCCGGCTGAACCAGGGGAGACGGGGATCATAGTTCGTGCATTGTCTCTCAAACAGGGTCGCTTCAACTCCGCCAAAAGTCCTTGAACGATAGCGCGGACTGATGCTGTAACGCCTTTGACTTGCGTCACATCGATGCCAACAGCTACCAATTGCCATACACCCTTTACGTCCCATTCTCACTGGAGCGGGAGGAGGAACTCGTTACTCGGCGGTCTCAACGATTTGCGGCTCGTCCAGCATCGCACGATATCTGTTGAGGCTCTCTTCGAGATGTGCGGCCAACGCGCTCTTGGCTGATTTTACATCGCCTTGGGTGATGGCCGCGAAGATCGCGGCATGTTCCTTGTTGATCTTTTTCAGATAGGTTTGATGGGTCCGCGCCGATTGACGGTGTTTCATGACGAGGTCGAAGCTGATCTCGCTGAAGACGGCCTGGAGAAACTGCGGAAAGTGTGGATTGCGGGTTGCCCGGGCGATCGCTAGGTGGAACTCGAAATCCGCCCGCGCCTCGACCTCGGCGTCATCGCTTTCGACATTGTCGAGATAATCGAACGCGCGCGCGATATCGGCGAGCGCTTCGGGGGTGCGGCGTGCCGCGGCAAGCGCCACGGATTGCATTTCGACGCCAAGACGAAGCTCGAGGATTTCCATCGCGGAACGGATGTCCTCGATCCGGCTGATCTCGAAATTGAGCGCCTTGGAGTCGCGTTCCGTCACATAGACGCCGTCACCCTGACGGGAAATAACCCGACCGGCAACCCTCAGCGACGTCAGGGCTTCGCGAATGACAGTTCGGCTCACGCCGAATTCTTCGCACAGCTGCGCGCTCGACGGGATCTTTTCTCCCGGAAGGTAGACACCGGAGTCGATACGGCCGGTAAGCTGGGCGACGACAATCTCCGCCAGATTGCCCCGTTGCGTGATGACTGACAACAAATTCTCCCGCCGTTACGCCGTTGCGGCCTGCATAATTTACCACATATCACATATCATTCTACATTGCCATTGGCAGTGTTTCCAACCGGTAGAGAGTTCAGGAATTCCATCGGATGGCGCAGGCGGCGCCGGTCGATCTTTTGCACCTGGGATCGGCACGAAAAGCCTGTGGCGAGCGATTCTGCACCATCATGGCTGGCAAGCATGCTACTCCAGCTCATGGCGTAAATCCGCTCTGACAGCTCTCGATTCTTGGCCTCATGCCCGAATGTCCCCGCCATTCCACAACATCCAAGTGAAGGCACACTCAGTGTGACGCCCACGGCGTTGAAAATCGTCTGCCAATCGGATTTCGCCGACGGCAGGTTTGTTCGCTCGGTACAATGGAGAAGCAGACGCAGGCTCGCCGGCGATGCGGCGAGGGACTGCTTGATCCGCGGTGTGAGGGACCGCAACCATTCCTGGGGAAGAAGCACATCGGGCACGGCCCCGGTGACCTGCCTGTATTCTGATCGAAAGGCCAGCGTCATGGACGGGTCGAGGCCGACCAAGGTGCCGCCCGCGTCCGCCAGGGCCGAAAGCTCCGTGGCATTGTTGATCGCGAGCTTCTCGAAAGCCTTGAGATAGCCGTGAACGTGCAGGGCCTTGCCATTGGCGATCGACGCGCGGACGAACGGCCGCTGGCCGAGCTTGCGGGCCAGTGACACCGCGGCAATCACAAGCTCGGGATTGTAGTAGCCGGTGAAGGCATCGACGACGAACACGATGGCGTTGGCGCCGTCCATGGTTCGGCTCGATGCGACGTTCCGCAGTGTCGCGAGCTCGATACCCATGGCCCGCAATCTTTTCCAGAGGTCGATCTCGGGCATTTCGGGAAGGGCGGTCAACCCCAAAGTCCTCGTCGCCGATTGCCCGGCCCGCGAGCGGACAAGGAAATTATAGGCCGGCCGCACATGTGCCAGCCATGGGAGCAACTGCTCGATCATCGCGACAACCGGGTCCTTGAGCGGACGAAGATAGCGGGCGTGATAGATCTCGAGAAACTTCGATCGAAACTCGGGCACGCTGACCTTGACCGGACATTGCCCGGCGCAGGCCTTGCAGGCGAGGCAATTGTCCACGGCGCGCCGGACATCATGCGAGAAGTCCTGTCGGTTTAATGGATTAAGCGAATGCCACGCGCTGCTCGCCCATATGAGCAGGCGGTTGCGCGTTCTGGCCTCAAGGGCTGCCTGGACGGGATCGACACCGGCCGATCCAAGCTGACGCAGCCATTGCTTGAACAACATCGCGCGTCCCTTCGGTGAGAAGCGACGGTCGCGGGTTGCCTTGTAGGAGGGGCACATCGGACTGTCGGCATCGAAATCAAAGCAGGCGCCGTTTCCGTTGCAGAAGGAAGCATTGCCGAAGGACGTCCGCGCATTGGGTGCAATGGGGCGATCCAGCTGTCCACGGAGCGGTGGTTCGTCGATCCGCGTCAGGGGAGATGCTTGCGCGGTCACGATCTTGCCGGGGTTCAGCTGGTCATGCGGGTCGAAGGCGCGCTTGATGTCACGCAAGGCCTCGTATAGCGGGCCGAAATATTCGGGAACATATTCCGACCGCACGCCCTTGCCATGTTCGCCCCAGAGCACGCCGCCATATTTGCGCGTCAGTGCTACAACCGCGTCGCTCACGCGGCGAACCAGGGCTTCGTGGTCCGGCCGGGTGAGATCGAGCGCGGGCCGGACATGCAGCACGCCGGCGTCCACATGCCCGAACATGCCGTAACCGAGTCCTTCGGCGTCGAGAAGGGCGCGGAATTCCCTGATATAGGCCGCAAGATTTTCCGGTGGGACGGCCGTGTCCTCCACAAAGGCGACGGGTCGGACCGGCCCGTCGACATTGCCGAGCATTCCGACGGCGCGTTTGCGCATCGTCCAGATCGCTTCGACATCGCTACGGGAGTCTGCGATCGTATGGCCACGCCGTGCTACGCTTCCGCATGACGCCAGGGATGTGGAAATGGAGGCAAGCTTGGCTGCCAGCGCCTCGCGGTTGTCGGCGATGACTTCCACGATATTGATGCCATTCGTCTGCCCGTCGTCGGGGAAAAACCGTGCTATGGTTGGCCAGACGATGTCGGCGCGCGCCAGTCGCAGCACCGTTTCATCGATCGTTTCCACAGAGGCGACGCCAAGAGCGGCCATTGTCCGCGCGTCTTCCAGCGCCGCATTGAAATCGTCGTAGCGGATGTTGATGAGGGCGGACTCGGCCGGGATTGGCAGGAGATTCAGATCCGCCTCGGCGATGAAGGCGAGCGTTCCCTCCGCTCCGCACAGCACCGAAGTGAGATCGAAGCGGCCATCCTCGCGTATGATATGGGCGAGATCGTACCCGGTCATGTAGCGGTTAAGCTTGGGGAATGTGCGCTCGATGAGGGCCTTTTTCTCCAGATGGATGGCCTGCAGGACACGATGGATTTCGCCGATCCTGTCGCCGCGAGCCGTGATCTGCGACAATTCCCGGGCGTCGACGGGATGCGCCCACCAGTCCGTACCATCGGCAAGGACTATCCGCAGGCCAAGAACGTGGTTGCTTGTCTTGCCATAGATGCATGAGCCCTGGCCACAGGCATCCGTACTGACCATGCCGCCGATGGTTGCCCTGTTGGATGTCGACAGTTCAGGAGCAAAGAACAGCCCGTAGTCCCTGAGTGCCCGGTTGAGCTGGTCCTTGACGACGCCCGCCTCGACGCGGGCAATCCGCCTCTCCACGTCGATTGAAAGGATGCGGTTCATATGACGGGAGCAGTCGATGACGAATCCGCTCGTCAGCGATTGACCATTGGTTCCGGTTCCTCCACCGCGCGGAGTCGTCACGACATGTTCGAAACCCGGCTCGCCAAGCGTCGAGGCGAGACGGCGCAAATCGTCGCCATGCTTCGGAAAAATCACCCCGGCGGGCAGGACTTCGTAGATCGAATTGTCGGTCGAGGCGACAATCGTGCTATCGCGCCCAGTTTCGATATCGCCCTGGAACCCCTTTTCGATCAGCCGCTCGAGAAAACCCGGGTCAGTCGGTTCGGGAACTCCGTCAACTTTCAGGCGCGGGATCACGCATGCCTCCAAAAACCACTTGTCGCCGAAAAAATTTGGCATATAAGTGATAACATACAAATTAAATGACGCAACCGTGTGGCGCGAGGGGAGACATGCAGCAGCAGACCGTTATTATCGTTGGTGGAGCCTCGGGGCTGGGACTGACGACAGCCAGGCTGATGGTGGAGCGTGGGGCGGCCAAAATCGGCCTGATCGATCGCAACGAGCAGCTCCTGGCGAGCTCCTCCGACACGCTTCGGGCGCTCGGCGCTGAGGTGGCGACATCAGTGGCGGACATTTCGCGGGCCGAGACGGCACATCGCGGCTTTGACGAGATTGTCAGCAAGCTTGGCCGGGTCCACGCGCTGGTCAACAGTGCGGCCATCTACCCGCGCAGGCCGATCCTCGAAATTACTGACGAGGAATGGGATCTAGAGAACGCGATCAACGTGAAGGGCACCTACCACATGATGGTGGCGGCCGTTCGGCATATGCGCAGCTTTGCGAACCCGCCCGAAGTCGCCGGCCGTATCGTCAATGTCACCTCGGTTGATGCGTTCAAGGCCCATCCCCAGAACGCCCATTACGCCGCCACCAAGGCCGCGGTTGTCAGCCTCACCAAATCCTTTGCACAGGAATGCGCGGCCGACGGTATTCTGGTGAACTCTGTTGCGCCGGCGGGCTTTGCCACCGATCGCGCAAAGGAGCTGGGATTCCTGCCCGAGCTTGCCAAGGCAAGTGCCCTCGGTCGCGCCGCAGAGCCGGTCGAGATGGCCGAATGGATCGTCATGATGGCCAGCAGCCGAAATACCTATGCCACTGGCGAGAACGTGGTGATCAGCGGAGGCTACATCTATGTCTGACGGCACGGGTTACAGAACGGCCGTCGTCACAGGAGCGACGAGCGGCATCGGCCGGGCGACCGTGTTCAGGCTCCGGCAGATGGGCCTCGACGTTTACGCGGTGGGACGGAATGCCGCCGCCCTTGAAAATCTGGCGGCGTCGTCCGGGGCGAAGACGGTGCAGGCGGATGTTCGTGATACAGCCGCGCTGGCCGCGCGTTTTGCGGATGTCGAGATCGACATCCTCGTAAACAACGCCGGGATCCTGTCGACCCGCGCCCTGTTCCACGAGATCGATCCGGCCGAAATCGATGCCATGATCGATGTCAATCTCAAGGCACCCATGCATCTCACCCGCGCTGTCCTTCCGGGCATGGTCGCCCGCAAGAAGGGACACCTGATCTTCATCGGTTCCACCGGCGGCCAGGCGCCCTATCCCTCAATGAGTGCCTATGGCGCGTCCAAGGCCGGGCTCAGCCTGTTTTGCGACAATCTGCGCTGCGATCTCCTCGGCACGTCGGTCCGGGTGACGGAGGTCGTGCCCGGTCGCGTCCAGACCGATCTCTACCGCACGGCCATTGCCGACAACCAGGCACAGGCCGTTCTTTATGACGGCTACAGGCCTATCCAGCCGGAGCACATTGCGGCGGTCATCGCTAACGCCATAGAACTGCCGGTTTTTGTCGATGTGGCTCGGGTCGAGGTTTTGCCGACCGATCAGGCCGCGGGTGGCGGCCAGATGGTCAAGTTCGAGCAATAGATCGCTGAGGCCATCGGCCTACGGCCGCGCGATGACGGCATGTCGCCTCACGCATGCCAATCCATCTCAACAGTTCAGGGAAACCAGTATGAAACGGAATGGAGGAAAGCTCCTCGTCGATAGCCTGGTCGGGCTCGGAGCGACGAAGAGTTTCGGTGTGCCAGGCGAGAGCTACCTCGCGGTCCTCGACGCGCTGCACGACACGAGTGGGCGCCTTGATTACGTCCTGTGCCGCAACGAAGGCGGGGCTGCATTCATGGCTGCGGCCTATGGCAAGCTCACGGGCCAGCCCGGCATCTGCTTCGTCACGCGCGGGCCGGGGGCCACAAATGCTTCGATCGGCGTGCACACCGCCATGCAGGACTCGGTTCCGATGCTGCTGTTCGTAGGGCAGGTCGGACGGGACATGCGCGGCCGCGAAGCGTTCCAGGAGGTGGATTACCGGGCAGCCTTCGGAACGGTAGCAAAATGGGCCGTCGAAATCGATGACGCCGATCGGATCCCGGAGATCCTGTCCCGGGCCTGGACGATGGCCGTCACCGGGCGTCCCGGACCTGTCGTCATCGCCCTGCCGGAAGACATGCTCACCGCATTGACAGATGCCGCGCCACTTCCGGGCCCGCTCGAAATATCGGAGCCGTCGCCATCGGCGGCTGCCATGGCGCGTCTCCGCGACATGCTCGGCGCCGCCGAGCGCCCCGTCATCCTCTATGGTGGCTGCAACTGGAAGCCGGACGCGATGGCGCTCGTGCAGCAATTCGCCGAGGCGTCGGATATTCCCGTGGTCGCCGTCTTCCGCTACCAGGACCAATATGACAATCATTCGTCGACCTTTTGCGGCGAAGCCGGTGTCGGCATGGTCGAATCCGTCAAGTCGATTCTCAAGGACGCCGATGTCATTCTCGCGATCAACAATCGGTTCGGCGAAAATTCCACGGACGGCTACACTCTCTTCGACGTGCCGAGCCCGCGTCAGGCCATCATTCACGTCCATGGCTCCGACCTTGAGATCGGCAAGGTGTATCGTCCGGCATTCGGCATCCAGGCCGGGCCGAATGCCTTTGCCCAGGCATTGAGCGATCTGGCGCCGGTCAAGGGGCCATGGTCCGAATGGCGCAAGCGTGGTCGTGATGCCTATTTGAAGGGCTTCGAACTGGCCGACCTGCCGTCTCCCGTCGACATGGGCAAGGTCACGACGCTGCTCAACGACATCCTGCCCGACGACGTCATCCTCACGAACGGCGCCGGCAACTTCACCGTCTGGCCGAACAAGTTCTTCAGGTTCGGTCCGAAGGCGCGCCTCTTGGCGCCGCAGTCGGGCGCCATGGGTTATGGCGTTCCCGCTGCAGTGGCGGCCAGGGTGGCATATCCCGATCGCACAGTCGTCTGCTTCGCCGGCGACGGCGATTTTCAGATGAACTGTCAGGAGCTCGCAACCGCGCTGCAGGCCGGCGCGCAGCCGATCATCCTGCTCCTGAACAACGGTATCTATGGCACCATCCGCGCGCACCAGGAACGCCACTATCCGGAGCGCGTCTCCGGCACGACCATGGTCAATCCCGATTTCGTAGCGCTCGCGAAAGCCTATGGCTTCCATGCCGAGCATGTCGCGACGACGGCTGACTTCGCTGCCGCCTTCGAGCGTGCCCGTGCCTCGAAGACCGGCGCCCTCCTCGATCTCGACATTTCTCCGGAAGCACTGACACCGCGCCGCACGCTCAGCCAGATGCGTCAGGCCGCTCTCGCCGCAAAGGAACCCGCATGACGTCGCGTCACCAAATCCGTCTCGGCGCCGATATCGGCGGCACCTTCACCGATATCGCGCTCGATGTCGGGGGAACGCTCTATTCGACCAAGGTGCTGACCAATTATGCCGCGCCGGAGCAGGCCATTCTCGACGGCATAGAGATCGTCGTCAGGGACGCCGGCATTACACCTGGTGATATCGACATCGTCATCCATGGCACCACGCTTGCGACCAATGCCCTGATCGAGCGCCGTGGCGCCCGGACGGCACTGGTCACTACAGAAGGCTTCCGAGACGTCCTCGAAATGCGGACCGAGAACCGCTTCGAACAGTACGACCTCAGCCTCGTGCTGCCCAAGCCGCTCATCCCCCGAGAAGACCGTTTCACCGTCAAGGGGCGCATAGACGCGCAGGGGCGCGAACTCCAGCCGCTCGACGAGGCAGCGCTCGAAGCGATCGCCGAGACCATCGCCGCAGGCAGTTTCGGCGCCATCGCGATCGGCTTCATTCATTCCTACATGAACCCGGCGCATGAAGAGCGGGCGCGGGAAATCCTGTCGCGCAAGCTCGGTATTCCGATCTCGATCTCGGCGGAAGTGTCGCCGCAGATGCGGGAGTTCGAGCGCTTCAACACGGTCTGCGCCAATGCCTATGTGCGGCCGCAGATGACTGACTACCTTTCCCGCCTGCAGGTGCGCCTCAAGGAGATGGGTGCGCAATGCCCGGTCTTCATAATTCATTCCGGCGGCGGCCTCATTTCGGTGGAGACCGCGGCCGAATTCCCGGTACGATTGGTCGAGTCAGGTCCCGCGGGTGGCGCGATCTTTGCAGCAGACATCGCCCGCCGCTTCGGCCTGAATCGAGTCGTGTCCTACGACATGGGCGGCACCACGGCGAAAGTTTGTCTCATCGAGGATTTCGAGCCGCAGACCGCGCGAACCTTCGAGGTCGCCCGCACCTACCGCTTCTGCAAGGGGTCGGGCATGCCGATCTCCATTCCGGTCATCGAGATGATCGAGATCGGCGCCGGCGGCGGCTCGATCGCTTGGGTGGATGCCATGGGACGGATCCAGGCAGGCCCGGAATCGGCGGCTTCGGAACCCGGCCCGGCCTGCTATCAGAGGGGTGGCGAGCGCCCTGCCATCACCGACGCCGACTTGGTGCTCGGCAAGCTCGATGCGGACAATTTCGCCGGCGGCAAGATCAAACTCTCCCTCGACAATGCCCGGGCCGCGATCGCGCGTGATGTCGGCGAAAAGCTCAGCCTCGAACCTCAGTCGGCAGCCTTCGGCATCGTCGAGGTCGTCGACGAGAACATGGCCAATGCCGCGCGCGTGCACGCCGTCGAGCATGGCAAAAACATTTTCGACAACACGGTGATCGCGTTTGGCGGCGCGGCTCCGCTGCATGCGGCGCGGCTCTGCGAAAAGCTCGGCGTCGATCGCTGCCTCATCCCGCGGGGCGCCGGCGTCGGCTCGGCGATCGGCTTCCTCAAGGCGCCGTTCGGCTATGAAGCGCTCGCCTCCAAGATCATGCGCCTGTCGAAATTCGACGCGGCGTCGATCAACACGATGCTCGACCAGTTAAAGGCGACCGCCGAAGGCTTCGTGCGCGCCGGCACCGACGGCGCGATCACCCGTGAAGTGACCGCCTTCATGCGCTATGCCGGCCAAGGCTGGGAAATCCCGGTGCCCATGCCCGAGGTCCCATTTGTCGACGCGGACAAGGCCGCGATCGAAAAGGCCTTCAAGGAGCGTTACGCGCAATTCTTCGGCCGTGCGGTCGAGGGTCCGGAAGTGGAATTCGTGACCTGGTCCGTCAAGGCGCAGGACATTCGTCCCGAGGGCGAGAAGTTCGCCCTCGATGCCGGCGGCCGGCCGGCATCCGGCCATGCCACGCGCAAGGTCTTCGACCCGGCATCCGGCAAGGAGCTGGAAACGGCAATCGTGCCGCGCGACGCGCTCGCAGCCGGTGCACGGATCTCCGGACCCGCCGTCATCGTCGAGAGGGAAACCTCGACCGTCGTCACTTCACCGTTCGATGCCGTGATCCAGGCGGATGGCACTATCCTGCTCGTGCGGAAAGGGCTCTGATCCATGAGCGACATCAATGAAATTCGCATGCAGGTCATGTGGAACCGGCTGATCTCGGTGGTCGAGGAACAGGCGTTGACCCTGCTCCGCACGGCGTTCTCCACTTCGGTGCGCGAGGCCGGCGACCTGTCGGCCGGCGTCTACAATGCCAAGGGCGAGATGCTGGCCCAGGCCGTGACCGGAACGCCGGGCCACGTTAACACCATGGCCGAGGCCGTGCTGCACTTCATCGCCGAGATCCCGCGCGAAGAAATGTATCCGGGTGATACCTATGTGACCAACGATCCCTGGAAGGGGACCGGCCATCTGCACGACATCACGATGGTTTCGCCATCCTTCAAGGGCGATCGGCTGATCGGCTTCTTTGCCTGCACCGCCCATGTTGTCGATGTCGGCGGGCGCGGTTTCGGCGCCGACGGCAAGTCGGTGTACGAGGAAGGCATCCAGATCCCGATCATGAAATTCGCCGAGCGGGGCGTGGTGAACAAGGATCTGCTGAAGATCCTCCGTGTCAACGTCCGCGAGCCCGACCAGGTGATCGGCGACTTCTTCTCGCTCGCCGCCTGCAACGACGTCGGTCACCGTCGCCTGATCGAGATGCTCAACGAAGTCGGCTATGACAATCTCGATATGTTGGGCGAGTTCATCCTGTCGCGCACCCATGCCGCGACCATGGAGCGCATCGCCAATCTTCCGAAGGGCTCTTGGGCAAACGAGATGCTGACCGATGGCTATGACGAGCCGATAAAGCTCGCCGCCAAGGTCTCGATTACCGACACGGGCATCAATGTCGATTTCTCCGGCACGGATGGCGTCAGCCGCTGGGGCATCAATGTGCCGCTGATCTACACCAAGGCCTATGCCTGCTATGCGCTGAAATGTGTCGTCGCGCCCGACATCCCCAACAATGCGGCTTCGCTCGCCGTATTCAACGTCTCCTCGCCCAGCAATATCCTCAATGCCGGCCGTCCGGCGCCGGTTTCCGTGCGCCATGTTATCGGCCACATGGTGCCGGATCTCGTGCTCGGAGCGCTTTCCAAGGCGCTTCCGGGGAAGATCCTGGCGGAAGGGGCAGCGGCGCTCTGGAACGTACATATCTCGGTGCGTCCGATTGCCGGCACGCCCGGCCGGCGCGCCGAGGTGCTGATGTTCAATTCAGGAGGCATGGGTGCGCGTCCGGATCTCGACGGTCTTTCCTCGACGGCCTTCCCATCGGGTGTCCACACGATGCCGATCGAGGCGACCGAACATACCGGCCCTATCGTCATCTGGCGAAAGGAACTCCGGCCGAATTCCGGCGGTGACGGCAGATATCGCGGCGGCCTTGGCCAGGTAATCGAAATCGCGCCTGCCGACGGACATGAATTCGATTTCTCGGCCATGTTCGACCGCATCTCGACGCCGGCCCGCGGCCGTGCGGGTGGTGGGGATGGTGCGCCGGGTTCGGCCAGGCTCGATGACGGCACCAGGTTGCGTCCCAAGGGTTGGCAGCACGTGCCCGCCGGCCGCAGGCTGATGCTGGAACTGCCGGGCGGCGGCGGCTTCGGTGATCCTGCCGAACGCTCGCGCGAAGCCCGGGCCGAAGATCTGTCCAAAGGATATGTTACGGAGAAGAAGTCGTGACCTATATTGCCAGCCGACTGTCGGCGGTGAAGCCATCCGCCTCCATGGCCGTCTCCCAGGCGGCCAAGGAGCTTGCCGCGACCGGCGTCGACGTGATTGATCTCGGGCTTGGCGAGCCGGATTTTGCGGCGCCCGCCCACATCACCAAGGCTGCGTTCGAGGCCGCCAGCCGGGAGCGCATGCTCTATACGGCTTCGCTCGGAACGCCGGATCTGCGCAAGGCGATCGCGGCCAAGTTCAGCCGAGAAAACGGCCTCGATTATGCGCTCGACCAGATCGCCGTCGCCAATGGCGCCAAGCAGATCATCTTCAACGCACTGATGGCCACAGTGGAGGAGGGCGACGAGATCCTTCTTCCCGCGCCCTATTTCGTGTCCTATCCCGAGATGGCGAAGCTGTTCGGCGGCGTGCCCGTCACCCCGGAAGGCCCGGCCGAAGCGGGCTTCCGGCTGACGCCCGACGTGCTCGAAGCGTCGATCACCGACAGGACGCGCTGGCTGTTCCTCAACATGCCCGGCAATCCCTCGGGTGCGGTCTATTCCAGGGAGCAGCTCCAGGCGCTCGGCGCGGTGCTGGCCAAGCACCCGCAGGTCCTGATCCTGTCCGACGAGATTTACGAGCACATCATCTTCGACGGCCGGACCTTCGTCTCCTTCGGCGCGGCCTGCCCGGACCTGCTCGATCGCACGGTGATCGTCAACGGTGTCTCGAAAGCCTATGCCATGACCGGATGGCGCGTCGGCTATGCCGCCGGTCCCAAGGACCTGATCATGGCGATGGCGACCATCCAGAGCCAATCCTGTACATCGGTGAGCGCACCGGCCCAGATCGCCGCCAAGGCTGCGCTCGAGGGACCGCAGGACGAGGTGGCAAAGTTCCGCACCGTCTTCGAACGCCGACGTGACCTCGTGGTGGAAGGCATCTCGAAGATCGACGCGCTGCAGCTCGATCCGCCGGAAGGTGCTTTCTACGCCTATATCGGCTGCGCCGCGCTTATCGGTGCGGTGACGCCGTCCGGGCAGACATTGGCCGACGACGTCGCGGTTGCCAAATACCTTCTTGAGGAAGGTCATGTGGCGGCGGTGCCGGGCACGGCCTACGGCCTGTCGCCTTTCTTCCGCATTTCCACGGCGACATCGGACGAGGTACTGATTGAGGCCGTGGCGCGCATTGGCCGCGCAGTTGCCAAGCTCAAGAGGTGACGGGCAGAACCATGGCCAAGGATTTCAACACTATTCTGATCACCGGCGCCGCCGGACGGCTGGGCACCCAGCTGCGCAAGGGGCTGGTGCATCTTGCCGGCAAAGTCCGCGTCGCCGACCGGGTCGAGATCACCGATCTTGCGCCGCATGAAGAAGCCTTTGTCTTCGATCTTGCGGATGCCGATGCGGTCGAGAACGCCGTCAAGGGCGTCGATGCCATCGTGCATTTCGGCGGCGCGCCACTGGAGACGGCGTGGAAAGCGATCCTCGCCTCCAATATCCAGGGCAGCTACAACATCTATGAGGCCGCCCGTCGTCACGGCGTAAAGCGCGTGGTCTATGCCTCGTCCGTCCATGCCATCGGCTATCACAAGCTGACCGACAATATCGATGAGACCGCACCGGTTCGTCCCGACAGCCTCTACGGCGTGTCGAAATGCTTCGTCGAGGCGCTCGCGCAGTTCTACTGGGATAAGTTCGGCCTGGAAAGCGCCTGCCTGCGCATCTTCTCGTCCTTCCCAGAACCGCCGGAGCGCCGCATGCTATGGTCCTGGCTGTCCTTCGACGATTGCGTCCGGCTCGTGGATGCGGCGCTGACCGCGCCGCATATCGGCTGCACCATTGCCTTCGGATTGTCCGATAACAAGGTCTGCCCCGTCGACAACACCAACTGGAGCCGGCTCGGCTATCATCCGAAGGACAATACCGAATTCGCGCGTGAGAAGGTGGAGGCCGCTGTGCCTAGGCTCGACCCGCACGCGCTGGCGACCCAGCATCTCGGGGGCTGGTTCGTCGATCTGCCGCATCCTGATGACGAGGTGGCGAAGTGAAGGATACTTATGATGTCGTGATCGTCGGCGGCGCCGTCATCGGCTCGGCCGTCGCCTACTATCTCTCGGCCAATCCGGATTTCGATGGCTCCATCCTCGTGATCGAGAAGGATCCGACCTATGCGAAGGCGTCGACCTCGCTGTCGTCGTCCTCGATCCGGACGCAGTTCTCCAACCCGATCAATGTCAGGATCAGCCAATACGGCTCAGAAGTTATCCGCAACTTCGCCGACATGATGCAGGTTGAAAACGACCGGCCGGATCTCTGCTTCCACCCCGGCGGTTACCTGTTCCTGGCCAGCACGCTCGAGCAGGTGCAGATCCTCCGCGAGAACCATGAGGTGCAGATTTCCTGCGGCGCCGATGTCGTGCTGTTCAACAGAGACGAACTCGCCGATGCTTTTCCGCATCTCAACGTCAGCGACATCGAGCTTGCCTCCTATGGCCGGTCCGGCGAGGGCTGGTTCAACAACACTGGCCTGATGTACGGCTTTCGCAACAAGGCGCGCTCGCTCGGCGCGGAATACATCACCGACGAGGTGATCGGCATCGGCCGGGAAGGCAATAAGGTAACGTCCGTCGTCCTGAAATCGGGCCGGAGCATCGGCGCAGGCACGATCGTGAATGGATCCGGTCCACGTGCTGCCTTGACGGCCCGCATGGCCGGCCTCGATATCCCGGTCGAGCCGCGCAAGCGCACCTTGTTCGTCTTCGATTGCGCCGATACGCCCGAGGGTACAGCCAATATCAACAGCGGCCGGCTGCCACTGATGATCGACCCGAGTGGCGTGTTCTGCCGCCCGGAAGGCCGCTTCTTCCTGTCAGGATGTCCGCCGGTCGAGGATCCGACCTCGGATTGGGACGACTTCGAGCCACGCTACGAGGAATTCGAGGATATCATCTGGCCGGCGCTGGCCGAACGGTCGCCGAGATTCGAGGCCATCAAGGTCGTCAACCAGTGGGCCGGTCACTATGATTTCAACACGCTGGACCACAACCTGATCGTTGGCCGGCATCCGGAAGTCCGCAATTTTATCTTCGCCAACGGCTTTTCCGGCCACGGCCTTCAGCAGGGTCCGGCCACCGGGCGGGGCGTGTCGGAACTTGTCATCTATGGTGAGTATCGGAGCCTTGATCTGACAGAAGTCGGCTACGAGCGGGTCGTTGCCAATCGGCCTTTCCTTGAGAAGGCGGTCATTTGAGACCATCAGCGGCGGATGGGCCGTGACCGTGGCCGATTGACAGCCCTGGACCGAGGTGATTGGGGTAAGTTCTCCTGACCACGCATAGTACGAACCACACCGGAAAAAACAAAAGCGGGACACTCCTCGTCTTCGAAAGCCGATCCGAGGAATGCCCGGTTTCCGATTTTTCATTTGATGCGGAACGACGATGCTATCGCAATCACTTCAGGGAGAGCATGCTGAATCATCCTCGATCATTTGCAACACGACTTGACTCAGTGACCGGATTACCGATGCAATTGACAATGCCCTGACGAAAGTTTGCGGCTGACCGGTTTGCGAGGCACCGTCCGGCTCAGACCGGGGGCTGAGCCAAGCGCCTGCGAGCGATGCCCGCATGGAAATTTGCCCCATGGATGAGCCCGTCGTCGTTGAAGTCGTAGGACGGGTTGTGCAGGGGCTTGGACTGTTCGCCGTTACCCAGGAAGACGAAGCAGCCGGGCACGAAATCGAGAAAGCGCGCAAAGTCTTCCGAGGCTGTCATCGGTTCGGCACGGCGAGATACGTTGTCCGCGCCAACGATGTCGGCCGCCGCGGCGAATGCCTCGTCCGCAAGCTCGGGATCATTGAGCAAGGGAACGAACTCCCGCGTGTAGTCGACCTTGACCCCGACATTGTAACTGAGCGCCGTGCCGTCGGCGATGATGCGCATCTGCTTTTCGATTTCGGCGCTGACCGAAGGATGAAAGCTTCTGCAATCGCCGAGGATTCGGGCCGTGCCCGGCAGTGCGTTGCGGGTGCCGTCGGTGAGAAGTTCGGTCACTGAGATCACGGCGATATCGGTGGGATCGAGACGGCGGGCAACGATGGTTTGGAGGTTTACGACCAGCGCACAGGCCGCCACCAGCACCTCATTCGTCGCGTTCGGGCGTGCCGCATGGCCGCCAAGCCCGCTCAGCACGATCTCGAAATTGTCTTCCGCCGACATGATGGCGCCGGGCCGGGTCTGGAAATGGCCGACTGGCAGGCCCGGCATGTTGTGGATGCCGTAGATTTCGTCGAAGGGGAAACGTTCCATGATGCCGTCATCGATCATCGCCAGCGCCCCTTTGCCCCATTCCTCGGCCGGCTGAAACACGAACCGCACCGTGCCGTCGAAGCCGCCGTCCTCGGCGAGCATCCTGGCCGCGCCGAGCAGCATCGCCGTATGGCCATCGTGGCCGCAGGCATGCATGACGCCCGGATTGCGCGACCGGTAAGAAAGGTTCGATTGCTCGGGAATGCGCAACGCGTCCATGTCGGCCCTGAGCGCAATCGAGCGGTTGGCGCTGCCACGCTTCAGCGTGCCGACGACGCCCGTCCCGCCGACGCCTTCACTGACATCGTCAAGGCCGAATTCCCGTAGCTTTTCGGCGACAAAGGCCGCAGTCCCTTTCTCCTCGAAGCCGAATTCCGGGTTGGCATGGAGATGGCGTCTCCATGCCTGCATGTCCGCGATCAATTGCTCCAGGTTCATCGCCTATCCCTCTCCCGCCAGTTTCCGGACAACGTCCAGCAGGATGTTTGCTCCGTCAACGAGATCGCCATCCGCCGTGAATTCCTTCGGATTATGGCTTATGCCGTCCTTACTCGGCACGAAGATCATGGCCGAAGGCGCAATCCGGGCGATCATCTGCGCGTCGTGGCCGGCGCCCGACGTCATGCGGCGGCAGGTGAGATCACGTGCCCTGGCGGCCGTTTCGATCGCTCCGACAATGCCCGCGTCGAACTGAACCGGCTCGAAGCGCGCTAGCCGCTCCACCGAAATCGCGACATCCTCTTCCTTCGCGATCGTTTCGAGGAAGGCGGCAAGTGCTGCCTCCTCGTCTTTGAGCCGGGTTTCGTCCGGATCGCGGAGGTCGACGGTGAAGGTGGCGCGCGACGGGATGACATTGATGGCGTTGGGCTGGAATTCCATGCAGCCGACGGTCGCCACCGTCGGCGTGTTGGACGCTCTGGCGCGGTCCCGCAAGAAGGTGATGACCCGGGCAGCCGCATGGCCGGCGTCGCGCCGCATGGAAATCGGCGTCGTTCCCGCGTGGTTGGCGTCACCCTCGATCGTCACCCTCTGCCAGGAAATGCCCTGCAGATTTTCCACGGCGCCGAGCGCAATGCCCTCACGCTCCAGCACCGGGCCCTGTTCGATATGCAGCTCGATATAGGCATGCGGCCTCAGGAATCCGGGCTCATGGTTGCCGGCATAGCCGATGCGCCGAAGCTCGTCGCCGAGCACCGTTCCATCGGTTCCGACGGTCGCAAGCGCGGCATCCACATCAAGCCCGCCGGAGTAGACGAGCGATCCCATCATGTCGGGCGCATAACGCACGCCCTCCTCGTTGGTGAAGGCGGCGACGGTGATGGGACGCGAAGGAGAAAAGCCCGCTTCCTTCAGCGCTTCGATAACCTCGAGGCCTGCGAGCACGCCGTAGCAGCCGTCATAAATCCCCGCATCGATCACGGTATCGATGTGCGAGCCTAGCATCAGCGGCGCAGCATCCGCCACGCCCTCCGGGTTCCAGATGCCGAAGACATTGCCGATCCTGTCGATGGCGATATCCAGACCCGCGGCCTCGATCCAGTAAGCGAACCGGTCGCGGCCCGCCTTTTCCGTATCGGAAGCGGCAAGGCGTGTGAGCCTGCCGCCGGGATCGCGGCCGATTGCGCCTAGTTCGGCAAGCCTGCCGAGCAGCCGGGTTGGGTTGATAGACTGGTTGTTCATTGCGCACTCCACGACATCACATCTTCAGGCGAGCGTCCGACGACTTCCCGGTACAGCGCAGGATCGGTCGCGCCTTCCGTGTTGACCACGAAAATCAGGGAATCCGGCCCGATGGAAAGGGCCGCCTTCATCTTCGGATCGGCAACCGCCTTCAGAAACCCGGCAAGACCCACCCCACCGCTCTCGCCTGCAACGACAGCCAGATCTTTGCCGATCGGGTTGGCAAGCCTTCGCATCACGGAAATCGCGTCTTCCTCGTCAACGGTCATGAAGGCATCGGCGGTACGTGAAAGGATGCGCCACGCAACGAGCGACGGTTCGTAGCATTCCAGCATTGCCATCACGGTCGACTCGCCATGTGGCACGGTAACCGGATGGCCCGCCCGCGCCGTCTCGAACAGGCAAGCGGCCCGCGCCGGATCAACGACCGTGAAAACTGGACGCCTTTCATCCAGAACGATTGCTAGATGGCCGGCGACCGCCGCGGCGATGCCACCGACTCCCGACTGGATGAAGACATGGGTCGGTGGCTCCGGCATCTGTCTGAGCGCCTCGCGCACAAGTGCGGTGTAGCCCTGCATCACCAGGCCGGGGATGCGCTCGTAACCCGGCCAGGACGTGTCGGAGACGATGGTCCAGCCACGTTCGTCGGCAACGCGGGCGGCCTCCTTGACAGAATCGTCATAGCTTCCGGCAACGCGGATCATCTCGGCGCCGAAGCGGGCAATCGCCGCCACACGCTCGTCGCTGACGCCGGAATGGACGAAGATCGCCGCCTTCGCGCCGACCAACTGAGCGCCTTGAGCGACCGATCGGCCATGATTGCCATCCGTGGCGCAGGCAACCGTCATGCTCCCGGAGATTTTGCGAACCTCCGGCGATTGCAGTTCGCCCATTTCGACCACACGCCCCAGTTCTTCCGTTGCTCTCTCGAGAACCAGGCGGATGACGGCATAGGCGCCGCCAAGCGCCTTGAAGCTGCCGAGCCCCAGCCGCTGTCCCTCATCCTTCACGTGGATCGCCGCGACACCGCTTTCGGCGGCAAGCGCGGGTAAGGAAACCAGTGGCGTTTCGCGATTATGTTCGCGGTGCTTGAGGTGGGCTTCCACATTGGTCGCCGCGTCGATGCCGAGTGTATTAGCATCCGCCGGGTCGAGAGGGCGTCGATAGTCCGCATGGGTATTGAGGGTAAACATGAGGGGCCTCGTGTTATGTCTGGCGGAAACATATTGCAAGCAATGCGAAAAAGGCGCTGATAATGGCTCCCTGTTTTGCAATTTTGTTTCGTCGGACACTTATGCCGCCCGCCAGCACACCGCAGCTCGACGCCTTCGACCGTAAAATCCTCGAGATCCTGCAACGCGACAACACCACGCCGCAACGCACGATCGGCGAGGCCGTCAATCTCTCGGCACCCGCCGTGCAACGCCGGATCAAGCGCATGACGGAAGAGGGCGTCATTCGCGCCAATGTCGCCATTGTCGATCCCGCCGCCGTCGGCAAGCCGATCACGATCTTCGTCGAGGTGGAGGTCCTAAGCGAGACGGCGGAACAGATCGAGCGGGCCAAACGCGAATTTGCGTCTTCGCCTGAAATCCAGCAGTGCTATTACGTGACCGGCGAAGCCGATTTCGTTCTCGTCATCGTCGTACCCTCGATGGCCGACTACGAAACCCTGACCCGGCGTCTTTTTTTTGGTAACAATAACGTCAAACGCTTCCGGACCTTCGTCGCGATGGACCGGATCAAGGTGGGATTGAGCGTTCCGCCGTGACGATAGATTTGGGCCACTCTGTTGGCGACTTGATGACCTCAACCTTGTTAGTGTCATTCAGATGCATCACGGTCTTGGCAACGGAGATCGTTGGCTGCAAACGCCCTTGTCCAAACGCGTATTGATTTCGACGTTCGGCACCGAGCGTCTGCGGTGCTTGAGAGCACGGGCCTTACTGTATCTGATGCGGTCCGTATCCTGCTGACCCGCACCGCCAACGAGTGTCGGTTGTCACCTGAGCCTCGTTCGGGCAGCGAGGCGCATGATGCCTGGTTTCGCGTTAAAGTGCTCGAAGCGCTGAACGATACTCGACCGGACGTCTCTGATGATGAAGTCGAGGCGCATTTTGCGGAACGTCGCGCGACAGCGCGCCTCAAACTGCGTGCACCCAAATCGTGCATCGTACCTGGTCTGCGTTCGCGTTATCGGATCGCGACGCCATCTTCACCTATCTCGAGTCAGACAATCCCTCCGCCGTCTTGATCGAGGAGCGGATCGCCGCCGCCACTCGCCGGCTGATCGACTTTCCTGCGAGTGGTCGCATCGGCAATATTGCTGGCACACGCGAACTTGTGATCAACGGGACGCCATATGTCGCGGTATATACCGTTGGCGAAACAAGTCGCATTCTGGCGCGCAGGAATGGCCGGACTCTTTGCCAACTAGCTGAATCAACGCATACAGCGGCGGCGGCGGTTCGAATCCGTTCAACTGCTTTATCTCAGACGGAAACACAATCAAGACTGGCTAGGCTATCCGCTTGGCGAACGCTCGAAGTCGAAAATGCTCTGGGTGGCGAGCGCAGCCGCTCCGCGGGCCCAAGAGCTCGGCACCCAGTCCGTCAGAAGCTCGGGTCTGGAGAAAAAAAGGAACTCCTCCATTGCGCTTCGTAGCGGTGTGAGCAGCGCGTCGCCGAACTGGACGGCCTCTCCGCCGACGATAATTACTTCCGGGTCGAAGAGATTGACGAGATCGGCAAGATGCCGGCCGATGCGCGCGCCGGCCTCGCCGACGATCGTAAGCGCCGTCTCGTCGCCACTATCCACAGCGGCGGCAAAGGCGGTTCGCGATGTCGGCGCGCCTTTTCTGCGCTGGTACTCGTCCAGCATCGCGGGCTCGGCGGCGTGGGCCATGAGGCAGCCGCGCCGTCCGCATTCGCAAAGCGCTCCGCCGGGGATCGAGGTGATATGGCCGAGCTTGCCGGCGCTGCTGTTGCTGCCGTGGTAGATCTCCCCGTTCAACACCAGCGAGCAGCCGATCCCGGTTCCTATCGCAAGCGCCGCGAAATTGCGGTGGTTGCGGCCCGCGCCAAACAGCTTCTGCGCAATCGCAAAGGCGTTCACGTCGTCATCGATCCAGACCGGCGCATGCACACGTTCGGCCAGCATCTCGGCGAAGGGCAAGTCGCGCCAGCCGAATCGCGGGCTCTGCAGGCAGAGGCCCTTTTGTGGATCGACCTCGCCGGGTATCGAGACACCGATCCCCATAATATCCTTTTCATCCCGGCGGGCCTCGGTCAGCAGGCGTGGGATCGTGTGCTCGATTGCGTGGATCATCCCTTCAGGCGTCGTTTCCGCCACCTCGGCCTCGAGCGTGGCCAGGGGCGTGGTGGCGAGATCGGTCAGCACACAGGCGATGTTGTCGCGGTTCAGCTTGAAGCCGAGCGCCAGATGCGCCTCGTAATTGATGTCGACGGGAATGGGACGGCGCCCGTTTGCGCTTGACATGGCCTCGCGCTCGATCACCAGCGCGTCGTCCATCAATTCGGTGACGACGAAGGTCACCGCCGCCGGGCTGAGGCCGGTGGCCAGAGCCAGTTCCGCGCGCGAGATCGGTCCGCGATTGCGTAGCAGGTTCAGGATCAGCCGCCTGTTCAGGGCGCGTGACGTGCTGGCATTGCCTCTCAAAACTCAGTCTCCCGCATCTGGCAGAGTTAGTTTATTTCTTAAATTAACGATTGTGCCTGATGTGAAGTTAGGCTAGCTTGTCCATGTTGGCAATGAGGAGGAGACTGCGGAGCGAGAATTTTCCGCCCGCATGATCTCAAAGCAATCGAGAGTTCCAAGTCAGTCCGGATCGAGGTCGGTCCGGGCACAGAGAAGCTTTGTCCTGGGAGGATTCAAATGGCCTTGAAAGATGTGATGACTCTGGCCGCAGGCGCTTCGGCGTCCCGTCGCCAGTTCCTGATCGGAGCGGGAACCGCGCTCGCGGGAATGACGCTCGGCGCGCCGGCTTTGGCGCAGAGCAAGGAACTCGCGATCATCTCGAATATCGGCAATGCCGGCCAGCGCGAAGTACTCCAGCGTATCGCCGCCGAATACGAGAAGGCAAGCGGTGTCAAGGTGACCATTAACAATATGGATCACGAGGCGCACAAGACCGCGATCCGCAGCTATCTCGTCGTCGGCGCGCCGGACATCTGCTTCTGGTTTTCCGGCAACCGCATGAAGGCCTTCGTCAAGCGCGACCTCTTCGACGACATTTCCGACCTGTTCGAACGCGAGAACTACAAGAGTGTGCTCGGTCCCGCGACCGGCGCCGTCACGGTAGACGGCAAGCAATATGGCCTGCCGCTGGGTGGCCTGCTCTGGGGTATGTTCTATCGAAAGGACGTCTTCGCCGAAAAGGGCTGGACGCCGCCAAAGACGATCGACGAGCTCCTTGCGCTCGGCGAGCAGGCGAAATCGGCGGGCATGATCCCGGTCAGCATGGGCACCAAGGAAATGTGGCCCGCCGCCGGCTGGTTCGATCATATGAACCTGCGCATCAACGGCCTCGAAAAGCACATCGCGCTGATGGACGGCAAGATGTCCTACACTGACCCTGCCATGCTGCCGGTGTTCGACAAGTGGGCCGAACTCATCAATGCCGGTCTCTTCAGCCCGAATCACACATCCTTCGGCTGGGAACAGGCGGCGGCTGCACTTGCCCAGAAGAAGGCGGCGATGATGGATCTCGCGGGCTTCATCAAATACGGCTTCCCCGAAGACCAAGTCAGTCAGATCGCCTTTGCGCCGTTCCCCGAGATCGCTCCCGGCATGGCCCGTTACGAGGATTTCGCGCTCAACTCCATTCACGTTCCCAAGAACGCAAAGAACAAGGAGAATGCCCGCGATTTCCTGGCCTATTTCTACAAGCCGGAAAATCTCTCGGCCTTTCTCGAAACCGAAAGTGCGGTGCCGCCGCGCAACGATTGCCCGCCGAGCAAGGATCCGCTCGTCAATGCCGCCGTCGAGTCGCTCAAGACGGTCGAAGGCTCCGCGCAGTATTACGACCGCGATACCGATCCGGACATGGCGCAGGAGGGCCTGAAGGGCTTCCAGGAATTCATGGCCAAGCCCGATCGGCGCGACCAGATCCTCGAACGGCTCGAAGGCACGCGCAAGCGCATCTTCAAGGCTTGAGCCACAGTCGCGGTCGCTCGAACTCTCCCACGAGGCGACCGCAAGCGGCGGGGCTGCACCGCAGCCCTGCCTGCTCCCGATCAATCTCCAGCGAGTACATGAGATGTCCGATTTCTGGCGACGCCATCGGCATTGGATCACGCCGACCCTGTTCATCATGCCCGGCGCCTTGCTGTTCGGGGTCGTGATTATTTTTGCCTCCGTGGAAACCATCTGGGTGTCCTTCTTCGATTGGGACGGCGTCGGGGCAAAGCAGTGGGTGGGCCTGTCGAACTATCGGCAGCTTCTGGCCGACCCGCAATTCTATGTGTCGCTCAAGAACAACCTGATCTGGCTGGCGATGTTCATGCTCGCTCCGCCACTCGGGCTTGGACTTGCGCTGCTTCTCAACCAGCCTATCAAGGGCATGCGGGTCATGAAATCCATGTTCTTCGTGCCCCTGGTCCTGGCCTCGGTCACGGTCGGCGTGGTCTTCACCTGGGTCTACGATCCGACCTTTGGCCTACTTTCGCTGATCTTCGGCTATTTCGGCGCGACCGCGCCGGCCCTTCTCTCCGACGAGCATTTCGTCACCTTCGCTGTCGTGCTCGCGGCGCTCTGGCCGCAGGTCGCCTTCTGCCTCGTCCTGTTCCTGGCGGGGCTCAACAATCTCAGTGAAGACCTCATCGGCGCCGGGCGCGTGGATGGGGCGCGCGGCTTGCTGATGCTGTTCCATGTCGTCCTGCCGCAGTTGCGCGAGGTCAGCTTCATCGCGCTTGCCGTCACGGTGATCGGGGCTCTACGCTCGTTCGACATGGTCGCGGTCATGACCTCAGGCGGACCATTCGGCTCGTCGACCGTCCTCGCCTACCAGATGTACGAGCAGTCGATCTTCTCCTACCGCTTCGGCTATGGCGCGGCGATCGCCACGGTTCTTTTCGTGATCATGGCGGCCTTCATCGCCTGGTATCTGCGCACACTTCTCAAACCGGAAAGGGAGGGCGTCTGATGTATCCAAGACCGATCCCGGAAGACGCGCCTGCCAGGCGCTTCACCTATGCGGCAATGGTCGCCCTGGTCCTCATTCTCTGGCTCGTCCCGCTCGCTGCCGTCATGGCGACCTCGCTGCGCTCCTTCGAGGAAGTCATGGCCGGCAACTACTGGGGCTGGCCGAAGAGCTTCAATTTCGTCGAGAACTACACCGCCGTTTTCACCCAGACGGCCATGGCGCAGTATTTCCTCAACAGCCTGATCGTGACGCTGCCGTCGGTGCTCGGCGTGCTCGTCCTGTCGACGCTGACCGGCTTCGTCCTTTCGCGCTATCGCTTCAGGGGTGCTAATCTTCTCTTTGCACTGTTCGTCGGTGGCAATTTCCTGCCCGCGCAGATCATGATGATCCCGGTGCGCGACCTGATGGTTTCGGCCGGACTCTACGATACCTATTACGCGCTGATGGTCTTTCACATCGCTTTCCAGACCGGCTTTGCGACCCTCTTCATGCGCAATTTCATTGCGGCGCTGCCCGACGAGCTCTTCCAGGCCGCGCGGGCCGAGGGCGCGTCGCCGTGGCAGACGCTCTGGCATGTCGTCGTTCCGCTGATCCGCCCGGCGCTGGCCGCGCTCGCGATCCTGACCTTCACCTTCGTCTGGAACGACTACTTCTGGGCCATCGTGCTGACCCAGAGCGATGCCGTGAAGCCGGTAACGGCCGGCCTCAACAATCTCCGCGGCGAATGGGTCTCCGCCTGGAACCTCGTGGCGGCCGCGACCATCATGGTGGCGGTCCCGCCCGTCGTGATGTTCTTCCTCATGCAGCGCCACTTCATCGCCGGCCTTACCGTCGGCGCGGTGAAGGGCTGAGGCCCAAACCAAGGATCACTCTCCATGCCCAGTGTCGAACTCAAGCAGATCGAGAAGCATTACGGCGGCTTCCACGCCCTCAGGGACATCAATCTCGAGATCGAGGAAGGCGAATTCGTCGTGATGGTCGGCCCTTCGGGCTGCGGCAAATCCACATTATTAAAGACGATTGCCGGTCTTGAGACCGTCAGTTCCGGGAAGATGCTCATCAAGGGCCGGGACGTGACGAAGACGGAGCCCGGCGACCGCGGCATCGCCATGGTCTTCCAGTCCTATGCGCTCTACCCGCATATGACCGTCGCCGAAAACATGGGCTTCGGCCTCCGAATGGCCGGACGCCCCCGGGAGGACATCGATGCCGCCGTCGCCCGCGCCGCCAAGATTCTGAGGCTGGAGGAGCAACTCGCCAAGAAGCCGAAACAGCTCTCGGGTGGCCAGCGCCAGCGCGTCGCCATCGGCCGCGCGATCACCCGATCGCCTGACGTCTTCCTGTTCGACGAACCGCTCTCCAATCTCGACGCGGCCTTGCGCACGCAGATGCGGGTGGAGCTCTCGACGCTCCATGCCGAGCTCGGCTCGACGATGATCTATGTGACGCACGATCAGGTCGAGGCTATGACCATGGCGAGCCGCATCGTCGTGCTCAATGGCGGTCGCGTCGAACAGGTCGGCGCACCGCTCGCGCTTTACAACAATCCCGCCAACCTCTTCGTCGCCGGCTTCCTCGGCGCGCCGCGCATGAATTTCGTCGCGGGACGGGTTGCCGATATCAGCGGCTCGTCTGCGAGGATCACCTGCGCTGGCGGTGTTGAAGTGGCTTTCGACGATCTCGTCGGAAAGGTGGCAGCCGGAGAAACGGTCACCATCGGCATCCGCCCCGAAAGGCTGCGCCTCAACGACCCGATTGCCGCGACGCGCTTCCCCGCCCAGGTGCGGCTGACCGAATATCTCGGCCGCGAGACGATCGTCTACGCGGATGCCGGCGACCTCGTCACCAGCAGCTCCGACAGCGGCACCGGCGCCTTCACGATCCAGATGGCCGACATCAGGCCCCATCAGAGCGGAAGTGCCGTCTCCATCGGCTTCGATGCCCGCGACGCCTACCTCTTCGCCACCGACGGCCGAACCATCACCTCTCCCAAGCCCGTCGCAAAAACCTGACCAAGGACAGCATAATCATGAAGCGTATCCAACCGGCGCCGCTCTCGGTCTGGCGCACTCTCAACCTTGACGATTTTCTGCTCGGCGCGCCGCACTACCCTGAGCACGTCGACGAAAGCTACTGGGTGCGCGACGCCCAGCGCATGGCCGCGGCCGGCTTCAATGTCGTCCGTCTCGGCGAATTCGCCTGGCATATCATGGAGCCGTGCGAAGGCCATTTCGACTTTTCGCTCTTCGACAAGGCCATCGAAGTGCTCGCCGCGGAAGGCATCAAGACCATCTTTTGCACGCCGACTGCCACCCCGCCGCGCTGGCTCACTGCCACCTATCCCGAAGTGCTGCGCGTCGACGAGCGGGGCAGGACGGCCTCGCACGGCTCTCGTCAGCACGCGGACACCAATAGTCCCGTCTACCGCGTGCATAGCCGCCGCATTACGCAGGCGCTCGCCGATCACTACAGCGGCAATCCTGCCGTCATCGGCTGGCAGACCGACAACGAACTCAACACCACCGCCTCGACCTCTTATTCCGAGGCCGCCGAGCGCGAGTTCCGCCGCTGGCTGCGCGACAAATACGTGACGATCGAGGCTCTGAATTTCGCCTGGGGCGGAAACTTCTGGGCGCTTGCCTATGACAGTTTCGACCAGATCACCGTCCCGCGAAAGGACAATCCAGGTTTCATAGCACCCGGTCACATGCAGGACTATCACCGCTTCCTGGCGCATGCGACGGCCGCCTTCCAGCATGATCAGGTAGAGATCCTGCGCCGGGCAAATCCGGACTGGTTCATTTTCCACAATCTCGGAAGGCTCGAGGACATCGACTTTCGCGGTCAATTCGGACAGGATCTCGATTTCCTCGGTTTTGACATTTATCCCATGCTCTACGACGAGATGAGGCGGAGCGGCGGCCACACCGTCACCCAGGCGCTGCACCTCGACATCTGCCGCGCCTATTCTGGCAATTTCATCGTGCCGGAACAGGCCTCCGGTTTCGGCAGCCAGCCTGGGTTTTCGACCATGACCCCGGAGCCCGGCGAAATGCGCCGCATGGCACTGAGCTCGGTGGCGCGCGGCGCCGACGGCCTGCTCTTCTTCCGCTGGCGCCCGGCGCATTTCGGCGCCGAGATCTACTGGATGGGAATTATCGACCACGACGACGTCCCGCGCCGCCGCTATCAGGAAGTAGTGCTGTTCGCGGAAGACATTTCGCGGATCAAGCAGGATCTGCTCGGTACCACGGTTCGCATGGACGTCGCCATAGCCGGCGCGGATTTCGACAACCAGGAAGCCTACAGGACTTATCCGATGGGCATGCCGAGCCCGCTCGAGGACGGCATGCTGCTGCATCGCTACTGCTATTCCAAAGGCATCGCCTGCGGCTTTATCCATCCCGAGGATGACCTTTCCCGGATCAAGATGCTCTACGTGCCGCATTGGGTCATGTGGAAGCCTGAATGGAACGAGCGCGTGAAAGCCTTCGTGGAGAATGGCGGAACGCTGGTGGTCGGCGCCATGAGCGGCACCCGAGACCAGAATAACCACATCCCGACTGACCTCGCTCCAGGTCCCGGCCTGTCCGAACTTTGCGGCGTTCGCGTCGAGGAATTCGGCCGCGTCGCTGAGCCGGGCTCCGATGGACTTTTCGGCCTGCATGGCACCGAATTTGGCCTGCACAATCCGGCAATTCGCCTGCCGGCTAGTTCCGCCGAGCGGCGCTATCGATTCACGCTTGGCAATCGCGAGCATGACGCCGCCCATCTCTATGAACTTCTGGATCTCGACGGGGATGTCGAGGTGCTCGGCCGTTGGAGCAACCGCTTCGCGAGCGGCCGTGCGGCAATCACCAGCCGCAAGGTCGGAAAAGGCAGGGCTGTCTATGTCGGAACCTATCTGACGGAATCGCTGGTCGAGGGCCTGGCCGGCCAGCTCTTCGCCCCGGGCGACATCCTGCCGCTCGTCGAGGACCTCCCCGCCGGTGTCGAAGTGACCCTCAGGGAGGCACCTAACCGCAAGCTGCTATTCGTACTCAACACCGAAGGAGTAGATGTCGAGCTTTCATCCCTACCGTCAGGGGCCGATCTGCTGACGGGCAAGAGCATCGATGGCTCGCTTTCGCTTGGTCCGCATGGCTGCGCGGTTGTGCGCTACTGATGCCGGCGTTTGTCGCCGCTGCCCGTGACAAAAGGCCTCCGGGGGAGATGTCTTCGCGCCCGGCAGCTTTGGCCGACGATGGCGAGGCCGCGCGGGCGCTTGTGGATCGGAATAAAGGCCGCCGCTAGCGACGTCGAAATCGAAGTGATGCTGGTGCTGACTCCCGTGCCGGCATTCTTGATTCTGGACGTCGTTCTGGACATCGGCGGTAGCAGCAACGATGTTTCGGTTGAGATCGAACTGCTTGCTGTGGTGAAGGACACCGCGCCCTTGCTTCCCCAAGGGGTGGAGTTTCCGAACGACGATACAGGCTACTGGTTCAGCGATCAATTTTCGCATCCTTACTTTTCGATAATCGGATACGGGTTTTGACCGGAACGCCTATCCTCACGTCATGCGCAATTTTGTTCTTCAAGGGAATAGTTTCGTCGGCTCGCTAGACGCCAGCTGGAGCACACCGAATACGAAGGCCGGGCGTGGTTCGATCAGAACCACCCCCCCAGCATCAGTTGATTTCGGACAGGAAGCGCCGCGCGCGGTCTGTCTTGGGATTGTCAAGAAAGTCGTTCGACAGTCCCTCCTCGATAATCTCACCGCTTTCCAGGAAGACAATATGGTTGCCGACAGCGCGCGCGAAGCCCATCTCATGCGTCACGACGACCATGGTCATGCCTTCCTTTGCGAGATCCTGCATCACCGACAGGACGCTGCCGCGCAGCTCTGGATCGAGAGCCGATGTTGGTTCGTCGAAAAGCATGGCTAAGGGCTTGGTTGCAATGGCGCGCGCGATTGCAACACGCTGCTTCTGTCCGCCGGACAGCTGACCGGGGTAGTGATCGACGTGATCGGTCAGGCCAACTTTCGCAATTTCCTGTCGTGCAATCTCCTGGGCTTGCGCCTGAGACATGCCCTTGGTGTGGATGAGGCCACACGTGACGTTCTGCAGGACCGTCATGTGGGGAAACAGGTTGAAGTGCTGGAAGACCATACCTGTTTCGCGACGAAGTCGCTGGAAGTCACGTTTGTATTTGCGTTCCTTAGAACGCGACCCATGGTAATTCTTAGCGTCCCACTCAAAGGATCCGACTGTCAAATGACCTTCGTCGGGAACGGTAAGCAGGTTTAGACATCTCAACAGCGTGCTCTTGCCCGACCCACTCGGCCCGAGGAGAACAACGACATCCCCCTCGAGAACGTCGAGCGAGACCGAGTTCAATCCCCTTACAGCGGGGAGGTCACGACTGGGGAACCACTTGCTTGCGTGACGCAGAGAGATGACGGTATTTCTGCTATCGGCTTCTTCCAACTTTTGCTCCTGATCGAAGCGGGGCGACCGCGTTGGACCGCCCCATTGACGCAATTACGATTCAACGTGAGATGGGCTTCCACCTGGGCCAACGGCCAGATACGGGAGGCCGGCGGCGATCGCGTCCTTGCCAACGTATTCGCGGTAGAGCGAATTCAGAATGCCGCCTGCGGCGTTGTACAGCAGCCAATTGGTCACAAACATGTACATTTTTGTATCGCCGGTCGGCAGGAAGAATGTGTTGTGATCGACGTAGGCGGGGTCCTTGCCGATAATCGCAAGATCGACGCCCTGCTTCTTCGTATTCACGATTGTGAACAACGATTGCAGAGTAGCGTTGGCACGACCAGACATAACTTCACCGATTGCACCGGTCTGATCAGGGAATACCGATACTGATGCGTTGGGGTAAAGGTCTCGTATCTTTGCTTCCTGAGAGCTGCCCTGGAGAGCCGCGAACTTAAAGTCTGCGGCGTTCATCTGGTCGTAGGTCAGATCAGCCGCCTGCCTGCCAACGATATAGACGGGCTGAAATGTTACAGCGCATCCTGCGAACCATCCTCGCAGGGATCGGCTCGGAAGGATCGTTCCAGTGGTCATCATGTCGGCACGACCGGATTCGACGGCTGCAAACATTTGACCGAAATCCATATCTGCGAACTCGACCTGAATTTCAGGCGAGATATCCTTGATCATCCGTCGAATGAGGGCGATTTCATAGCCGTCTGGCTCGCCCTTGTCGTTGATGTACATATTTGGCGGATATTTCAAACTGGCGGCTACGGTGATTTTTTTGGTCCTGACGGCTTTGTCCAAAACCGAATCGCTGGCTGCTTCCTGCGCATGCGCGCCACTTGCAGTGCTCACCGCAACAGCTGCTGCACCTCCCGCAAACAGACCAGCGGTCAGAAGTGCACGGCGGTTCGCCCGTATTTCACTACCTTGCTTCGTATCCATCAGCTTTCCCCTTGTCGTTTCAATTATGAAAGCATTCCCTTGCAACCCGCCTGTCGCGGGGGGCACCCTTCATCAGGCGGTAAGACCGCCATCGACCGTCAGCTGCGCACCATTGACGTAGCTGGCGTCCTCGCTCGCCAAGAACAAAATGGACTTGGCAATCTCTTCGTAGGTTCCCAAACGACCAAGCGGCACGGTCGGCGCGAAGCGTTGATCCCGCGCGACAACCTGATCGGGTGACATGCGCGTCAGGCGGTCAGCCATGATGCTTTCCAAGACACCCGGGCAGATCGCGTTTGCGCGGATACCACGCGCGCCATAGTCACGCGCGATGGTGCGGGTCAGCATGATCAGGCCTGCCTTCGACACGCCGTAAACCGCCTCTGAAGTCGAAGCGCGCTGCCCGGCAATAGACGCGGTATTGACGATAACGCCCCTGCCAGCATCCACCATGTGCGGAATAGCCTCGCGACAGAAGAGGTACGCCGCCTTTAGATTGACATCCAATGCCTGCTGCCAGACCGCCGGATCCGTCTGCGAGATCGTGCCTGTCGGATTTATGCCGGCGTTATTGATCAGGATATCCAGCTTGCCATATCGGCTAAGAGCCTGTGCGATGGCGTCCTTCGAAGTCTGTTCCTGCGAAACGTCGCCCACAATCGACACTACCTCGCATCCACCACTTTGAAGGTCTTCAACGAGTGTTTCCAGTTTCTCTTCCGCGCGATCAACAAGGACGAGCTTAGCGCCCTCAGTTGCAAGTGCCTGAACCACCGCCCTCCCAAGGCCACTCGCAACGCCTGTTACTAAAACAGCCTTCCCTGAAAATCGCATCTCAACCCGTCCATTTGGCAAATCCAGTAGACCCCTCGCGCGGTCATCACCTTCATTACTAATGGGCCGATTGTATCTAAAACACAATAGGAAATCATATATGATGTTGACGATTCGAGCTTGCGAGCGTATCGATTGGACACGCGATAAAATACGCCTTGAGAAGGGAACGGAATGAGCCTCGATTTTTCAATAGTCCTGGCGCAATGGCCGCGCCTCTTGTGGGGGTTGGTCTACGACCTGTATTTCGCGCTCGCTGGCTTCGGAATTGGCTGCGTCATGGGGTTCATTTCGTACCTCGCCTCCGCATCGAAATCGAAGATTGCCAATGCGATCTCCTATGTTTACGTGCAGATCGTCAGAGGTCTGCCTATGTACCTTTTGCTCTTATGGATTTACTTCGGTATCGCCACTAGGATTGGGCTGGCTCTGACTGGTGAGCAGTCGATTATTCTGGCCATCGGCATCATGAGCTCGGCCTTCACATCAGAAATCTTCCGCACAGGATACAATGCAATCGATGTGGGGCAGATCGAAGCTGGTAAGGCGCTTGGCCTCTCCGATTACCGGATCAACAGGACTATTCTGTTTCCGCAGGTAATTCGGATAGTCATTCCGCCGCTCCTCAACGTTTTTGTGATCTGTTTCAAAGCATCAACCTACGCCGCCGTCGTGGCGGTACCGGAGCTCATCTTCGCTGCGCAGGACATTAGTTTGAACCAGTTTCGGCCATTCGAAGCCTACATTTCTGTCGCCGTACTGCTGATCGGAACGATGTTGTTTCTGTCGCTCTTGGTTAATGCGGTCGAGGCCCGTCTCACCGGGAGTAGGGGAGCATCACGGTCATGAATAGCTGGAGTGCTGTACTGAGTCATATGCCCGCCATGCTGTATGGGCTTCGCTTCACTTTCCTTATTGCTATCGCGTCGCTCGCCCTGTCGATGGTGTTTGGCGGGATCATAGTTTCGCTTCTCAGAAGCAACGTCGTCGTCGCCCGGTCGATCGGGTTTCTCTATGTCCAAGTCTTCCGCTCACTCTCGCCGTACGTCTACGTCCTGCTCGTGTACTTCGCGCTGGCTGGCGTGACCGGGTGGAAAATGGATCCCACTACCGCCGGGATCATTTCGCTTACCCTGCTCAACACGGCCTATGTTGCAGAAATCTATCGTTCTGCGCTTCTCACAATTGACGACGGTCAGTGGGAAGCGGCTGCGGCTATGGGCTTGACACGATGGAAGACCAACTCGATCGTCATCTGGCCGCAGGCCCTGCGGACGGCCCTTCCTCTCCTCCTCAACCAGTTCATCGTGATTTTGAAGGATTCCGCTATCGTCGGTGTGATAGGCGTCAAGGACATACTTTACATCGCCAACGCGCAAGCCTCCGTCACCTACAAGCAGTTCGAGTATCTGACTGCAGTGGGTATAATCTTCATTGTCATTGTGTTTGTGCTGTCTCGCTTGAGCATGAACTTGGAACGACGTCTCGCTTGGAAGCGGTAAGTCTTGCCGGAGCCTGTCGAAGCCCATAAGGCGACAGGAAATCAAATTGGATTTCTAATTTGATTACAATCGTTAGGGAGTGAACGCATGGCAAAGGTGGTGCCACCCGCCACAGAAGCTAAGAGCAAGCAGCAAATCGCTTACAATTATCTCAAGGAGGGTATCGACCGCGGATTGTATGCACCCAAGCAACGGCTGGTGATCGACACATTGGCCAGGGAGCTATCGATCAGCCCAGTTCCGGTCAGAGAGGCCATACGTCGTCTTGAGGCTGAAGGCTTAGTGATCTTCAGCAAGAACTCTGGCGCGATCGTCGCCGGCGCGGATCCAAATCTGTGGGCGGAGCAGATGGAGCTTTTGGCCGTCCTCGAAGGCTATGTGACCGGCGCAGCCGCGCCGAGGATCACTCCAGCCGACATCAAGCAACTGAAGAGCATCAACGACGAGATGGCGCAGGCCCTGGCTTCGTTCGATCTCGGCGGTTGGACCCAAGGCAACCTGGATTTCCATGCGGTCATCAACAAGCGGTGTCCCAATGCGACGATCGTCGAGCAGATCGGTCGGTTGAGGTCGAGGATCGCTATGATCAACCGATTCATATTGCCACGAACTGAGGCAACAATCCTTCACACTCTGGGCAGAGACAGCGGCAAGTCGACGCTCAGCGGACACGAATGGATCATCGACGCCTACGTCACGAGGAAATCGGCCACAGAAATCGAAGCTCACGTGCGGACGAACATTCTGACGCTGACAGAAGAAACCCGCCGCAACCTGTTGAACGATCATGACGGGCGCGTGAGCATGTCAATTGGATAGGGATATGCACATGCAAAACTATGACGTTGTTGTTCTGGGCAGCGGCGGCGCGGGATTGGTTGCGGCTCTCGCAGCGGCCTCGAAGGGAATGACCGTCGGGGTTCTCGAAAAGTCGCCGTTGATCGGCGGCACGACTGCAATCTCCGGCGGAGGAATCTGGATCCCCAATAACCACGTTATGGAGGCCTCCGGCTTCATCGACAACGAGGCGGATGCGCATATCTATCTTGACCGCCTTACACACGGGGAAACTTCACCGGATCTTCTGCGGCAATTCGTGACGAGCGGCCCCGAAATGCTCCGGTTCCTGGAAACCCACTCAGATCTTCGCTTCTTCAGTGTCGACCGTCCCGACTATCACCCGGGCTGGACAGGTGCGCGCAGCGGCCGATCGGTCGAACCTCTGCCATTCGAACCGGGGATGGAAGCCGGGCTCTTTGAGACACTCCGTTATTCGACGCTACGACAGCCGGTAACATCAACGGAAGGCCGCAAGGGCCTGAGCGCGGACATCATCGCCGATCGGCAGCGCCGCAACATACGTACACAAGGGGCCGGCTTGGTGGCAGGTCTGGCCCAAGCATGCGCAAAGGCAGGCGTCCGCTTCCATGTGAGCAACCCCGCAACCGGCCTTACATTCGATGGCCGGCGCTGCACCGGCGTTAAGACAGCGAACGGGCGCGTCTCGGCGAAGGTCGGCGTTGTCCTTACCACCGGTGGCTTCGAGTGGAACGAGGACATGGTTTCCGCCTTCCTTCCCGGCTTCACCAGCGCGCCCACGACGCCTCCCGGCAACAATGGCGACGGACTGAGGTTTGGTCTGGAAGCGGGAGCGGCCATCGCGAATATGACAGAGGCTTGGTGGACCGCTGCTTACCGCATTCCCGGCGAAGAACTTGATGGCATGCCACTGACGCGGAACATGGTGCGAGAACTGGCACTTCCTGGATCGATCATGGTGAACAGCAGGGGCGAGCGCTTTGTTAACGAGGCGACCTCCTACAATGATCTCGGAATGTCGTTCAACATCTTCGATCCAGGAGCGTACTCGTACATAAATCGGCCAGCTTGGCTGATCTTCGACAACGCTTTCAAGAACCGGTACACCGTTGCATCCATTCCTCCGACACAACCGGCTCCGAATTGGATGCACACGGCGGCTTCGCTCACTGAACTTGCGAACAAGCTGTCGATTTCAGCCGAAGGACTGCGGGCCACGATCGACCGCTTCAACGGTTATGCGCTTAATGGCCACGACCAGGATTTTGCCCGAGGGGAGGACGTCCACGGCCTCTATTATGGTGATCCAGAGATTACGCCGAACCCTTGCCTTGGCGTCATCAGCGAAGGCCCCTTCTATGCCGTCGAAGTTGCGCCGGGAAACAATGGTACGAAGGGTGGCCTAAAAACGACGACGCACGGCCAAGTAATCCGCCACGACGGATCAATAATCGGTGGGCTGTACGCCTGCGGAAATGTTGCCGCGAGTATCTTCGGAAAAGGCTACCCGGGCCACGGCGGATCTCTCGGGCCGATCATGACCGCAGCTTATGCCACCGGTATCAATTTGGGGGCCGGCCGGATCGGATGATCCGGCCGCTTTATTCGATCTTGGCGGATGAAACTGGATAGTTTTCGTGTTAAGCAACCTGGGTGCGACTCTACCAGTTAACAAGCAGGCGCCCCCAAGTAGCGAAGAGCAGGGGGGTGCTGCGCCCCCGTCAAAATGGCCGATATCCGTAGCATGAGCAACAAAGCTAGCAGCACTGAAATAGAAGGCGTCGAGCCGCACGGGGCTCCGCCAGGAAGGCGGCGTTCGCTGGCGATCGGACTCCTGCGCGCTCGTGAAGCGGTGATGAGCCATTTCCGGCCGATCCTCGCAGCTCATGATGTGACGGAGCAGCAGTGGCGGGTCATCCGCGCTTTGGCTGAGGCAGGCACGCTCGATGCGACGGAAGTGGCGGAGAGGGCGTTCATCCTGGCGCCGAGCCTTACGAGAATGCTTCGCTCCCTTGAGGAGCGCGGCTTCATTACCAAACACAAGGACAAGGCTGACGGTCGACGAGTCCTGCTACAGATCACCCCGGCCGGCCAAGCGATTATCGAAGAGGTGATGCCGGAGAGCCTTAAGGTGTACGCGGATATCGATGCCAGCTTCGGGGCGGAGCGGGTGGAGCAGCTTCTCGATATGCTGGAGGAGCTGTCAAGGTTCGGGCTCCAGGGCCGGACGAACGGCGAGGGCGATCAGTAGGCGGCTGCGCCCCTCGCGCCCTCGGCAGCCTCGACCTTCTCGAAGTCACGGAGCAATTGACTGGTCGCGTTGGCGAGAAGGGTCACGTCATTACCGATCGCAACGAAAGTCGCGCCGAGTTCGAGATAACGTTTTGCAAGCGAGAGGTCGCCGGTAAGAATGCCGGCGGCCTTGCTAAGCGACTTTATTCTGAGCAGCGCCTTCTCTACTTCTGCCTGAACTTCCGGCGCTCCGGGCTTGCCGAGGAAACCCATATCGGCTGCAAGGTCCGCCGGCCCGACGAAGACACCATCGACGCCCTCCGTCCCGGCGATATCGTCGAGTGCTTTCAGCCCGGCGAGGCTCTCGATCTGCAGCAGCAGGCAGACCTCGTCGTTCGCGGTCTGCAGGTAGTCGGTCGTGCGGTTGAAGGCCGAGGCGCGGGCGAGTGCTGCCCCGACCCCGCGAACGCCGTGAGGCGGGTAGCGCACCGCCTTCACCATCGTTTCTGCCATCGCTTTGCTATCGACCATCGGGATGAGCAGCGTCTGCGCCCCGATGTCGAGCAATTGCTTGACGATCCAGGTTTCTCCGATCGGCGGGCGGATCACCGCATGGCTCGTCGTCCCCTTCATCGCCTGGAGTTGGGAAACCAAGAGCGGCACGTCGTTTGGTGCGTGCTCTGCGTCGAGCAGCAGCCAGTCATAGCCAGCCCCGGCGCAGATCTCGACCGTGTAGGGACTGGCGAGTGCCTGCCAGAGGCCGATCTGGGCGCGGCCCTCCTTCAGCGCCTGCTTGAAACGGTTCGTCGGTGCGGGCATCGGCGGCTCCTTAGGCGAAGAACAGGCTGACCGAGCCGTAGGCGCCGAAGTCGGCGACAATGGTATCGCCGTGACGCGCCTCGATCGGCCGGATAAACGAGCCGGCAAGAACAATTTGCCCCGCTTCGATGCCATCGCCGTATCGTGCAAGTCTGTTGGCGAGCCAGGCGACGCCTCGGGCGGGCTGATTGAGAACGCCGGCGCCGAGCCCGGTTTCCTCGACTTCGGCGTTGCGGCTGACGATTGCGCCCATCCAGCGCATGTCGATTTGGTCCGGCCTGACGGCACGGCCGCCGGTGACGATACCGGCATTGGCAGCATTGTCGGAGATCGTGTCGTAGACGTTGCGGGCCTTCTTCGTCTCCGGGTCGACGCGGACGATGCGGGTGTCGAGGATCTCGAGGGCAGGGGTCACGTAGTCGGTTGCGGCGAGGACGTCGAAAACGGTCACTCCCGGACCTTTCAGCGGTGCCTTCATCACGAAGGCGATCTCCGCCTCGATGCGCGGCTGGATGAAACGGTCGGCGGGGATCGTCGCGCCGTCCTCGAAGACCATGTCGTCGAAGAGCACACCCGAGTCGGGGGTGTCGATGTTCAGCGCATATTGCATCGCCTTCGAGGTAAGGCCGATCTTCCAGCCGATCACCCTGCGGCCGCTGGCGATCTTCTTCTTCACCCACTCGCCCTGGATCGCATAGGCGGCGTCCATGTCGATCTCGGGATATTTCAGCGACAGGAGCCCGGTTTGCTTACGGGTCCGCTCGGCCTCGTCTAGGCTTCCGGCAGCCTGTTCGATCTGGTCCTTGGTCAGCATGCGCGCACCTCGTCGGCAATCGTGTTTCTCAAAGTGCCTATGCCGTCTGCCTCGACCTCAACGACGTCGCCGGGCTTGAGCCAAACCGGCGGGTCGAAACGGGCGCCGGCGCCGGTCGGCGTGCCGGTTACGATCACATCGCCCGGAACCAGAGTGGTGAAGGTTGAGATGTAATTGATGATCTTGCGGAAAGAGAAGATCATCCGGCTGGTGCGGTCGCTCTGGCGGACCTCGCCGTTGACGCGGGTCTCGAGTTTGATGTCGGCGATTTGGTCCTCACTCGCGTAAGGGATAAGCCAGGGGCCGATCGAGCCGGTTTGGTCGAAGTTCTTCCCCTGGGTGACATTGAATTTCGCGTGGCGCACCCAGTCACGGATCGTGCCCTCATTGCAGAGCGTCAGAGCCGCTATGTGGTTCAATGCTTCTGCTTCCGCGATGCGTCGCCCACCCTTGCCAATGACGATCACGATCTCGCCCTCATAGTCGAGTTGCGGACTTTCGGGCGGCCGGATCAGCGGCTCGCCGTGGCCGGTGAAGGATCGCGGAAAACGGATGAACAGCGATGGGTTGGAGGGGGCGGCCTGCCCGTCCTTGTATTCCTCGTTGCGATCGGGAAAGTTGACGCCGACGCAGATGATCTTTTCCGGCGACGGGATCGGAATCTCGAAGCGTATGTCTTCGACCGGGAAGTCCGGCGGCAAGGATGCGCTCTCCGCGGCGAGTGTGGAAAGCGCGCCGGCTGCGATGACTTCTCTGAGAGTCGCCCAGCGTGCGCCGTGGCGGGCCGAGAGGTCTACGACGCCGTCTTCCGTCAGAAAGCCGTAGCCTTGACGGTTCACATGGGAAAAGCTGAGGAATTTCGGATGGGACATGGGGCCTACCTTCGGGCGGCGCTAAGGCTCTTGGCGATTTCGGTGATGACCTCGAAGGCCGTTTCGGCATCCTCCTCGGTCATGTCGAACTGTCCGGCCTGGAATCGGATCGCCACGCGCCCGTCGACGCGGGTCTGAGTGAGATAGATCCGCCCGTCATCATTGATGGCGTTGACGAGGGCGAGGTTGTGAGCGTCGAGGTCGCCACTGCCCATGTGCCGGAACGAGAAAAGTGAGAAGATTGGCCTGGTGACGATCTCAAATCCATTCTCCTTGCCGAGCCGCTCGGCGAGTTTCGCCGCCCAGGCGACGTGGTTGCGGATCATGCCCTTGAGTCCCTCCAGCCCATGGAAGCGCAAGAGGAACCAAAGTTTCAGCGCCCGGAAACGCCGGCCAAGCGGCACCGTCCATTCGGAATAGTTGATGATCCCGTCCTTCCCGTGGGTCTTCAAATATTCGGGCTTGATCGCCAGCGTGCGAACCAGGTCGTCCGGGCTACGGATGAAATGCGCCGAGCAGTCGAACTGAGCGCCGAGCCATTTGTGTGGGTTGAAGACGACGGAGTCGGCCTCCCCGACTCCGTCCCACAGAGGGCGGAACTCCTCGCAGATCATCGCCGCACCGGCCCAGGCCGCGTCCACATGCACGTAAAGACCGTGGGCATGGGCGATCCGAACCACTTCGGCGATATTGTCACACGCCCCGGTGCTTGTGCCGCCAGTGCAGGCGATGACACCGGCAGGCACATAGCCGGCCGCCTTGTCGCGGAGGATCGCCGCTTCAAGTGCCGCACAATCCATCGAACGATATTCGCCCTGCACCGGAATTCGCACGAGATTGTCCTCGCCGATGCCGGAGACCCAGACGGCGCGATCGATCGACGTGTGGACCTGATCCGAGGAATAGACGCGCAGGCGTGGATTGGCGCTAAGCCCTGCCTTGTTGCCGTTCCAGGCAAGCGCGCGCTCGCGCATGACGAGGACGGCAGAAAGCGTTGCCGAGGAGGCGGAATCCTGGATCACCCCGGCAAAGCCCTCGGGCAGGCCGATCGCCTGGCGCAGCCAGTCCAGAACCTTGGTTTCAAGCTCGGTTGCGGCAGGCGAAGTCTGCCAGAGCATGCACTGGGCGGCGATTGCTGACACGAGATACTCGGCGACGACGGACACCGGCGCCGCGTTCGCCGGAAAATAGGCGAAGAAGCGCGGATGCTGCCAGTGTGTCATCCCAGGCATGATGATCCTCTCGAAATCGGCAAAGATCGCTTCCATGCTCTCACCGGCCTGCGGCGGGGCGACTGGTAGCTGCGCGGCGATGTCGCCAGGCGCCGTTTGGGCGCGCACGGGGCGGTCGCGGAGCGACGCCCGGTAGGCGGCGCCCCATTCCGCGGCCTTTTTTGACCATTCGGCGAAGGTGGCTTCATCCATCTCTTTGTTTCCTCGCGGACATTGCTGAATGTTTCGACGGGCGCGTGTTTTCGCCCGGCGCGCTGAGCGGCCGATCGTCAGGGTGCGATGATCGGCTGCGCCTCCAGCACGGAGTCCATCACGGCGGCCCCGGCGAATAGGCTGCCATGTTCAAACCAGGATTTCGGCGCCGGTGCGCCCCAGAGCGTCTGTCGCTGCGGGTCCTTCAGGTCCCACTTGATCGGCTCGAGGTCCGGATCGACCGTCTGGTAGTCAGAGCAGTAGATCTCGATGCGGTGACCGTCCGGGTCGAGGATGTAAAGGAAGAAGGCGTTGGAGATGCCGTGGCGGCCGGGGCCGCGCTCGATGTTGGACACCCAGCCGGTCGTCGACATCAGATCGAGCAGGTCAATGATATTGAGCGGAGTTGGCACCCAGAAGGCAGTGTGATGCAGGCGGGGCCCGCGGCCGTTGGTGAAGGCGATGTCGTGGACACCGCCCTTGCGGTGTGTCCAGGCGGCCCAGAGACGACCGGTTTCCTCGTCCTCGGTGTATTCGGTCACTCGGAAACCGAGCTCGTTGTAGAAGGCGACGCTCTCATCGACATCCGGCGAGAAGCAGTTGAAATGATCGATGCGGAGCGGCTTGACACCCCTGTAGAGCGCGTATTGCTGGTGGATCGGCGCCAGCCGGTCCATCTTCGAATAGAACTCGAGCGGAATGCCAAGGGGATCGCGGGTGCGAAAGCTGCGGGCCTGATAGGGACGCTCCACCCATTCGACCGGCAGGTCCTTGCCTTTGAAGAAATGTGCCGCCTTATCGAGGTCCTCCTCGCTGAAGACCTTGAAGCCGAGGTCGCGGGCCTCCGCCTTGTCGGATTTCTTCAAGACGATGCAATGGTGGCCGCGCTCCTCCATGGCGCGCAGATAGATCGTGTCCGAAGTCTCGTCGGTCACCTGCAGGCCGAGCGTGTCGACATAGAAGGCACGCGATTTGGCAAGGTCGGTCACCCCGAGCTCGACATGGGAGAGCCGCACGATGTTGAAGGGCGGGTAGAGATTGGGCTTGGGTATCGGCATCGGGTCCTCCTCCGGCCCGCTCGCCAAGGGCGGCGGGTATGTCTGTGATGATTGTTGCTCGTCAACCGCCCAGCTTCTGAATGGCGTGCGGCTTGGTCGCGAAGGCGATGTTTTTCGTCTCCATGTAGAAGTCGAAAGACCAGTCGCCGCCGTCGCGGCCGATGCCGGAGTTCTTGACGCCGCCGAAGGGGGTGGGCAGGTGACGGACATTTTCCGAGTTCACCCAGATCATCCCGGCCTCAAGGTGATCGGTGAAGCGGAAGGCACGCGTGACGTCGGAGGTCCAGAGATAGCCGGTCAGGCCGTACTGGACGTCGTTGGCGAGTGCCAGCGCCTCCTCTTCGTCCTTGAACGGGATGGCGGTCAGCACCGGTCCAAAGATCTCCTCCTGGGCGATGCGCATCTTGTTGTTGGCGGCGGTGAAGAGCGTCGGCGACACGTAGCAGCCGCCGCCCGCGCCGTCGAGCTTGGTACCGCCCGTGGCAACCTTGGCGCCTTCCGACCGGCCGATGGCGATATATTCGAGCACCTTCTTCTCATGTACCGGATGGATGAGCGGACCAACGACGGTCTCAGGATCGAGCGGATGCCCGACCTTGATGCGGCTCGCCTTTTCGGCGACCAGCGCGGTGAACTTCTCGTAAATGCTTTCCTCCACCAGCAGCCGCGACGACGAGGTGCAGCGTTCGCCGTTCAGCGAATAGATCATGAAGACGGCGGCATCGGCGGCACGCTCGAGATCGGCATCGGCGAAGACGATCACCGGGTTCTTGCCGCCGAGTTCGAAATGCACGCGCTTCAGCGTCTCGGCACCCTGGCGCATGATCATCGAGCCGGTGCGGCTTTCGCCGACAAAGCCGATCGCCTTGATCAGCGGATGCTCGGTCAGCGCCTTGCCGGCATCCTCGCCGAAGCCGTTGACGAGGTTCCAGACGCCTTTCGGCAGGCCGGCTTCCTCGGCGATCTCGACCAGCAGGCGAGCCGTTAGCGGCGAGAATTCCGCCGGCTTGTGAACGATGGTGCAGCCAGCGGCGAGGGCCGGGGCGATCTTCCAGGTCGACAGCATGAAGGGCGTATTCCACGGCGTGATCACGCCGACTGGACCGATCGGCGCGCGGGTCGTGAGGTTCACCTGGCCGTCGGCGCGGAGCGACTTGCCGTCGCGAGCTTCCGGGGCGCGATCGGCGAAGAAGCGGAAGTTTTCAGCACCACGCAGGGCTGCCTTGGCCATGAACTTCAGCGACTGCCCGGTATCCACGCATTCGACGAAGGCGATCTCCTCGGCACGCGCCACGATCGCATCGGCGACCTTGTGCAGGAGCTTCTTGCGCGCCTCGCCCGGCATGACAGCCCATTCGGCGAAGGCCGCCTTCGCTGCCCTGGCGGCGCGGTCGATGTCCTCTGCCTTGCCACGAGCGACTGTCGCAAGCGGCTTCAAGTCGACAGGCGAGATGGTCTCGTAGGTCGAGCCGTCCGCTGCCGCGACATCCTTGCCATCGATTCGGTTCAGCACTCCGTTCTTCTTGAAACGGGCGAGATAATCCTCGGCCTTGGCAATGTTTTCCTGCAATTTCGACATCATCTAATCCCTGGCGTTACGTTTTTCCGGCTCCCGGGGTGACTATTGACCGCGAACACGCGGATGGATCGCGTTTCTTTTCCAGCTCAGATCCGGATCAATCTCGCGAATTTCGAGTGAGAGCGCGAAATGCGGCGTCCCGAACAAGGGCGCGAGCGCCTCGCTTGCCGCCGCGAAGATCGCTTCGCCGGCGCGTTTCTTTTCCTCCGGCGAGCGGCCGGTGCCGATGCGGAAGCTGAGGTCGACAAAGGCATTCTCCGGCAGTTGGTCGGCGATTGCATAATCAGCGCATCGAACTGCACGGACGCGCACGGCGCCGACTTCGAAAAGCCCGGTCGACACCACCGCCTTCAGCAAGCCGCGGCAGAACGCGGCGATATCGGCCCGCCCGTCGAGATTGGCGGAGTATTCCACAGTGAGATGCGGCATCGGTCCTCCCGCGCGCTCCGACTTTTATTAACATGTTAAATAATGACGACGCTGTCAAGTGGCATTTCGCGAGCGGACGGATTGGCGCCCGCCTGTCAGCCGCCGAAGCTGCCCGCCTGTGTGGGCACATGCACGTAGTTGCGGTCGAAATAGAGCAGCGCGTGGCCATCCTTGCGGGTGCGGATTTCCACCGCCTCGCCGATGAAGATATTGTGCGTGCCGACAAGGCGCGCCTCGACCAGACGGCAGTCGAAGGAGACGATGGCATCGGCGAGCGCCTGGTTGCCGGACTTAAGATCGATCCACTCCGCGGCCGCATACCGGGCGTCCATGTCCGCCTGCTGGCCGGCAAAGCAGGCGGCGAGGTCCTTGTGCTCGCCCGTCAGCACATTGACGCAGAAACGGCGGTTCTCGACAAAGAGGCCGGTCTGGGCCGAACGACTGTTCATACAGACGAGTAGCGTCGGCGGCTCGTCGGTGACCGAACACATGGCGGTTGCGGTGAACCCGCCGCGCCCGGCAGGTCCGTTGGTGGTGATGACGTTGACGGGGGCGCAGACCCGCGCCATGGCGTCGCGGAACTCGGTCTTTGAAACGGCGGTTTCCATGGCATGCCCTCACTCGGCCGCTTTGCGGATGGCAGCAGCGTCGTCGAGCGGCGGCAGCCAGGTGTCGCTCGTCCAGCCGTTCTCGTCGTAGTCGGCCATGCACTGGTCGACGAGCGCTTCCATCTCCTTCAGCCGCCCGCCACGCTCGGCCCCTTTCAGCACCTGCAAGCGAACTTCTTCCGGCGCGCCGGCATAGTTCAACTCGTAGAGCGCGTGGCGGCCGCCGAATTCAGTGCCGGTCGCATCCCAGAGCAGCTTCATGATCTTGATGCGCTCGATATGACCCATGTCGTTCGAGCCACGGACATATTGCGCCAGATAGCGGTCGATCTCCGGATTGGCGAAGTCCTTGGCCGACGAGGGGAGATAGATGAGGCCGGATGCGACGACCTTGCGGACGGTTTCAATGACCCGTGGATAGGCTTCCGACATAAAGGTCCGGTAGGAGAGCGCCGCTTCGAGGTTCGGCAGGACGGCACCATTGGCCCAGGGAATGGGGTTATGGGCCATCGCATTCGAGAAGCTCCAGAACATGTGCCGCAAGGCAATGACTTCGCCGAGTGCGGCCTGATTGCCGCGGAAGGCATCGCCGCCTGTGGCGCGCAACGCCTTGGCCAGCAGACCGGCGAGGAAATCGAGCTTGACGGCAAAGCGCGTGCAGCCCTGGAAGCAGTAGCCGTGCATGAAGCCCGAGGCCGGGTGGAAGGAAAGGATCTTCGCCGCGTCGCGCAGCACCAGAACGTCCTCCCAGGGCACGAAAACGTTGTCGAGCACGAGGATCGCGTCGTTCTCGTCGAAGCGCGACGACAGCGGATAGTCGAACGGATGGCCGGCGCTGTTGGCGGTCTGCTCGTAGGAGACGCGGCAGAACATCTTGATGCCCGGGGCATTCATCGGAACGATGAACATCACCGAGAGCGACGGGTCCTCGGTGACCGTCGCCGAGCTCTGGGCGAGGAAGTTGTAATGCGTCAGCGCCGAGGAGGTGGCGACTACCTTCGCGCCGGAAACGTAGATCCCCGCATCCGTTTCCTTCGTGATATGGACGAAGACGTCCTTCACCGCGTCGGCCGGTTTGTGGCGATCGATCGGCGGATTGACGATCGCGTGGTTCATGAAGAGAACTGATTCCTGCGCGCGGCTGTGCCAGGAAAGCGCGTTCTCCTTGAAGGGGCCGTACCAGTCGGCATTCGCCCCGAGCGTGTTCATCAGCGCCGCCTTGTAGTCCGCTGTCCGGCCCATCCAGCCGTAAGACATGCGCGCCCAGTCGGCGATCGCACCCTGCTGTGCAGCGAGTTCAGTGGAGGATTTCGCAACGCGGAAATATTTGTGGGTGTAGCCGCCCGATCCGGTATCGGTCGGCGCGGTCAGGCGGGCCTTCGTCTTCTCGTCATGCAGCGCGTCATACATTCGGGCGATCGACCGGGCCGAGTTGCGCATCGACGGATGGGCCGTGACGTCGGCGATGCGTTCGCCGTTGATATAGACCTCCCGCCCGTCGCGCAGGCTTGCCAGATATTCGGCTCCGGTAAACGGACGGGTCCTTTCGGCACGGTGATCTTCGGCTCGCATCTTGAAATTCCTCCCTTGAAATCTTGACAAAAGCTAAGACGGGAGGGGATTGCAGACCATGGACAAAGAAGACAATTCGCTGGTACTTTTTTCGGTATGACCATGAGAAATGATGTTCCTTCCTTCTTCGTCTACGGCGAGCCCAGCCGTGAACTCGACGTCGGATTCCTGCATGTCGAGACGGTTATGGAGCGCAAAAGCGTGCATCTCGGCCATGTTGCGCCGCATAAGCACCCGCTTATGGGGCAGATTACCTATTGGTTCGAGGGAGGCGGCACCTACCGGATCGAGGATAAGACTTGGAATTTTTCGGCTCCCGCCATCGGTTTCGTGCCGAGCAGCGTGGTACATGGTTTCGATGTCGGCGAGCGATCGGATGCCATCGTCGTCTCGATGTCGGACGACCTCCTACGGGCGATGGCGGAGCAGGTGGACCTGGGACTCGACGTGCCTGTTCTGCTTACGAGCGATAAACCCGACGCCAACTGGGCGAAGATCGGCTCGCTTCTGGCGATGATTGCCGAGGAGTACCGTGCCGGTGCGACTGCCAGCGAGAAGGTGCTTGTTGGACTGGTGTCCGTCGTGCTTTCGCTGATGGCGCGCCTTGGCGGGACCAGCGGCCCGGACGCTGCGTCACCGGCGGTCTCGCTGGGCATGGCGCTCCGCCGCGCCATCGATCACCATTACAAGGAGGATTGGCCGGTCGGACGCTATGTTGATCTTCTGGCGACGACGCCGCATCTGCTCGACAAGGCGGCCCGCGAAGTCTTCGGGCAAACGGTCAAGGAGATGCTGCTCGACCGCCGGCTTCTCGAAGCCAAGCGGTTGTTGAAGTTTACCATCCGCCCCGTGGAGGATATCGGCCGCGAGATCGGCTTCGAAGATCCCGCTTATTTTTCGCGTTTCTTCCGCAAGCGCACCGGCGACGCGCCGGCTGCGTGGCGCCGCCGCCAGCTGGAGGCCAATAGCTGACGTTGGCCCAGGCGCGATTCGCACTGCCAAGTTTCGCGCATGTCGACGTCTTGAGGGCAAACCCGAACAGCGGGACGGACGGTGCCGGCCTTTAACATGGGATATGAAGAAGCTCGTCGGCGATTTCCAGCGCTTCGGTGAGATACCGTGCCTGTCGTTCTTGTGCGTCAGGCGTAGCTGGTCGGCTGCCGATCCAGCCGATATAGGTGAGGCTCCTCAGCAGCAGGAAAAGCGGCAGTGTTTCGAGCGATGCATCCGACAATGAACGGCGCCTCCGATAGCCCGCTATGAGAGCCCCTTGGATCAAGTCGAAATGCGCTTCGCGGCGGTTTCTGAGGAGCGTTGTCGCGATGTCGAACATGCGCCAGCCGTAGCCGGCATCGTCGAAATCGATGAGTTCAACATGCCCAGCTCCGACGAGCACGTTCTCGCGCACCAGGTCCGCATGGATGAGGCCATAGTCGAGGCCGAGGCGCTCGGCCGCTCTCAAGCGCTCTGCGAGGAGCGGCCTTAGCGCCGCGAGCCGCCTTGCCGCACCAAGTTCCAAACCCGGGGAATCCCAGAAACGGCCCCAGAAGGGATTTTCCCCGAGCAGTCCGTCGAAGTCCCATGCCGGACGGACGAAGGATGCCGGCGGACTCCAGCGGTCGGAGATATTGTGGAGCTCGGCCATCGCCTCGCCAAGTTGTCCAAAGATCTCCGTCAGCCGCTCGGGCGCCTGGCGGAGCGGCTCGCCCGAGCGGCCGAGCTCTTCACCGTGCATCCAACTGACGATGTCGGCATGCTGGCTCGCGAAAGTCGAAGTGGCCGGCAAGGTCACGAGATCGCGGCCGTCAAGCGTCGGGACCGGCGCCGGAACATGGAGCCCGCCGGCCTTAAGCGCCGTCATCCACTGCAGCTCGGAAGCCAGCGCGCGGTCGTCGTGATAGCCGGGGCGATGCAGCCGAAGGGCGGCGGGCGCGCCACCGGCCAGGCGTACCCGGAATACCGCGTTCTCTCGGAATTTCAGCAGCTCCGGCGTCTGATCGGCCAGGCCCCAATGGAAAAGCGCCTGCAGCGCTCGCCCGACAAGGGTCGCCATCGGCAATTCGGTTCTGTTCTCGTCCATCGCGCCGCTCACAGGCCGGACAAGACGTCGTCGAAGGTCGACAGCATCAGGTCGGCATTCTCCTTCGAGAACGGCATTGGCGGCCTGATCTTGGTGCTGCACTCGTGCACGCCGATCTTGCCCATCAGCACGCCGCGCTCGCGCATCGCGTTGACGATCCTGGTGGCGAGGTCGGGTGCGGGCTCTTTCGTTCCCCGGTCCAGAACGAATTCGGTGCCCATGAAAAGACCGCTGCCGCGCACGTCACCAATGATTGAATGCTTCTCGGCGAGTTTTTTGAAGGCCGCTCGGGTGTATTCGCCGACGTCACGGGCATTTTCGATGAGCTTCTCATCTTCGATCACGTCGAGCACGGCCATCGCAGCGGCGCAGGAGACCGGGTTGCCGCCGAAAGTGTTGAAATAGCGAAAGGCCTTGCGGAAGGCGTTCATCGTATCGATGTTCGCGACGACGCCGCCGACCGGATGGCCGTTGCCCATCGGCTTGCCGAGCGTCACGACATCCGGAACGATGCCGGCACGCTGGTAGCCCCACATATGTGAACCGATGCGGCCGAAACCCGGCTGGACCTCGTCGGCGATGACGAGACCGCCGGCCTTGCGTACGGCGGCAACCGTCTTGTCGAGGAAGCCGGACGGCAGGTCGGGAAAGCCCTCATTCGCGAAAAAGGGATCGATGATCAGGGCAGAAAAGCCGTGCGGGCTGTTTGCGAGCGAGGCGATCGCCTTCTCCACCTCCGCGGCGAAGGCGGACGCGAAGGCCTCGCCGGGCTCGCCGCCGAGCGGCCGGTAGCTGTCAGGCGCCGGCACATGCCGCACATGGCCGCCATAGCCGCCGACCGGCGGCATGCGGGTGGAGAGCTGCGACACCGCGGCCGTATTGCCGTGATAGGTGTGGTTGGTGGCGATCACCCCCGTCCTGCCGGTCACCGCCTGGGCCATCCGCAGCGCGATGTCGTTCGCCTCGCTGCCGGTGCAGGTCAGGATCGCCGCATTGAGCGAGTGATCGAAGGTTGCCGTCAGGCGCTCGACATAATCGAGAATGCCCTCGTGCAGATAGCGGGTGTGGGTGTTGAGGGTCGAAGCCTGACGGGCGATCGCCTCGACGACGCGCGGATGGCAATGGCCGACATGCGGCACGTTGTTGTAGCAGTCGAGGTAGCGCCTTCCATCAGCATCAAAGAGCCAGACGCCCTCACCGCGGACGAGGTGGACCGGATCCTGATAGAAGAGCGACATGTTCCGGCCGAGCAGGCGTTCTCGGCGGGCGAGCAATGCGGCCTTGTCGGACATTTCATCGTCCTCCGGCGGCGGCAAGACCTGCATCGAGCGCGTCGATGATGCGAGCGACATCCTTGGCGGTGATGACCAGCGGCGGCGACAGGATGACATTTGGCCCGGAGGTGCGCACCAGGACGCCGGCCTCGTAAGTGGCATCCTGAACCTTCTGCAGGACTTCCTTGCCCGCGGGGGTCTTTTTCTCGCGATTGCTCACAAGTTCGAGCGCGCACATCAGCCCCTTGCCGCGAACATCGCCGACAAGCTCGTGCTTGTTCTCAAGGTTATGGAGGCCGCGCAACAGCTCCTCTCCGCGTGCGGCGGCATTGGCGGCAACATTCAGCCGCTTGGTTTCCTTGAGCGTCGCGAGAGCCGCGGCAGCGCCGACGGGATGGCCGGAATAGGTGTAGCCATGGCCGATCGTGCCGACGGCATTCCTGTTGCTTTCGAACACCTCGGCGACCTTCTCGCTGATCATCACCGCGCCGAATGGAAAATAACCGTTGGTGATCGCTTTGGCGGTGGACATGAGATCGGGCTTCACGCCCCAGAGGCGCGACCCGGTCCAGGCGCCGGTGCGTCCGAAGGCGGTGATGACTTCGTCGGCGATCAGCAGGATGCCGTGCCGGTCGCAGATCTCGCGCATCAGCGGCAGGAAGGTTGCGTGCGGAACGATGACGCCGCCCGCGCCAAGCACCGGTTCGACGATCAAGGCCGCGATCGTGTCTGCGCCCTGGAAAGCAATCTCCTCTTCGAACAGGCGCCCAATCGCCGCCGCGATCTCCGCCCCGTCGCTTGCGCCGAAGGGGTTGCGGTAGGTCCAGGGCGCCGGCAGGTGGAAGACTCCCGGCAGCAGCGGCTCGTAGTTGCGGCGGAAATTCTGGTTGCCGTTCACCGATGCGCCGCCGAAATGGGTCCCGTGATAGCCCTTTTTCAGGGCGATGAACTTGGTGCGCTCTGGCTGGCCGTTGATCTTGTGATATTGCCGCGCCAAGCGCAGGCAGGTCTCGACCGAGTCCGAGCCGCCGGACGTGAAGAAAGAGCGGGTGAGGCCATCCTCCTTGAACCACCCAGCAAGCTCGTAGGAGAGCTCGATCAGCGGCGAGTTGGTGGTGCCTCGGAACGTCGAATAATAGGGCAGCTCGCCCAACTGGTCGCAGATCGCCTTTTTTACCGGCTCACAGGAATAGCCGAGATTGACGTTCCAAAGGCCCCCAACCGCGTCCAGCACCTTCTTGCCGTGGATATCGACGATCTCGACACCTTCGGCCGCATTGACGATGCGGGGCGGATGGGCCTGCATCTCGGCCGGATGCGCCATCGGGTGCCACAGGTGGCGGGCGTTGTTCTCGATCAGAAAGTTGGTCTCACGCATCGGTATTTCCTCTTGTTCAGAGCCCAAGCATGCCAAGCGCGCGGGCATAGCCCTCGGCGGGGCGAGTAACGTCGAAATGCACGTAAGGCAGGCGCACTGCATCGGCGCCTTCGATGTTCTTCTTCTGGTCGTCGACGAAGACGCAGGCTTCGCGAGGGAGGCCGAGCTCGGAAAGAACGAGCTCGTAAGCGCGCGGATCGGGCTTCAGTATTTTCGTATAGGTGGCATCGACGATGACGTCGAAGAGCTCGATCAACGGAAAGCGCTGGCGGAATTCGACGCCGTAGAAGAGGTCGAGCTCGTTCGACAGGATGGCAAGCTTCAATCCGGCGGCCTTCGCTTTCACGATCGCGTCGCGGGCTTCCGGACGGAGAACCAGCTCCGGTTCGGCGCCGCGGGCCCGGCGCACGAAGGTCTGCATCTCGGTCCATTCCTCGCCCAGCATCCGGCCAACCTCGCCTGTGCGGGCGAGCCAATAGTCGCGTTCGGTGATCTCGCGGTTCTGCATCGCCATCCAGAGCGGGTCGTTTGCAGGATCGAAGGGTCCCCGCCAGGTGAGGGACCCCGGCGGCAATCCCAGGGTCCGTTCGGTGATGTCGTGGGTTTCGAACAGCGTGCGGGTCACCACGCCGCCGAAGTCGAGAATTAGCGCACGATCGCCTGTCATGGCCGTCCTTCCGGAACGATGCCTTCGCCAACCCAAGCATCGAAGATTTCGAGCGCTTTCTCAGAGAACGCCGAGGCATTGATATGGGCTTCGACCTCTTGCAGGGTGACGGTCGCCGGCAGCGCCTTGCGGATTTCGTCCAAAAAGGCGTCGAGCCCTTCAGGATCGTGCAACGGTTCCTCAGGCCTGTCCCATTCCTGCAGGCCTTCGATCGGTAGCAGGAAGGCGACATTCGCTTCGGCAGTGGCGAGTTTTCGCCCGACGAGCCGGGCAATCTCACGCCGGCCTTCCGGCGAGCTGGTGACCGATCCGATCAGCCGGTTATGGGCATGGTAGGGGCGGTCCGCAAAGATGGCGGGCAGGTCCTGCCATGCCTGAAGATCGACCATGTCGACGGCGCCGGGGGCGACGATCTGCGGAATGCCGGCGCGCCCGGCGTTCTCCAGCCGGTCCGGCCCGGAGGTGACGACGGTGCCGTAATGGTGGTTGCTGACCTCCTGGATGCAGAGATCGAAAACCGCCGCGAAGCCTTTCTGCGCGGCGATCGCCTCGAAGGCGCGCCCGCCCATGCCCGTCGAATGGAAGACGGCAACGTCATAGCCGCGCTTCTCGAGCTCCGGTTTGAGATGTTTCATATATTTGAGGCAGGAGGAGCCAAGTGAGGTCATGCCGATGAGCGGCCGCTCGCCCTCCGGCTTCATGCCGTGTTTCGCCGCTCCGACCACTGCGCCGCAGGCTTGCGACAGGGCGGACCGGCAGATGCCGTTCAGTCCATAGAGCCCGCCCGCCCAAAGGATCATCATCAGATCCGGCGCGATACGCTCCGGCGGGATGAGGTGAGAATAGGCGATCGTCGAAATGACGAATTTAGGTATGCCGAGCGGCAGCACAGCGGCAACGTCGAGGGCCAGATCCGTTCCCATGGAGCCGCCCAGCATGACCACGCCCTCCATCAGGCCAGCATCGTAGAGACCGCGAGTGAGGGTGGCTGCACCTTTCGCCATCAGGGCCATGGCGCTGTTCTCGTCGCCGCTTGCGACGATCGCCTCGATGGTTGTTCCGGCCGCTTTGGCGACGTCGTGTTTTGAGTAGTCGGGGGCATAGGGCGGATCGTCCAGAATGCTGACGTCGACCATCACCGGCAGGCCTCCCGCTTCATCGATGACCGACGCCATGAACTGCAGTTCGTCGCTTTTGGTGTCACCGGTCCCGATGACGACTATCCTTGGCAAAGGCGCCGCAGGGCTCATCAGCCTGTCCTCCTGATTTGCGCACTGGTTCCCGCGGGCTTTTCTGACCCGTAGTATTTTTCCGAAATTGCGTTGGCCGCGGCGACTACTTGCGCACCGAATTCCATGAGTCCCGCCTGGTCGGCCCTGACCATCGGCGCTGCGATCGCGACGCAGCCGATCGGATGGCCGCCAGGTGCGCGGATCGGCGCAGCCGTGCTCACGACGCCGGCCTCGATGCCCTGGTGGTTTATGGAAAAGCCGCGCGCCACCGTTTCATCAAGAAGGCCGCGCACCACTGCGGGATCGACGATCGTGTATTCGGTGACCCTTTCGAGCGGCTTCGAGAGGGCGGCGTCGATTTCGTCTGGGGGGCAGAAGGCAAGATAGGCGAGACCTGAGGCGGTTGCATGAAAGGGCAGCAGTGTGCCGACCTCTACGTTGACGCGGTGCGCGCGCGGGGAATCCTCGACATGGATTGTGGACAGACGGCTGCCGGAAAACTCAGAAAGATGCACCGTTTCCGTCGACGCTTCCGCGAGCGCCTTGATGAATGGAACGGCGACGCGCAGGAACGGGTACCGCGCCTCGCGGATCCGCGCCAGCCGGACAGGCGCCGATCCAATTCGGTATTTGCGGTTTTCCGGATCCTGCTCGACGAAGCCGTGCTTCTCCAGCTCGACCAGAAAGCGGCGTGCCGTCGCCTTGTCGAGTCCGCACAGACGGGCGATGTGGGTCAGCCCGGCTTCCTTCTCCAGTCGCGAAACCGTGTCCAGCAATGAAAGCGCTTTGCCTATCGTGCTCATCGATCCTCCTCTTGAGCCCCTTTCTTCGCTGCTACGTCGGGCTTGTGCCCGCTTCGCATTGCTTCCCCGCGGCGCCAAGATACTTAACATGAGAAATAAGTTGACAGACGCGGGGTTTGTTTGCAAGTCTATATTTGAAGCATGGGTGCAAATATTGAACCGCATGCGCTGAAGGGTTCGCGATCAATAACAAGCAAGAGGCGCCGCTTCAGTCCGAATAGGTGGAGGTCGCATGCGGGCGTTCCGCAGCGATGGTCGGATACATTCAACAAGGGGAACGAACGCTTATGGATACTCACAACTCACCCGGCGCAGGTCAGAACCAGCTGCGCAAGAACAGCCTCGGGGTCGGCGCCGTGACATTCCTCGTGGTCTCCGCGGCCGCGCCGCTGACGGCAGTGGCGGGCGGCGTACCGCTCTCCATGCTGCTCGGCAATGGTGCAGGCATTCCGCTGACCTTTCTGCTGGTTACGGCGCTGCTACTGCTTTTTTCGGTCGGCTACGTCGCCATGGCCCGCCACATCCGCAACGCAGGCGCATTCTACGCCTATACCGCACAAGGCCTCGGTGGCCTCATGGGAGGGGCGGCAGCACTCATAGCAATCCTCGCCTACAATGCGATGCAGATTGGGGTTTTCGGCCTGTTCGGCGCAGCGACATCCGGCTTCTTCGCACAACAAGTCGGTCTCGTTCTTCCCTGGTGGGTCTGGACCTATATCGGTATTGCCGCTGTCGCCGTGTTTGGTTATCGCCGCGTCGACCTCTCGGCCAAGGTGCTGACCGTGCTGGTGGTCCTCGAATATCTGGTCGTCCTGGTCATCGATGCGGCGATCCTCTTCACCGGCGGCGACAGTGGCCTTTCCGCCGCCCCGTTCACGCCGACCGCCTTCTGGGGCGGCACGCCGGCGATCGGCATCCTCTTCTGCTTCGCTGCCTTCATCGGCTTCGAGGCAACCACCATCTACAGTGAGGAGGCCCGCGAACCGCAGAAGACAGTTCCGCGTGCCACCTATATCTCGGTGCTCACTATCGGTCTTTTCTACATGCTGACCTCCTGGCTGATGGTGAATGGCGCCGGCGTCGACAAGCTCGTTCCGGAACTGCAAGGCCTTGCCGATCCGACCACCTTCCTCTTCGGCCTCGCCGAACGCTATGTCGGCCATGGGATCACCGTCGTGATGAGCATTCTCTTCATCACCAGCCTGTTCGCCGGAGTGCTCGCCTTCCACAACGGCGTGGCCCGCTACATGTACGTGGCCGGCCGTGAGGGCCTGCTGCCGAAATCGGTCGGCGTCACGCATCCGGAATTCCAGAGCCCGCATGTCGGCTCGGCGATCCAGACGATCATCGCCGTACTCGTCGTGGCGATCTTTGCCTTCACTGGGCAGGACCCGGTTCTGGCGCTCTTTTCCTGGCTTACCAATGTCGGCACGTTGGCAATCATCCTGCTCATGGCGTTCACCGCCTTCGCCATCGTCGCCTTCTTCGGCCGCAATCCGGGCCTCGAAAGCAATATCCTGGTGACCAAGATCCTTCCCGTCGTGACCGGCGTGATCCTCCTGGGGCTGGTTTACTATATCGCCGTGAACTTCGGTGCGATCGCCGGAGCCAACGGTGTTCTCGCCGTGCTGCTGCCGGGCCTCGTGCTGGTTGCCGCACTCATCGGCTTCGTCGCTGCGGCGCGCTTGAAGTCTGCCGATGTGGTGGGCTTTGCACGGCTGGGTGCCGGGCAGGAAGCCTGATAGTAATTGGATCATGATGGCGGGCATCTCGCCCGCCATACTTTCTCAAGGGACGCCGGACCATGCAGGACAAGATCGACCAACTCCGAACATTGCCTGTCGCGCCCCAATCACTTTTCATCGGCGGCGCATGGCGAGAACCGATCGGCGGCGCTGTCATTGAGGTCATCTCTCCGATCGACGGCAGCAAGCTGACGACCATCGCCGATGCGGGCGCCGAGGATGTGGACCTCGCCGCCCAAGCGGCGCGAGCCGCCTTCGAAAAGGGTACCTGGTCGAAGGCAGCACCCGCGGAGCGCAAGAAGGTCCTCCTTAGGATTGCCGAACTGATCGAGAAGAACGCTTTGGAAATCGCAGTCCTCGGCGTCCGCGACAATGGCACCGAGATCTCGATGGCGCTGAAGGCCGAGCCGGGAAGCGCCGCAGCCACTTTCCGCTACTATGCCGAGGCGATCGACAAGGTCTATGGCGAGATCGCGCCGACGCCCGCAAACGTCCTGGGACTGGTCCACCGCGAGCCGGTTGGCGTCGTCGCGGCGATCGTGCCTTGGAATTTCCCGATGATGATCGGCGCCTGGAAAATCGCCCCGGCGCTTGCTGTGGGCAATTCGGTGGTGCTGAAACCTGCCGAGGGCGCCTCCCTGAGCCTGCTGAAATTGGCGTCCCTCTGCGCCGAGGCCGGGCTACCGGCAGGGGTGCTCAACGTCGTCACCGGCCGCGGCGCGACGACGGGCGAGGCGATCGGCCTGCACAGGGATATCGACGTGCTGACCTTCACCGGCTCCGGTAGCGTCGGTCGTCGCCTGCTTGAATATTCGGCGCGTTCCAACCTCAAGCGCGTCTACCTCGAACTCGGCGGCAAGTCGCCCAATATCGTCTTTGCCGATGCGCCGGATCTCGACCAGGCGGCTAGGGTCAGCGCCCACGGCATCTTCCGCAACTCCGGACAGGTCTGCGTCGCCGGTTCGCGGCTGCTTGTGGAAAAAGCAATTCACGAAGAGTTCTCCGCGACGGTGGCGAGGATCGCCGCCAACATCAAGGTCGGTGATCCACTCCAACTCTCAACTGAAGCCGGCGCCATCGCAAGCGAACTCCAGCTCGAGAAGGATTTGAGGTACGCCGAGCAGGCGCTTGCCGAGGGCGCTGCTTTGCGTACCGGCGGCAGTCGGATTCATGAGGACACCGGGGGGTATTACATGCAGCCGACCGTCTTCGACGTGAAGCCGGAAATGACCCTTGCGAGAGAGGAGGTCTTTGGACCCATCCTGGCCGTCATTCCCTTCGAAACCGAAGCGGAGGCACTGCATATTGCCAATGCCACCGACCACGGCCTCGCGTCAGCCGTCTGGACGTCCAATCTCTCCCTTGCGCACCGAATGGTCGGGGGCATCCGTGCGGGTGTCGTGCACGTCAACACTTATGGCGGCGCGGACAACACCGTTCCGCTTGGTGGCGTCAAGCAGTCTGGCAACGGCCATGACAAGTCGCTTCACGCGCTCGACAAATATGTCGATCTGAAGACCGCATGGATCCACCTCTAGTAGCCGTCTCTTGTTCCGGCCGACGCAGGTCAGATCCGGAGACCGTTCGTGTGTGTTACCACGAGCGCGCGAGTCAGCATGGTGTACCGAACGCTTTTTCACTCGCGCATTCGCGAAAAGACCGCCTCTGCGGATGGCTTGAGTTCCTGGGCAGAGCGGCCTTTCGACTTCGTCGCAGGACAGTCTCCTTTGGGTCCGATTGAAGACCGACAAGGCTATTTTGCCAAGCAATATTTGGTCGCCAGCATCGCCGCCAGTTCCCCCGGCAGTCGACGAGCGGACCGACGTCGTGGCGTGCCTTTGCAATCGCCATGGCAGCGGGATAGGCGGCAATTACGAGCGTTGCGAGGCTGCTCGGATTGACGTCGCGTGTGCGTTTTTTTGCACGTCCGTCTGAAAACTTCCCAGATAGCGCCTCGTGTCAGGAACGGTAAGCCCCGCTGAGAGCATCGCGCATTTCCGGGTCATGGTGAGAGACTTCCATTGCCAATGCAGCGGTTCGATCCACGTTTGCCGGACGGCTTCGGCCACCCGATCGCGGATGACCACCAGCCAAGTTCGCGCTTCGCCGGGAAATGATGCGCCATTGCACCGCCGGACACTGAAGCCCTTTCGCGGAGCTCCAACATTCCAGTGGCGATGTATCCCTGGCTGAAAAAGGCGCTGTAGGCCGTGTCAACGATCCGGCGACGCACGCCCTGGGGTCATTGGTTCTTCTGTTCTCGGTCATGGGAGCCGGCTGCGATCTACACCGACGACAATAGCATCTTACGCTGAGGGAGGCGAATTCTCGATCCAACGCTGTCATTCGCAGATAGCGCCCGCAATTCCGGTGCGGCTTGGCGACCTCGGTGCTGGCGGCGGCGTCCATGAAGAAGCGTGAGTGCCTAGCGGCCCTCCGCCGGCGCCGCTTCAAGGGCGGCAAAGAGCCGTCCGACGGACTAGGCCAACCGGCTGATCCTCTCGGGACGATGTATCGGCCAACAGGCCGAATGGATCAAAGGGTTTAATGAAGTCTATATCAGCGGCACAGCGCCGGCGAACGCCAGCGGGAACCGCCTTGACCGATCTGATTTCTCGACTTGTTCCGGCTCAACAATCGCATGCTCGCGGCAGGCGACAGGCTGGTCGCGGGCCTTGGCCTGACGAGCGCCCGCTGGCAGGTCCTCGGCACGATCGTCGCGGCGGAGCGGCCACAGCCGGTGGCGTGGCTTGAGCGCGACATGGGTGCCAACCGCCAGAACGTCCAGCGCATCGTCAATGATTTGGAGAAGGAGGGGCTCGTCGCCTTCGAGCCCAACCCGCATCACCGGCGGGCCCAACTCGTCGTTCTGACCGACAAGGGAAGCACGCCTACGATGCCGCCATGCGCCTGCAGGCGCCTTGGTCAACGAGCTCTCGGAGGGGCTTCTGGTCGAAGTCCTCGAAACGATGCGCGGCGTCATGTCGGCGCTGCGCCGGAAACTGGAAGGAAACGGGGATGCTGAAGAGCAACCGTGACCGCTATGGCGCGGTGGCGGTCTCCATTCATTGGCTGACCGCGATCCTGATCCTGGTCCTGCTCGGCTCCGGCTTCCAAGCCGCGAACGCCGTGGATGCGGCGGTCAAGACGCCGTTCCTTCGCGTTCACATTTCGGTGGCGATCGTCGTGCTGGTTCTTACGGTCTTTCGCATCGTCTGGTGGTGGCTGTTCGATCTCAAGCCGCTTCCCGTGGAGGGATCGCCCGCCTGGCAGGAACGGATCGCAAGCTGGGTACATTTGGGCTTCTACATCGTGGTGCTTGGGATGGCCGCCAGCGGCATCGGGATGATGATCCTGAGCGGCGCGGCCCCTGCGGTCTTTGGCCCGCCTGGCGCGGCACTGCCGAACTTCACCGACTATCCCCCGCGCGTGCCGCATGGCTTGGGCGGCCGGCTGCTCGCGCGGCTGTTGGCGTTCCACGCCGGGGCAGCGCTATACCATCATTTTATTCGGCGTGACGGGCTGCTACGCCGGATGTGGTACGGTCGCTGAGCAAGGCCGCACCACGCTTGTCACCGACTTCCCCTGGGGATCGAAGGCAGTTGGCCAATCGGCCCTTCTCGGCCTTTCAAGTTCGACAAGCAACGACGTAACCCCACCGGGAATGAGAAGGTCAGCGCGGCGTCCGTCTTGTGTTCGCGATTTGATCTCCCTTGGCGTTGTTTAGGGGGAAACCAACGCTATGTCCTCTACTTGGATGGCATTCTCGAATTTTTGACGTCGCCTCCTACCTGGGGCGGAGTCCTCCGCGCACGGACCCGCCTCGAGTGGAACAAGGTATAAAGTGAGCGGTTGGTATGGAAGCTCACCGCCCATAGAGCGTCGACGCGCGTCACGTGAGCCGATCAAGGTTGCGGCTCCCGCTTTCCTTGGGGCGCTCGAACTACGAGGTCTCGCCATGAATTCCCACGAAAACCAAGAAGAAGCAGCGGCACGGGACGAGCCGGGGAGAGGACGGACCGCTACCACCCCCGGCGACATCCCGGCGCGTGGATTGAGAGACGTTTTCTGGCGCGTGGTCTCACAGGTCAGCGAAGACCGGGTGCCGCTCATCGCAGCCGGCGTCACCTTCTATATTCTTCTCGCCCTGTTTCCGGCACTGACCTCGCTGGTGTCAATCTACGGCCTCATTTCCGATCCGGCGGGCATTGGTGAGCAGATCACCTTCCTGGCGGGCGTCCTGCCGAAGCAGTCGCTTCAGTTGGTGACGGACCAATTGCAGGCGATCTCGTCGCAGAAGGCCTCCAGTCTGAGTATCGGCTTCATTGCTGGGCTACTCATCGCACTCTGGAGCGCGCGTAACGGGGTGGCAGCACTCTTCGAGGCCATGAACATCGCCTATGACGAAGTTGAGGAGCGAGGCTTCATCCGGCTGACGCTGCTTATCCTTGGCTTTACGGCGGGTGGTCTCCTGATCACGGCTGTACTGATCGCTGCCATCGCGGTTTTGCCGGCAGTCCTTGCCTTTCTGCCGCTCGACCAATGGCTGGAGAGGCTTGCAAGGATTGCGCGCTGGCCCGTGCTCTTGCTCCTGATTGGCGCTGCCATCGCCTTGGTTTACCGTTACGGGCCCGATCGAGATCCACCGAAGCTGAGGTGGCTCACTTGGGGCGCAGCGTTCAGCACGCTCTGCTGGTTCCCCGCGTCGCTTCTGTTCTCATTCTACATCGACAACTTCGCGGACTATAACGCCACCTACGGCGCAATGGGCGCATTGATCGGCTTCATGCTCTGGATTTGGGTATCGACGATGATCATCATCGTGGGCGCGGAGCTTAACGCAGAGCTGGAGCACCAGACGACGCGCGATTCCACGACCGGTCCGCCCAAGAAAATGGGCAAGCGCGACGCCCACGTGGCTGACACCATAGGCAAGTCCAGCGATTGAGTGCGCCGGCGCCGTCCTGACTCCCAGCGGCCGGCGCACCTGGCTCGTGCCTAGCGCCAACACATGCGTCTCAGAATGCGGCCCGCGGCCGCAAAAATCTGAAAAATAAAAAGTCTCGTTGGGACTTGAGCGGAAGCTCGTCGGACGAGATTCACGCCAATGTCAGACGGCGTCCTTCATCACTCCCCCGGTGAGTAGTTGCCCTTGTGATCTAGCGCGATTTTCGATTCACCGTCCACCTCCGATCGACGCACCAGGATCCCTGATGGCGTTTCCGGGTGCTTTGAAATAAGTTCCCGTCGAACGGGTAATCTGGTGGGGCAAGGGATGAAGATCGTTCTGTCGAAATATCAGCGGTACGCCGCTCTGGCAGGGTGCTCGGCGAGCGGGCGAGAACGTCAGCAAGCCATGCTGCGGATCGATGTCGTTGAGCTTGGCCGCTGGACGGCAACTCGTCTCTCGCCTACGGGCTAAGCGCGCCTTGTCGATCACGACACGACACTCCGCAACACCTTTCGGAGAAGCGAATGATCCAATAAGCTCGCTGTTCGCCGCTGCGGCAGCGCGCCCGATCGCGCATCTCCGAATACCCTTCAGAAGTGAAGTGCAGCGGAGACCGCGGGAAGGTCGCGAGTGGGTAGTGAGCGGCCGTTCCTTGTCGCTCGCCTGCGAGTGCCGGCGCTCTACGGCCGGCAGACCACCGGCGGCGTCCAGCAAGACAGGCGGCTCAGGCGTTCCTCACTGTGTCAGCGTGTTCTTGTAGATGACGCCGTCCTTCATGATGATTTTGAAGTGGTTCGCAGGATCAGCCACCAGGTCGATGTTCTCCAGCGGATTGCCTTCGACGAGCAGGAGGTCCGCGAGTGCGCCTTCCTCGATCACGCCGAGCTTTCCCGGATAGGGGTTGCGCTGGCCCGACAGCGCCAGCAACTCGGCATTGGTCCCGGTGGCCATGACCAGCGCTTCGGCAGGCGTGTACCAACGCACGAGCGAGGCCAGAATTGCCCCCTGCTGCTTCGCCAGCGCACGGGAGAACAGGACGTCCGTACCCCAGGCCGTCTTGATCTTGTACTTCTTTGCCAGTCCGTATGTCCTGCCGATGCCTGGCCACACCTCATCGGCCTTGGCGCGCTCGACCGAACCCTGCCGGAGGCCTGTCCTCATCAACTCGGGAAGCGGCTGCAAGCTCAGCCAAACGTCCTTTTCGGCGATCAGCCTGGCGGTTGCCTCGTCCATGAGAAAGCCGTGTTCGATGCACTTCACACCAGCCGCGATAGCCTTCCGGATCGCATCCGAGGTGAAGGCGTGCGCGGCGACGTAGGTGCCCCAATTCTCGGCAATCTCAACGGCGGCCCTCAGTTCGGGCTCGGTGAAGGTGGTGACGTCGAGCGGGCTGTGGGGCGACGACACTCCGCCGCCCGCTGTCAACTTCAGCAGCGCGGCCCCCTGCATGAACTGCTCGCGGGCACGCAAACGCACCTCGTCGGGGCTGTCCACGACGATGCTGCCGCCGTTCCTCTCCATGGGGGTGAACACGCCGCCGATCGTCCGAGGCAAGTCGCTGAGCTGGCGGAAATCCCCATGCCCGCTGGTCACAGTGATCATGGCTCCAGACGGATAGATGCGCGGTCCCGCGATGATGCCCTGATCTATCGCGCGCTTGAGGCCGAACGCCGGCCCGCCCACGTCGCGAACGGTGGTGAAGCCGCGCATCAGCGTATCCGTCGCCTCGTCGCCGGCCGCGAGATTGGCGAAGCCGACGTCGCCCATCGCCTCTGCCGGGGTGGACGCTATCAGCATTGCGTGCCAGTGCGCATCGATCAGCCCCGGCATCAGCGTTCGCCCGTCGCCGGCAATGCGCTCAGCGCCTTCGGCCTCGATGGGGCTTGCCGATATCACCGCGATCACATTGCCCTTGACCAGCACATTCGACGGAGCCGAAAGAGCAGCACCTTTTCCGTCGAAGATGCGGACGTCTTCGAAAAGCACGTCATCGGCGCTTGCGGTGGCGCAAAGTCCGAGCAGGAGAGCCGCCGCAAGCATTTCTCTGCCAGAGCGAAGCATCGTGAAAACTCCGCGCGCAAGAAAGAACAACGCTGCGGCGCAGGACACGGCATGCGCCACAACCTTTGCCAGCTTCTGCGATCCGAAGGATTTTTGACACATGACGATTATCCCGCTTCAGGAGGAGAGATGATCACTGCGCAAGGACAAGTTGTAGCTTATACGGCGTCGGCGTCAAGAAGCGTTCCAGCCCAGTCTCTTCGCCGTGAAGGGCCGTGTCGAAAGTCAAGCCCTCCGCGATGATATCAGGGTTAGCAGTGCAACGTTCCCTTAGGAAGCGAGCAGACGATTCTGACGAGGCGCCGCCTACGGGTCTTGCGTGTAAGAATTCGGCCGAGGGATTTCCGCTTTGGGGGTCGAAGGGAGCCATTCTTCACGAGCCCTGTACACGCCTGTTGCGAGGATGTTCACCTTCTGGGCCAAGAAGATCGCAATGTATCAACGGGAACGGCGGAGATTGCCGGCAGCGCGGGTTCTTAAATCCCTGACCCGTAGAGTTCTTGGTCGTCATCGCCTTCCCAGGGTAAGGGCATGGAGGTGCGATTGAGATTGGCTGACGGCATCGGCATCCAGCACTTTAATTCGGGTTCGGCGTATTCGATGATGCGGCCGGGCGAGGAATCAGCGGCGCGCCAGCCTTCTGGGCCGAACCGATCGCCATTCGACCAGTACGCGAGGTCAACTTCGGCCGCCCCCTGTTCGGACGGGCGGATCGTGACGAGGATCCGACTGCCGTCTTTCGGCGCGCTTGCCATGTGGCGCCAGTAGTCTGGCTCGGCCATCATTTTTCCTCCTGCCCTTGCTGCACGTCGCAAGTGTCGCCTTGCCATCGAAAACGGTCAACTCAAACCTTGCACGACCGATCGTCTATCGCTTGAGTGAGTCGCGTCCCACAGGTGGTGAATTGGGTGGTAGCGAATCCGCTCGAGTGCGTCTCGACGGCGCCGTAGCGATCGAGCGGCGGTGCCGAGAAAGGGTATCTTTTTTTCACAGGTTTTCGGGCATTCTAGCTTGTGTGTCCTGTTCTGCCGACCTCATTCGCATTGCCAGAGGCTCCCTCGGTTTCTATCCTGACGCATCATCCGCACCGCACTGGTGCGCCGAAGCCCGAGGACACTAAAAGCCGATGGCATCTCAGCTGGATATGTTTGCCTCGCCGCCTGAGCCAGGCGATGATGTCGTAGTAAAGCTGCGGGGACCGTTGAAGCTGCGGCGACGGACGCCACTCGATGACGAGGGTATGGCCCGGCTTTTGGAGGAGAGCGGCAGCTATCGCGTCCTGCGCAAGCTTGTCGGCCGCCAGATCGTCGATATACCACGGCCGGGATTTCCTCGCATCGGAGTGATCGTCGACACCGAGACGACGGGCCTTGACCACAGCAAGGACGAGATCATCGAAATCGGCGCAGTTGCGTTCACCTTTGACGACGACGGCCATATCGGCGATGTCACGGGCGTTTACGGCGGCCTGCAGCAGCCGACCGTCCCGATCCCCCCTGAAATCACCCGACTCACAGGAATGACCGACGAGATGGTTGCCGGGCAGCTGATCGATGTCGGGTCGCTTCGAGCGTTGCTCGACCCGGCCGATCTGGTGATCGCCCACAATGCCGGCTTCGATCGTCCTTTCTGCGAGGCGTTCTCAAGCATGTTTTCCGACAAGGCATGGGCCTGTTCCGTCAAGGAGGTCGATTGGGCGACGCGCGGTTTCGAGGGCACGAAGCTCGGCTATCTGATTGGTCAAAGTGGCTATTTCCACGATGGCCATCGCGCCGTCGACGACTGTTTTGCTCTGCTCGAGGTGCTCGCCGGCGGCGACGGGGCGACGCAACCAAGCGCTTTTGCGGAACTTCTCAAGACAAGTCAGCGCTCGCGCGTGCGCATCTTCGCCGAGCACAGTCCGTTCGACATGAAAGATCATCTGAAGGCTCGGGGATACCGCTGGTCGGATGGCAGCGACGGCCGTCCGAAATCCTGGTGGATCGAAATCGACGAGGAGCACCTCGCCGCGGAGCTCGCTTTTTTGAGGTCAGAGATCTACCGGTGGGAAGAGGCCGACCCACCGGTCAAAAGGCTGACGGCGTTTGATCGGTACAAGGCTTGATGGGAGGGCCTTGCCACATGGGCCGAGGCAAGCGGTTGCGCAGGCTCGTTACCGCGATGGTATTGCCGTCTCGAAACGTGTGAGGAAGCAACAGCTGCAGCAGGATCGCAATCCGGCATGCTCAAGGTGGGAACACTATGAAGACACCGTGGAAATTCCTTACCCGATTGACGTCGCGGCGACCATCGGCGAAAGCGCAAGGGAGTTCGATCGGGAATGGCACCGATCCCAAGGCTCTCGAGAGCGAAGTGGATAGGTCCGCGCATCTGACCAGTTTGACGGTAGCTGCCAGTCCACCTGCGCACGATGAGGACCTCTCGGCGGATCAAGGGTCGGTGGCATCGGTTAAGGCGAATAGCGATGACGATGTCGCACAGGCGTCAAAACCGCCGATCCATACAGAATTGGCTGAAACAACTGTGCGACATGAAGCCGACCATTCGGGTGCCGAAGCGAGTTCGTTAGCTCCGAAAAGAGCGACAAGCACAAAGTCGCAGAGCAAACCGCTGGTCAAGCGTCGAGAACGCAGGAAGAGAGCCAAGCCCCACGTGGCTGCCCAGAGAGCCGTCGCCCCAACACATCATCAAAGTTTGCAGCCCTCGTCTTCACGTGACTTGTTCTTCCAGGAAGTGGGAACACTTGAAGAAGAAATCAAAATGCTGAGGACCCAGCTCGCTCGAAAGCTTCATCTCCAGAACGTTCAGCTAAAGAAGATGCTCGAGCGCTTCGACGTTTCGTGAGCTTGGCAGCGCGCCCTACAAGCGCTCACTCGCGTAGTCTGGCAAAGCCTCGCCGCCACTGAATTGAATGAGTGTGAGGCCTTGCTGAGCAGGCGGGCCGTCAACCCGCTCAGCGCATATTCGCCGATGCACGCTGCGCTTCAGGACAGCCCAGCGACAATGCTCAAGCCTAGGTCGTCGCGAATCCCTGTTTGATAAGCGCTGATCAGGTCAGCGGCGAGCGCTTCAGCTTCTTCAGACTTGCGTGACAAAGCTCTTCTTTGCAGCTCGTCTTGGAAGGCCTTTCCGATCATTTCCAACTCGTCAGGCCCAATTGGATTGAAACTCATGGTTTGAGCTAAACTCATCATTCGCCCTCCCTCCACCCGATGCGGCGGAAGCCCTTTCGTGCCCTTCGCGTTTCAGTCTGATTCGGGGGCGCAGCTTCGCTGGAGATCTATCGATGGTGAGCCGTCCTTACGGCCCGACCATGCGTATCGGTCCACTGCAGTGCCGCAATGGCGGAGCTGAATAGCAGGGCAGGTATAGCCAGAGCTCCCATGAACTTGAGCATTTGGAGCCGACGTGTGCGTTTTCCATCCCAGTCGTAAGCCATTCGCTACACCCTTGCTACTGGAAACAGTATGTCAAGATAGAACCAGAGAACGATTTTCCGGTCGAGTCTATTTTCAAGTATTACTTTTAAGCGAATTTCATGTGCGGAATTTATATTAGGCGTCCAACGGGCGCCGGTAGAAAATGAGAAGTAGAGGTGGCCAAGCAATTGAAGCATGACGATCACCTTTGCAGTGATGGGCGGCGTGATCTCTAGGCTCAGGACTCATTGCTTAGAACCAGAAGATGACGGTTGACGATGCAGATCACCGACTTTGAATCTGATTTGCAGCCCTTGGAAATCCCTTCGATTCAAGACAAGATCATCACGCTCTAGTGTTTGGGGAGACTCCGATGGAAAACCACGAGCCGTTTTTGCGCGAGGCGATCGCACTCTCGAAATCCGCGATGGAAGGCGGCGACGAACCGTTTGGCTCGGTGCTGGTGAAGGAAGGCGAAGTCATCCTGCGGGCCGAAAACAGCGTCTTCACCGGCCACGATATGACGAACCACGCCGAGATGAACTTGGTCAAACTGGCGGCGCAGCACTACGACACGGCTTTTCTCGCTGACTGCACGCTTTACACGAGCACAGAGCCGTGCGCCATGTGCTCCGGGGCGATTTACTGGTCGGGTATCGGACGTATGGTGTTTGCGTGCTCCGAAACGCGGCTTGGCGAGATCGCGGGGATCGGGTTGAACGTGCCGAGCCGGGCGGTGTTGCAAACCGGCGCGCGCAACGTCACTGTGGTTGGCCCGACGAACCTCGAAGACGAAGCCGCCGAAGTCCACCAGGAATTCTGGCCGAAGCATCTGGGCAAGGTTTAGGCTCAGGGCTCATCGATCAGAGCCAGAAGATGACGGCGGCTGCGATGCAGATGGCCGAGAAGAAGGTGTGGGCGCATCTGTCGTAGCGGGTGGCGATGCGCCGCCAATCCTTGAGCTTTGCGGTTCTCAACCTTGTGGCGTTGACGATAGAGGGCGGTGTCGTAGGCGTATGGGACTTTTCGGCTTCGGCTCGACGGGATGCAAGGTTCGATACCCCTGGCTTCGAGTTCCTCTCGGAACCAGGCGCTGTCATAACAGCGATCGGCGATCAGATGAGAGGCCGGTGGGAGCGCGCCGAGCACGATACGGGCGCCCTTGTGGTCGCTCATCTGGCCTTCCGACAGGAGCAGGATGATCGGCCTGCCTTCGCCGTCGCAAACGGTGTGAAGCTTCGAGTTCAGACCGCCCTTTGTTCGCCCGATACGACGGGGACATCCCCTTTTTAAAAGGCTCGCCGCGGTGCGGTGGGCCTTCAGATGCGTCGCATCGATCATGATACGCTCGGGTCTCGGCCCTTCGCCGGCGAGCCCGGCGAAGATGCGGTCGAAAACACCCATCCGGCTCCAGCGGATGAAGCGGTTATAGAGCGTCTTGTGCGGACCGTAGCCAGTCGGCGCGTCCTTCCACTGCAGACCATTGCGGATCACATAGACGATGCCGCTCACGACTCGCCGGTCATCGACCCGCGGCATCCCGCGCGACAGGGGAAAGAACGGCGATATCCGCACCATCTGGCGCTCGCTCAGCAAAAACAAATCACCCATCGCAGCCTCCTTTTGGAAGCCGTGAATCACATCTCAATCGGAATTAATAGGTCCTGAGCCTAGAAGGCGGTGCCCTGCTTCATCATACTGTGATGCCGCTCGCGCCGAACCTGTGTCGACCTGTAGGGGTCGCCACGATCGGTGAATTGGAGATAGTCGTAAGCAGGCCGCTTGGTTCGGGTGATAGCGGGGCGCCTTTGACCGTCAATCGCCAGGCCCGAGGCACAAGCCAAACATCAACTATCCGTAAAGCAGGACTCTAATGGTCGTGTTGACTCTGTGGAGCACTCAGCCGAAAACAGGCGATGACTAAAGGAGGGAATTGCTGATGGCTGACGAGAGTAACGCAGGACCAGTTGCTGAGGCTGCAGCGGCGGACGCAGAAGTGAAAGCACCAACGGCTAAGAAGCGGAGGTCGCCACGGCCTCAGAAGGCGGCTTCCGAACCAGCTCAATCAAAGACGCCGGCCGCTAAACGCAGGGCGTATACCGAGCAAGAGAAGAGCGAGAAGTTGAGGCTGATCGCGACGCAAGTCAGCGATGGCAGCACCCTCAAGGACGCTATCAAGGGCGCCGGCATATCAGAGCAAACCTACTATCATTGGAAAGGTGCTGCGAAGCCTGCCGAGCAAAAGGACACTACGGGTAGCAAGCCCCTACCGGCCGGCGATGAGTTGGCAGATCTTGTCCAGCTCGAAGAGGAAAACCAGCGGCTCCGTAAGCTCCTGGCGGAGAAGCTGCGAGCGGAGAATGCCGACTTGCGCAAGAGGCTCGGTCTGGACTAGCCAAAGGACCGGGAATGCGCCGGGCGATGTTTCTTCGGCGTCCTCCGTGTTACGCCGAAGCTTATATTTGCTCCCCATTTGGCATTGGCGCGGCAAACGAAGCCCTGCTGTGTCCCCGCTCTTGCCGGGTGAAAAGCGCGCCAGCTGCGTGGTTGGTGAGCGGTTGAAGCGCGCGAGGAAGGGCTGTATTGGTGCGCCAGCAGGAATGCAGCGGCGCCGATCGGCGTTGCATCTTTTACGGTTGCTTGGGATCGAAAGTAGATGAAGACGCCACAAGGGAGATTCGTTGTTGAATTCAAGTCGAGGCGACGACAGCCAAAAGCCCAACCGAACTCAATCTGGGGAGACACAGATCTAAAGGCCTTGGCCAGGGAAGTGGAAGATACGGCGCCGCATCTCTTCGATTCAAATGAAGGACCTGGAACGCCTGAGTCGGGTGAGATTGGGCCGACCGATCCGATCAATGCAGAGGCTGTCAACGAACGCCCCAACGACGTCGACGTTACACCAGCAGCGACACCATTTGCCAACGGCGCAGAGGTCGAAATCTCGAAGCACCATGTGGCCGATCATCCAGCTGAAGCGGTTGTGCAAGCACAGGGGAGCCAACCGGCGTCGCAGACTCGAACGACATCAACCGGCACTCCTCGAAAGCGCGCCGAGCGCGCCCCCGCCCAGACGATCGCGAGAATGGAGAAGGTTGGGGACGAGGATCGAAAGGCGCAGACCGGGACTGTCGGCGATCCGATCTCCCTCGACGAGCTTGCCGCCCTGGACGCAGACAACAAGCGCCTCAAGGGGTTACTGGCTGAACAGCTTCGTGCACAGAACCTTTGGCTCAAGAAGATGCTTGAACGATTCGATGCCGAATAGGTCGCACTGGTGTCGGGTCCAAGAAACCTGCTGAGGCGCGAGTTCCGCGGATAGCCGCGTGGACGCGGAAACAACTGCCTGGCGCTCGAGCCTCAAACACAGTCTACGTGCTCGCGTTTCGCAAGTTCAGGAAAAGCTCGCCGCCTGCTGGCAGATCCTGATCGCAACTTCCAACGACCTTACGAAGGCTGGTACCGGCAGAAACTCATAGCGTGAATGGAAGTTGTAGGCGCCGGTGAAGAAGTTCGGTGTCGGTATTCCTCTGGCGGAGAGGACCGCGCCGTCCGTACCGCCGCGCATCGGGATTAGTTTTTTCTCGATTCCGAGTTGCTCCATGGCCTTGAATAGAAGAGCGACGGCGAGATCGTCGCGAGCGAGGCTCCTGGAGATGTTTCGATAGGTGTCGGTGATCTGGTACCGAACATTCCCGGTGGGATAACGTGATCGCATTCGTTCTGCGACCTCGGCGATCCGACGTTTGCGCCGATTGAAGGCATCTGTGTCGAAATCCCGTATCAATGCGGTCAATATTGCCTCGCTGTCGTTGGCGACGAGGTCCTTGAACCAGAAAAAGCCCTGGCGTTCCTCCGTGCATTCAGGCGTATCCTTGCGGTCGAAGTCAGAGATGAAGTCCATTGCCATCAGCAGCGGATTTACTAGTATCTCTTTAGCAGACATCGGGTGCGCGCTGACGCCAGTGAAGACGATCTCGCAAGATGCGGCATTGAACGTTTCTAGCACCACCTCGCCGAGTTCGCAGCAATCGATCGTGTAGGCAAAATCACAGGGGAAGCGCGAGAGGTCCAGCGCCTTGGCGCCACGCAATCCGATTTCTTCGTCCGGCACGAAGGCGACGAAGACGTCGCCGTGGCCGTCCTGCTGATCGAGCCGGGCCAGAAGTGTCATGATCACCGCGATGGCGGCCTTGTTGTCCGCACCAAGCACGCTGGTGCCGTCGCTGACGATTATGTCGTCCCCAATCCATTCAAGAATTTCGGGATGTTCGGCGACCCATAACCAGATGCCCTCCTGGTCGTTGAGGCAAAGATCCTTGCCTTCGAAGCGAAGGACTTGCGGGCGGACGGAGGGCGAGAGGCCGACGTCCACTGTGTCGAGATGCGCGATAAAGCCGATCGGTGGAGCCTGTGGCCTGTTGCCACGTTTGACGCCGGTGACGATCGCATGCTCGTCAACGAGGACGTCTTCCAGGCCAAGCCCGCGCATTTCGTCTGCCAGCAGGGCGGCGAGCGCCGCTTGTCCGGACGATGAGGGCAGGGAATTCGCGCGGCCATTGCTTTGACTCTCGATCGCGGCATAGCGGAAGAAGCGGCTGATGAGTTCCTGGCGGACGTCCATGATATTCCCTATGTGGAGGATGCGGCCTCGCCGGCCCGTTTCGTGGTCGGGTGGGTGGCCGGTTAGACCTGGATGATGCCGACACCATCGGAGACGTGGATCTCGACGCCGAGCTCCTCCGACTGTTCTGACAGCCGCCGTAAGATCCGCTTGGCGCTCTCACCGGTCGCAAGATGCGGCGCCAGGCGCCGCTCCAGCACGCCGTCCTGCAATGCCGCCTCGCCGCCGATGACGACCGGATGAAGCGTGATCTTGACGAGACGGTTGTCAGCGCCGAACCCGCAGACGCCGATGACGCTCTCCCAGACTTCCGGTGCAGTCCAGGTCGACTTCTCTGAACGCACATGGAAGATGAAGTTGCCAAGGCTGTAGAAGATCGGCCGGGCATGATAGATCTCGATCGGCTGGAGGACGGGGGCTCCGTGGCTGACGAACAGGGCGGCGCCCGCGTCTATGCACGCTTTGGCGACACCACTCACCCAATCCGGCACCTGGTACCAGTCCGACGCCCAATGATGATGGTGCAGATAAGCGATTACCAGGGATCCCTCGCTCGCCGCGACCCCGATTGACGCAAGGTTCCTTTGAAGATCCGCTTCATCGATGCGGACGCTGCGCCCGCACCGGTCCGAGCGCTTGAACACCGCGCGTGCAATGGCGATCTCGGTTTCTGGCTCGAGGCGAGGGCGATCGTCCGGCTGGCTGTCATTGGCGAGATCGATCGCGGTGTAGCCGACCTTGTCACGAATGGTGGCAAGCTGCTCGAATGCGGCTCCGTCCAACTCGATCCTTTGCGTGATCCGCAGCCGGTTGACGCCAGGTCGTGCCGGGCGGTGGTCATCGCCATCGGCGGCATACATGAAATCCGGGCCAGGGCCTCCGTCCATCGCTACGATTGCGACCCGCCGCCCGCCGATCACAGCCGAGCTCGCTCGCGAGACTTGCGCGTGGTTGCGGCCAAGACCGGCATGGAGAAAGCCGCGCTTCTCCACCTCCTCAAGCGTCGAGAGCACGCCAGAGGGGCCGAGGTCGAAGGCATGGTTGTTCGAGAGCGACAGCGCCTGGAAGCCAATGTCCTTGAGGGTATCAAGAACGACCGGGTCGCTGCAGCCAAAGAACGAGCCTTTGAGTGGCCAGCCGCCGTGATTGCCGAGGATCGTGCTTTCGAAGTTGGTGAAGGAGAGATCGACTTCCTGAAGCAGCGACCGAACCTTGCCGTATGCCGGAGCGTCGATGTCGCGGATGTCATGCTTGATCAGCGATTGGCCAGTGACGGCCAGAGCGAACCTGTCATTCATTGAAGTGACCTTCCGTGGCGATGCACGCCATTTGTTTCGAGAGTCGGCCGTGCCGGTGTGGACCCGGCCGCAGGGGTGTACTCCACAGTTCAGCATATGAAGCGCTGCGGTCGGGCGTTGATGAGGGTGCGGGTGTAGAGATTGTCGGATCGGGAGAAGATGAAGTCGGACGAGCCGTAATCCTCGACCCGGCCGTCCTTGAAGATGTAAACCGCGCTGCACATCGCCTGGACGATGGCGAGGTCATGGGAGATGAAGATCATCGTGATGCCCTTGTCAGCGATGGTATCCTTCAGCAGACTGACGATCTCGGCCTGGACAGACACGTCGAGCGCCGACGTCGGCTCGTCTGCAACGATGATCTCGGGAGCCGCAAGAAGCGCGCGGGCGATGCAAACCCTCTGCTTCTGTCCGCCCGAGAGCTGATGCGGATGGCGGGCAAGCAGGCTTTTAGCAAGACGGAGCCTCTCCATCATCGCTGCAACGTCCGCCGGCCTGTTCTCGGAACCGGCCCTAGCGCCGAAACGGATGCTTTCGTCCAGTGTCTCGCCAATGGTCATGCGCGGGTTCAAGGAGACGGAAGGATCCTGGAATATCATCTGGACGCGGCCGAGAAGACCGCTGCGGCGGGCGCTCCTTGAAACGTCGAATGTCCGTTCCCCGATTCTGATCCTGCCGGCCGACGCGGTGTCGAGGCCGGCGAGGATACGACCGAAGGTAGTCTTTCCGCTTCCGCTCTCGCCGACGATCCCAGTGATCGATCCGCGCGGCAGCCGGATCCCGACGTCGCGCAGGCCGAATCTTGGCTTGTTCCGGCCAAGGCCCCAGACAAAACCCTGCGGCGCGAACTGTTTCGAAACGCCTTCCGCCACGAGAAGCAGGCTTTGGTCACTGTCGATGCCGAGACCGACCTTCTGGTCGCCATCGTTTCCCGTGTTGGCAGTCGCTGTCGGGATGCGAAGCCTCGGAACCGCAGCAAGCAGCTTCTTCGTGTAGTCGTGGCGGGGCTGATCGAGAATGGCCGCCGTCCGGTCCTGCTCCACCACCTGCCCCTTGTGCATGACGAGAACGCGGTCGGTGATTTCGGAGATCACGCCCATGTCGTGGGTGACGAGAATGACCGAGACACCAGTTTCGTCGACAAGGGTCTTTAGAAGTTGCAGAACCTGCTTCTGGACAGTCCCGTCGAGCGCCGATGTCGGCTCGTCGGCGATAATGATGTCAGGAGCGCCGGCAAGAGCAATGGCGATGACGACGCGTTGCCTCTGCCCGCCCGAGAACTGGTGCGGGTAATTGCGGTATCGCCGCTCCGGTTCCGGAATGCCGACACGGGCAAGCAGATCGATCGCGCGGGCGCGGGCTTCGCGTCTCGAAAGGGAACTGTCGACCGCAAGGCAGGTTTCCTGAACTTGCGCGCCGACGCTCATCAACGGATCGAGCGAGGCGGTGTGATCCTGGAAGATCGCCGATATTCGCCGCCCGCGATGGGCTTCCCGCTCGCCGGCCGTCATGGCGTCCAACGCCTTGCCGTCGAAGGTGATCGTTCCGGACGTCTGCTGGAACTCAGGCGAAAGCAGGCCAAGGATGGCATTGCCGATGGTCGACTTTCCAGCTCCAGACTCGCCGATAATACCGAGGATCTCGCCGCGCCCGAGTTCGAAGCTCACATCCGACAAGATCGTCGTTGAGCCGGCCTTGGAAACATATCGAAGGACAAGGTTCTGCACCCGCAGCAGGGGTGTCGTCACGCATTCCACTGTCATATCGCATGGTTCCTTGGATCGAGGCTGCGTCGAACGTCTTCGCCGACGAGATTGATGCTGGCGATCAGGCCGAAGAGCGCGAGGCCCGGGAACAGGCTGATCCAGTATTGGCCGGTCAGTAGGTACTGGAAGCCGTTTGCGACCGCGGAGCCGAGCGAGGGCTTGTCGATCGGAACGCCCAAACCCAGGAAGGAGAGGGTTGCCTCGAGTGCGACGGCATGGCCGACCTCTATCGGTATTAAGGTGATGGCGGGCGCGATGCTGTTCGGCAAAAGGTGACGGAAGACGATCCGGGAGGTCGGCAGCCGCATCAAGCGGGCCGCGTCCATGTAGGGCTTGCTTGCCTCGCTCAAGGCTACGCCGCGCGCGATCCGTGCATAGGTCGCCCATTGAGCGATGATCAAGGCCAGAATGATCCGGTCTATGCCCGGCCCGAGCGTGACGATGGCGATGAGCGCAATCAGGATCGTCGGCAGGCTCAGCTGCAGGTCGACGAGCCGCATGATCGCAACATCCACCCACTTCCCAAAATAGGCAGCACTGACGCCGGCGGTCAGCCCGATCAGGGCGGCGATCGCGCTACTTACGATCGACACCACCAGGCTGATGCGAAGACCATAGAGGACGGTGCTGATGATATCGCGGCCGAGCCCGTCGGTTCCGAGCAGGTAGTGATAGCCACCGCTGCCAAGCGTGCCGGGCGGGGAGGACGCCTCCCAGCCGTAGATCTGCAGCGGATCGTAGGGATTTTGTGGTGCGATCAGCGGAGCGGCGACGGCAACCAGGATGTAGCTAACCAGCAGCACCTTGGACGCGGTGAGGACCGGTCGATGTGGGCGCTTTTTCAGCGCGCTTAGGATTTGGGCTTTCATGACGGGTCATCTTTCATGAAGACAGGCGCACGCGCGGGTCGAGCACGGCGTAGAAGAGGTCGACAAGGGCGTTGAGCACGACGAAGGCGACCGCGATGAAGGTCAGGGTCGCCATCACCACCGGCCGGTCGAGCAACTGGATGGAGTCGATCAGGAGCTTGCCGACGCCCGGCCACGAGAAGATTGATTCCACCACTACGGCAAAGGCGAGCATGCCGCCGAACTGCAGACCGATGATTGTCACGATCGGCACGCTGATGTTCGGAAGCGTGTGGCGGAGCAAGATCCTTTGCGAGGAAAGCCCCTTGGCACGGCAGAACCGCGTGTAATCCAGGTTTTCGACCTCAATCGTGCCCGATCGCGACAGGCGGGCGATCAGGGCGATGTTCGGTATCGCCAGCGCCAGGGCCGGAAGCACGAGGTGCCACAATCCGTTTGCAGTCAGAAAACTCCATTCCTGCCCCAGGAAGCTTGCAGTCGCGCCGCGGCCGCCGGACGGGAACCAGCCGGTCAGGATGGCGCCTACGAGGATAAGCATCATCGCCAGCCAGAAGGAAGGGATGCTCAGCGCAGACACGCTCGCCTTGAGCATGGTTCTGTCGAACAGGCTACCGCTCCGTCGGCCAGCAACCAGGCCGAGTCCAGTTCCGAGTGGCGCCGCAATGAGCATCGCGATGGAGGCGAGCTCCAGCGTCGCCGGCAGTTTGCTCATCACCAGATCGAAGGCCGGCAGGTGATAGATGTAGGAGATGCCGAAGTTCCCGCTGACGACATTGCCGATAAAGACGAGGTACTGGCGCCAGATCGGCTGATTGAGACCGAGCGCGATCGTTGCAGCCCGAATGTCCTCGGGCGTCGCGGTTTCGACGTTGACGACGTTGAAGACCGGATTGCCGACGCTGTGGATGCCGATGAAACCAATCAGCGACATGGCGATGAGGAGCAGGAAGGCTTGGGACAACCTTCCCAATGCAACCGAAATCATGCCCATGACCGCTTACTCCGCCGCCGCAAGCGTCTGCATCGCGGTCGTCCAGCCGCGGGGGTGCATCACATAGGAGCCGATCCGCGGGCCGTATCCGACGATGTGGTGGAAATGGTAGAGCGGTATGATCGGCTGGTCGGCCATTACGAACTCCGTCGCCTGCGCGAGCGCCGCGTTCCGCCCCGGTCCCGCCTCAACGCTCTCTGCCTTTGCCAGCATCCCGTCGAAGGCAGCGTTCTGATATTTCCCGAAGTTCAACGCACCGGTCCCGCGCTCGGAATTCGGAGAAGCGAGCAGCGTATGGAGAATGATGTCGACCGCCTCGCCGGAGGTGCCGCCGTACCAGACACCATAGTCGCCAGCCGCTCGCTTGGTGTTGAAGACCGAGAACGGTGCGGCTGCAGGCTGGGCGTTTACGCCGATGCGGGCCCAGCTTTGGGCGATCGCCTGAAGACTTTCGGCGTCACCCGGGTAACGGCCCGCCGGCCCAGCGAGAACAAGGTTGAAACCATCCGGGAACCCGGCCTTCGAAAGAAGGGTTTTTGCCTCTTCGTAGTTGGGCGCCTCGGGCAGGAGTTTCGCCGAGGTGCCCGGCAGGCTGTTGGGAAAGACCTGAGCAGCAGCCGTGCCATAGCCCGCGAGGATCTTGTCGACGAGAATGCCCCGGTCCGTAGCCAACGCAAGCGCCCGGCGGACCAGCGGGTTCTTGAAGGGATTGGCGATCGGTTCACCCGATTTGTCGGTCACGCCCGGAAGCGTCTCACGCGCAACGTCGAACTGTACGAAGTTAACACGTGCAGCACCCACGCTCGCGATTTTGGCGCCGCGCTGCTCCAAGGAGGCGACGTCGCGGGCCGGGATTGCGTCGGCCACATCGACCTCTCCCGTGCTGAGCGCCGCCACGCGCGCTGCCGGGTTCTCGATGACCCGGAAGGTAACCTTGGACCAGACAGGCTCGCCGCCCCAGTAGTCGTCGTTCCGGGCAAGCCTCAGGCTCTCGCCGGAACTCCACCTCTCGAATCTGTAAGGGCCAGTACCGACAGGCGGGCGTCCGGCGTTGAGGTCCTCGGTCGTCACGAACCCCTCAGAGGGCCGGTTCATCACAAAAATGGAGGAGAAAGAGAGGGGCAGATTGGGGACTGCGCCGTTCGTCTCGATAAGGACGGTAAGGGGATCGGGTGCCGAGACCGACTTGATGCCGCTCACATAGGAGCGAAAGCCGCCGCTCGGCGGTTTCAGGACGTCCCGAATGCGCTCGATCGTGTAGACGACATCGTCTGCGTCAAACGCCGAGCCGTCATGGAACCGGACATTTTCGCGGAGCTTGAACTCCCATTGGCTATCGGACAGAGGCCGCCAGGAGGTGGCGAGGCCAGGCTTCAACTCAAGATTCTCATCCTGATAGACGAGCCGTTCATAAATATGGGAGAGAAGTGACGTGTTCTCGTTCAGGTTGGCATACTGCGGATCGAGCGTCATCAGCTTGTAGGACGTAGCGATCCGAAGCTCTCCCCGTTCCTGTGCCTGGGCCGGCGTCGCCGGAGCACTCCCGAGAAAGATGGAGATCAGAAGCGCCGAAAGCAGGCGTGGCCGAAATGGGCTTCCCAGTTTCATTCGAAGTTCCTTGTTTTAGTTTTTTGGTAGAGTCGGAACGTCGCGTTGGAGCAGTTCTCAACGCGGGGTTCCACGGCAATGCATGCAAGGGCGCGTTTGCGCATGTCATGTGAAGTTGAGCCGAGGCCGGAACCGCGCGTACTCCGCCGTCGCCCGTTCAACTGCTTTGAAACTCGGGTTGGAGTTCGGGCGTCGACAGGCGATTTCGTCCGCTTGCAACTGAGGCCATATCGATCTGCAGGAGGTCGGCGATGACGATACGGATTTGCGGCCAAGGCTCTTCCTGGCTTGTGGGGGAGGGCTGCCATTTGGTCATGGCGGCATGGAGTTTGGCGGCGGCGCCCGCGACCGACACCGCCGGCGTCTCCCACAAGGTTTCCGCGGCCCGCTCCTCCGCGATGGATGCACGATCCTCAGCTTCGAGGGCCTCGCTGTAGGTTCGCGAGCCTGCGCCTTGCTCGAGCGGTGGTGGCAAACAAACCGGAAAGAGCGATCTTTCGAGCTGCTGCTGGCGCAAGTTTGATTCGCATAAGCGCTGCCAGGCGGCGCACCATTGGTGCCAAAGTGCGAGCGCGTGATCTTCGCCGCGCGGATCGGAAGACCGGCTCTTTGTGATGGCAAGCTCTGGAGGTGTGGGTAAGGACGCCGCCACGAAGGAATGGAAATCTCCTCGGGTGACCGTAGACAAAGTTCTGCTATTGTCGGAATCAGCCATGATCCGAGCTCCCGTAAGCTTGGTTGTGGTCAGGCTGTATTCGGTGTTCCCGCACCGGATGCAGCCGCAGTTCCCTTGATGCCGCCATTCGAGAGTGAACTGCAGTCTCAAGTAACGTCTAGGTAGCACACGAGATCAGATTGATCAATTCGAAATCATATGATGCCAACGAAATCACGGGTGCGCAGATACGTGCGGCCCGCGCGTTGATCCGTTGGAGCGCAAAAGAGCTTGCAAAAGCAGCTGGTATTGGTGTCGCAACGGTGAGCCGTGCGGAAGTTGAGGATGGGACCACATCCCTTACGAGTGCAAACCTAAACGCCATTCGACTGGCTTTGGAAAGCGCCGGCATCGAGTTCATCCCTGAAAACGGTGGCGGCGTGGGTGTTCGTCTAAAGAAATAGTCGCAGCGCGCTGTTCGTGGCCGAACTGGTCACAGGTCTTCGCAGCAGAGCGCGGCGGCAGCAACCTGTCCGCCGGGCACGGGGTTTGCCGTGCACAATGAGGTGAGTGGGCTCAGGCACTGCGCCTATCCAGTTGCGCAAGCAAGGAGAGGCTTGTTGATGGAAGCCTGCCGCTTGGCACCCGGCGCAGACTTCTTTTTTTGGGTGGAAGACGGCCCTTCAGCTTGCTCATCTGAACGAGCAAGTTGCGGACTTTCAAGACGTTCGGATGCGCGGCTGGTTTGGACGAGGTCGGACCCGTTGCTGCCGTTGCCGTCCGGTACGATGAACGGCGGGTTTGAGCTCATCCCAGCCATACGGCAACGGCACGTATGGAAAAACAGAACGGTGGCAAAGAAATGCCTCCAACCCTGATCCAAAGGGTTGGAGGCTTCTGGAGCTACGATAAGGCGAAGCCGAACCGCAGTGGAACCACTAAGCTGCTTGGACGGAACCTCGGCCCACGAGGCTGATGTCATCCGGATTTATCAGATCAGAACCCGTCCATCCGGAGAGGTCGTACTCGCTCATGCAGGCCTTCACCAAGGACTGCATGGACGCGAGATCGCCGGTGACCGTCGCCGCTCCTAAGGTCTCGATCCGAAGGTTTTCATAGTTACCCGCATAATTGCGCTCATACAGTTCGTGGCGACCGCCGAACTCGGTGCCGATGGCATCCCACAGAAGCTTCAAGAGCTTCACCCGGTCCAGCGCGGCATAGCCGTTCGAGCCACGTACGAAGCGGTCAAGATAAGGACGGATCGCCTCACTTTCGAAATCGGCAGCACTCGACGGCAGATAGATAAGGCCGCTCGCAACGTGACGCTCGATCAGCTCCTTGATCCGCGGGTAGGCCATCGGCGCCAACACGCGGTAGGCAAGACCGGCATTGAGGTTCGGCAGGTTGTAGCCTTCGGTTCCCTGCCAAGGAACCGGCGACTTCACCATCGCATCACCGAGTGCATGAAACGTGTTGCGCCAAGCGATGACCTCGCCGACGCCGGCCTGGACGCCGCGAAAATCCTTCGAGCCCGTTGCCTCGACAGCCATCGAGAAGAGACCGGCGATGAAGTCGAGTTTCACCGACAGGCGCGTAAGGCCGTGCAGCGTAAAGCGTGGGACGAAGCCCGATGCTGGGAAGAACTGATTGATCTTGTCGACGTCTCCGTAGATGAACACGTTCTCCCAAGGCACCAATACCTTGTCGAAGACGAGAATGGAGTCGTTCTCGTCCAGGCGGCTGGAAAGCGGGTAGTCAAAAGGCGATCCGGTCGCGGCCGCATTGAACTCGTACGACGAGCGGGCAATGAGCTTGATGCCAGGCGAGTCCATTGGCGCGGTAAAGATTAGCGCAAAGGACCTGTCCTTGATTGGAATGCCATAGTGGGCGATGAAATTGTAGTGCGTGAGAGCCGAACCCGTCGCGACGACCTTGGCTCCCGAGACAATGAGCCCCTTGTCCGTCTCCTTCTCGACATGCATGAAGACGTCGCGCACCTCCTCGATCGGGCGGTCACGATCGATCGGCGGATTGACGATGGCGTGATTCCAGTAGTCGAGCCGCTCCTGCGTGCGGGCGTACCAGGTGCGCGCATTCTCGGCATATTCGCCGTAGAAGGCCGAATTGGCACCCAGTGTTCCCAAGAACGAGGCCTTGTAGTCCGGGGACCGGCCCATCCACCCGTAGGAGACCTTCTGCAGCTCGGCAATCGCGTCCCGCGACTTGATCAGATCCTCGCTCGTCTTCGATCCCAGGAAGAAGGGATGCGTCAGCTTATCCGAGCCGGTATCGGTCAGCACGCCGATTTCATTCTTCTTTTCGTGGAACCGATCGTACCAGCGCGCCACCATTCGCGCGGAATTCCGAAATGCCGGATGCTCGGTGACGTTTTTGACGCGCTCACCGTAAATATAGATCTCGCGGCCGTCCTGAATGCTCTCCAGGAACTCCGAGCCCGTGTAAGCGTCGGTCGCGGTTTCTTTTTCCTCGGACGCGATAGCCAGATTGTTCATTTCGGGTCACTCCTCCATTTAGCCGGACAAGCTGCCTGCCCGGCGGGCGCCTAAATCCGAAAGGGCGCCTCCTCCCTTTCCGAGGCAACAAACTATGCGCTGAAGAAGAGCGATTGATAGGTATCATGCGATACCAGTTCAGGCATCGCAGCGTGTGCCATCAGCCGCTAGGCTTGCGTCATTGATGGCACTGGAGAAGTCGCCATGGTTGGGAACATGGGAGGAGACCATGGATCATCACCCCCGCATTCATACGCAGATTCACGACGACACCGGATTGACGCTTTCCGGGTCGGCCCTGACGATCGGAGCCTTTGATGGCGTCCACAGCGGCCACCAGGCGTTGATCCGGTCGACCGTGCTCAGTGCGCAAAGACTCGGGGTTCCCTCGGTCGTCTACACGTTCGATCCGCCTCCCAAGGCTCTGCTGTGCGGTGCCCGTCCGCTCACTTCGATTGGCGAGAAAGTCGCGCGGATAAGCGCACTTGGCCCCGACCACATCGTCGTCGCCCGTTTCGATGCGGCCTATCGGGCCCGCACAGCCACCGATTTCATCCAGGATGTCGGTCGGGTCGCGCCGCTGGTCATCTGGATCGGCTCCGATTTCCGCTTCGGTTCCTGCAAGAAAGGGACTCCGGAGTTGCTCGCCAGCTACTTCGATACGCGGATCCTTCCAGCCGTATGCTGCGAATCCGGCGAGGTCGTATCGAGCACACGCATTCGCGCCCTTAGGGCCGCAGGACGTGTCCTGGAGGCAGAACGGCTGGAAGGATGGTCGGAGCTTCTGCCGTTTCGACCGTCCAGTGACAATGGAGGACACCATGCGACTGCTTGACCCCCGTACGTTTCGCGACGCCTGCGGTGTCTTCGCGACTGGTGTTAATGTCATTACCACACATAGCGACGGCCACGATCACGGCATGACTGCGAATGCGTTCATGTCGATTTCGCTCGATCCGCCACTGATTGCCATCTCAATCGCCGAGAAGGCGCGAATGCTCGAGAAAATCCAGAAGTCGGGGCGTTTCGCCGTCAGCGTTCTTGCTTGCGGAATGGACTCTGTTGCTTGGCACTTCGCAGGCAAGCCAAACGCTGACCTGCATGATTTGTTCGACACACTCGATGGCCTTCCAGTGATCCGCGGCGCGCTTGTCACGTTCTCGGCCATCGTCCACGACGAAATCCTCGCCGGCGATCACACGATCTTCGTCGGCCGTGTCCAGTCGCTCGCGAGAAGCGACGGCGATGAACCGCTGCTTTTCTTCAAAGGCAAATTCGGCGTCGTGGAAAATACGCGAAAGGCTGCGTCAGTCGACAGGCTTGAGGTCGAGACCGAGTTCATGTGGTGAGGACGGAACCGCCCACCTACGCATTTGCAAGGAGGAGAAAATGCGAAACGTAAGCCAGCAAAATATTTCGGATGTCGTAATCGCCGCACTGTCGCCGGATATTCCGGCCCGCAACCGGCAGATTCTCGCAAGCCTCATCCGCCACATCCACGCCTTCTGTATCGAGGCGAAGATCACCCATGCGGAGCTGATTGAAGCCTGTCAATTCCTCGTCCGCGCCGGACACATTTCAGATCACGCACGCAACGAGTTCATCCTGCTTGCCGACATCCTGGGCGTCGAAGTCCTTGTCGACATGCTCGACCACGCGGTGACCGATGGCGAGAGCGAATCCACCGTCCTCGGACCGTTCTATCGCGAAAACCCGCCCGTTTTGCCGAAGGGCGCCTCGATTGTTCAGAAGAGCTTCGAAGGCTCCGAGACAGTGCGTGTCCGCGGAGTGGTGCGCGACACGGCAGGACGCCCCATTCCTGGCGTGACGGTCGACGTTTGGGAGGACGCCCCGAACGGCCTCTATGAACAGCAGGATCCGGATCAGCCCGATTACAATCTTCGCGGCCGCTTCCTGACCGACGAAAAAGGCGAATACGAATTCGTCGGAATTCGGCCGGTTCCCTATCCGATCCCCTACGACGGCGCCGCCGGCGAATTGCTGAACTATATGGGGCACCACCCGTGGCGCCCTGGCCATATCCACTTCATGCTCAAGAAGGATGGCTATTCAAGCCTTGTCTCGCAGATCTATGACGCGGACACCGAGTATCTCGACAACGACGCGGTCTTCGCGGTTAAGGAAAGCCTGATTGGCAAGATGGGCAAGGCCGGAGCTGGCGCGGATACGGATCTCGTCATGGAATTCGATTTCAAGCTCAAGCCGGCCAAGGGCACCATAGCTGTCGCCGCCGAGTAATCACCGCAGCAGCATTCAAGCATCGATCCGCCGAGCGGCGTCTCTGGCGGATCAGCTCGAAAGGCAATAGGAACATGCCCCTCGCCATCGCTGAACCATCCTCAACTCCTGACCATTCCGCGGCCAGTACGCGGGACACGCGGATTCGGTCCATAGCAGCGACCATCCTCGAGGCTCCTACCGTTCGCCGGCACAAGCTTTCGAACACGGAGATCGCCCATCAGGGATTTGTTCTCGTGCGGGTTCTGCTTGAGAACGGTGTGACGGGCATCGGCGAGGCTTCTACGCTCGGCGGGCCGCGTTGGGCCGAGGAGAGTGTTGAGTCAATACAGGCGGTCATCGAGAAATATCTCGCCCCCGCCCTCGCCGATCAGAATGCCATGCTGTTCGAGGCCAATGCCGTGCGCATGTCAAAGGCGGCCACGCGCAATTTCGCTGCAAAGGCGGCCGTCGAGTCGGCACTATTTGATGCCGTCGGCCGCACGCTCGGCCTGCCCGCCAGTGCCTTGCTCGGCGGGCAGGTCCGCGACAGAATCGGCGTGATCTGGGCGCTCGCCTCGGGCGACGCCGAACAGGAGCTGGAGGAAGCGCGCGAGAAGCTTCGTCTGCGTCAGCACAAGGACTTCAAGATCAAACTCGGCTTCAACGCGCCGGATGCCGACGTGAGGCGCCTGCAACATTTGCGCGCTGGCTTGGGCGACGACGTGAGGCTGATCGTCGACGTCAATCAAGCGTGGACGGAAGCACTATGCATCAGGCTCTTTCCCGCGCTCGAGGAACTCGGCGTGGCACTGATCGAGCAACCGGTTCCGGCATCCCAACGCGACGCCATGGCGCGCGTCGCTTCGCGGACCCGTATCCCGCTCCTCATCGACGAGGCGGCCTTCACCAACACGGAACTGGCGAGTGTCGCCTCGCGCGCCTGCGGAAGCGTTTATTCCCTCAAGCTGGTGAAAAGCGGCGGGCTTCTTGAGCTCAAGCGAGCGGCCGGCATCGCGCAGGCATTCGGTATCGAGCTTTATGGCGGGTGCCTGCTGGAAAGCAGCATCGGCGCAGCAGCGCACATGGCTGTGTTTTCGACGCTCCCCAAGCTCGAATGGGGAAGCGAGCACTTCGGGCCACGTATTCTCGTGGACGACCTGGTCGCGGCGCCGCTGGTCTTCGAGGAGTTCGAGATCCATGTACCGAGCGGCCCTGGGCTCGGCATGATCCTCGACGAAGATAAGGTGCGCTTTATGGCGCGGAAGGCAGGAAGCAAATGACGCCTGGAACGCCGCACACTGTACATCGCTCCAAACTCGATCACATGGCGGAGAGACTCGACGCGACGCCTCATCTCCTGCGCCTCGGGCGCCTGTTCAATGAAACGGTGCTGATCGAGATCGACCAGGATGAGTTTTACCTCACCTTCGAGAAGGGCCGCGTCGCAGAGATCAAAGAAGGTCCAAGCAAGAAACTGCCCTGGCGCTTCGCGCTCAGGGCCAAAGGTGAGGCGCTGGACAAATTCTGGCATCCGATACCGGAGCCCGGCTTCCATGACATTTTCGGTCTTGTGAAATATGGGCATGGCCGCATCGACGGAGATATTCTGACGCTCGTGAAAAACCTGCGCTACTTCAAGGAATTCATGGCATTGGGACGGCGGGAGGAAAGCCAATGACATCGTCGATCGAGCCGATCACCGGCCGATATATCCGCCTGACCGTCGATGGCACACCATTGCGGGTCTACTTCGAAGAAGCCGGCCGAGGCCGTCCGGTGGTCTGCCTGCATACGGCCGGGGCCGATACGCGCCAATGGCGGTTCATTCTCAACGACGAGGTTTTCACCAGTTCGCACCGCTTCCTGGCATTCGACATGCCCTGGCACGGCAAGTCTTTGCCGCCGCAAGGATTCGAGACTGCGGAATACCTTCTGACCACCGGAACCTACATCGAAACAGTGCTCTCGTTTTGCAACGCGCTGGGCCTGGAGAAGCCGCTGCTCGCGGGGTGCTCAATGGGGGGTCGGATCGCTCTGCAACTGGCAGCGCTGCATCCCGATCGTTTTGCCGGCTTCATCGCCGTCGAGGCGTCCGATTTCCAGCCGGCGTGGTATGACATTGATTGGTTTCATCGTCCCGACGCCCATGGCGGCGAGATGGGCGCCGCCCTAGTGTCGGCCAATATTGCGCCTCAGGCGCCCCCCGTCGAACGCTGGAACACCCAGTGGATGTTCATGCAATCGGGGCCAGGGGTGTTCCGCGGCGATCTCAGTTTCTACACGAAGGATGACAGCCTCGTCGGCAGGCTGGGAATGATCGACACGAGACAGACGCCGGTGCATATCATGTGCGGCGAATACGACATGACCTGCACACCCGAGGACGCCCGTCGGACCGCGGAGGCCATTGACGGCGCCACCCTTGCCATCATGAAGGATCTTGGACATTTTCCGATGAGCGAGAACCCCGCCGCCTTCCGGTCCTATTTTCAGGAGGCGCTGGAGCTTATGAGACACTCCCATGCGGAGCTAACTCATGCCTGACGGACGATGATGGACTTCAAACGGCTGAGCTATTTTCTGGCGGTGGCGGAAGAGCTGCATTTCGGAAGGGCGTCCGCGCGGCTCGGCATTGCCCAACCTCCGCTCAGTCGCCAGATAGCTCAGTTCGAAAAGGAGATCGGGGCAATCCTGTTCGATCGCAGCCGCAGCCAGATCAGGCTCACCCAAGCGGGCGAACTGCTTCAGGAACGGGCAAGAGAAATATTGGAGCGCGTTGACCAGACGGAGCGCGAGGTGAAACGCATCGGCGAAGGGGTTGCAGGTCGTCTGCGGATCGCCTTCGTCGGCACCGCCACGTTCGGAGTCCTGCCCAACATCATCAAGGCATTTCGAGTTGCCAATCCGGACATCGAGTTGGCACTGTCTGCCATGAACAACGCTGAGCTGAAGCGCGCCCTGATCCAGAGGGAGATCGATATTGCTGCTGCGCGTCCGGCCATCGAGGATTCGGAGCTGAAAGCCGAGACGTTGATCCAGGAGCCGCTGGTCCTTGCGCTGCCAGACGTATACGCCGACTTCCAAGGTCCGATGAAGCTCGAAGAACTGCGAGAAACGCCGTTCGTGCTTTTCCCGCGCCGACCGAGGCCGAGCTACGCGGACTACGTCCTCGACGTCTGCAAGCGGAACGGCTTCATCCCTGCTTCACAGGTTATGGCTCAGGACTTTTTGACCGCTATCAGTCTCGTCTCGGTCGGCGTGGGTGTGTGTGTCGTGCCCCAGTCGGTCGCCCTCAACGAGCGGACCGGGGTCGTCTACCGGAATTTTGAAGGGTTCAATCCGGGCACCAAACTCTCGCTAAACTATCGACGCGACAACCGCTCGCCACACCTGTTCCGGTTTCTGGCGCTCGCGCGGAAATTGGCCCGCATGTAATTCCAGATTGCTGGTGTTCCACTCGGAGCGACGATTGGAACACCAGCGTCCAAACTTCCACAACAGGGTGCACTGCAGACGTTCATCGCCCTCGAGGGGACTTCCGCTCACCACCCCACCTGTGCCGCCGACGGCGACACCTGGAAGGACCGGATTGGGCTCAATCGAGCCGTTCGTCGTGTCCGACGCCAATGACAGCAACGGGGTCGAAACCGGCATTTCGGCTCCGGTCGCAAGCTTAGCCATTACTTCAAGCGCAGTACCATGACCAGCTCGTCGTTCTCGGTGCCGTGGCCCAGGAAGCCGTTTGGAATGCGGCCAACTTCTACGAAACCGTGGCGTTCATAGAAGCGTATCGCTGCTGAATTCTCTGCACTGACCGCGAGCTCCAGCTGCAGAACGCCGCAGTCTCGTGCATGCTCTGCAACTTCGTGCAAAAGGGTTGCAGCAAGCCCGGTTCCGCGTTCGCTTTTCCGCACATAGACACTGACAAGTCTCGCGCGATGGGTCATTTTTCTAGCACGCTCCAACCTGAGCGCCATCATGCCGACGGGCTGCCCACTTAGGAACGCAACAAACACCGGCTGAGCCAGATGTTGGCGCCATTCGCGGGCAGAGAGATGGACCCAATCACCAAAGACACTCGCAAACGAAATCGGTTCGTGTGACAGCGCCTCCAGACGTATGCGGCGAAACACGTCTACGTCCTTGACCGATAGGCGCCGGATCACCGCTCCTCTTTCAATCACACGTCGATCTCCAGCACGCGCTTCTATGCCGGGCATCTGATCGGATGCACGTAGACGCTCCAGCATTGAAGCGCTCGGCATCCGTTTTCACGGACGAGACCACTGCCATTCGACCGCCCCCGAGTTGATGAACCCGTTGGCGATGTGCTTCGACAGCTCCGCCCAGATCGGATCCCGGGTGAAACTTCCGAGATCACCGCTCGACTGCACCAAAGGCATCTCCGCGTATTCTGAAAGGGGCCTCGGGGCCTCGCCGAAAAGCTCCTGGAAGGGATAGCCGCCCGCAGGCTTCAAGACACGATGCCCCCAGAGCGCGGGTCGATCGTCCCCACGCAGCTCGGTCAAGAGATCGAAATTACCCGATTGCTCAAGGCCAACCGCGGTTAGATAGCGCATAAGCGGGTAGTAGATTGTCTGGCGACATCCCCCAAGTGCCCTCACGCCGGGCAGGATGGATGTCACCAGGAACACTGTATAGAGGCTGGGCACGATCGCTCGTTGCCGAAGCGCCGCTGCGATACTGTTCGGCCGGAACTTCACTTCGAAACTGGACGGGGCAGCAGCCCTGAGGGCGTTGTCCTGGAGGCGGAGCGGAACAATCCTACCCTTTTCCATGCGCCAGAACAGATCGGTCGTTCTGCGTACCCAACCCTGCCAGGGTCCAACGTTCAGGCGATCCATGGCGTGCAGGATGCTCTCGGCAGCCTTTCCGTCTCCGATGAAACCAGCCGACATCCAGGATCCCGCGTCGTCGAGATGATCGGCGACCAGGTCTGCGATGTCGAAATCGTCGAGCTGAAGTAGCTTGATGGGGGAGGGGAGCTTGCCGTGCCAGAGGGTTTGATTGGCCGCCCTGATTGCGTCGACCGCAGAAGCAAATTCATCAGACGGCAGTTCGGCGAGGAGAAGGGCGGCCGCGTCATTCGGTGCTGGATCGCCTTTGGCATTGGAGAAAGCGAAACGATAGGGACCATTCAGAGCGCAGATGCTGAATGAATCCATCCGGCTCCGGGGTAAGCCAAAGACGTTGAGGGGCTCGCCTTCAAGCCAGAGCCATCCGGGACCCTTCTTTGCCTTTTCCGCGAAACTGACCGTTGAGGCGTGATACGTGATGTACCATTCGCGGCTATTGGCGTTCAGGCCCAACAGGCTGAACAGATGCGTGTAGAACGCATCCGGTTCGATCAGCAGCAGGCAATGCGGACCGGTCTGCAGCACCGGCGATGCCACCAACTGAAGGCTGGCGCTTCGAGCTTCCTCAGGCTTGTAACCGGACCTGCGCGCCGCTCGTTCGATGCAACCGCGGAGCAGCTCCATTGCATGACGGCGCGCGCAACACTTGGCGTGGAAGTTTTCAACGTCGTGGGCAAACGAAGCGTAATCTCGAAGCGGACGCTCCCAATAGGAGGTAAGATGCGGCATCAATGCAGACAACGCGCGTTGCACCTCGGCTGCGCTGCAATGCTTGTTTGCTATGGGTGGTGCCGTCATTTCACGATGCCAGACGCCTTGGCGCGAGCAGCGTCATGGTATTCGCGCCGCGCCACTTCAAATCAGGGGCCAACGCCTCTACCTCGGTATCGACGATCGCGGCTGGCAAACGTTCGTAGCAATAGCCTGGTGGAATTGCCGGCTTCACCATCAGCGAAATCAGTTCCAACACGGAAGCCCGGGAGTTGGATGACACGATCGTGTAGAAGTTCCCGCTGTTCCAGGTTAGCACCGAGTATCGGAAAAACGCCCCCAGAGCGGCTACCGTAGTCGCCAGATCGACTTGAAGATCTGTCATCGTGTTGAGAACTTCATCCTTTTTCTTGGATATGTGGCCTGTCGAGAAGAACCGGGACTTGAAAAGCTCGTCCTTTTGCCGCTCTCGCTGCTCATAGATGTCGCGGTCTTCATGTGCGAGCTTCTGCACCTGCACGAGAAGACCGCCAGGCCGTATGCGAGGAACGACGAACTCCAGCTGCTTTAGCCGATCGCGGTCGTACATCTGAAACGTCGTGTCCTCAAATAGCACGTCAAATCCGCCTCGAAATGGGAGAAGATCGTCGTCGGTCGCGTATCGGTCGTCGTCCAACTCAAAGAACGGGCCGTGGAAGAAGTGCGCGTGCTCGCTTCCCCGGTTCGCAAAGAATGATGCCCGGTTGGCTGCCGTTGGGCTGCAGCAGAGCGCCGCGATGCGACCATTGCCAAGCGTGGCAAGCGTGCGCGCAAGGCAACCAGTGCCCGTGCCCAGAGTGTATATTGTCGTTGGGGAGGCGCTGCGCGTCCAGGTCCTCAGGCCGAAGGAAAGTATCGCAGCACCCAGGCGGCACTCCTCTTCGAGCCTGTAGGGAATGCTGGCAAAGTAATGGCTGTCAAAATGGCCCCAAAGACGCCGATGTGTATCCGCGAAAACTGCGCCCTCGAGGTCGAAGTCGAGCAGGCTCATGTCGAGTTGCGGTTCGGCAAGGTCCGGTGCTCCACCTTCTCCGCTTGCGGTCCTTTCGAAGAACGCTGCGAACGATGTAAGCCTGGGAGCGTTTCGCCAGTGTTCAATCGTCAGTCGATCCACCATAGCCATCTCCCAAATACCATCGGCGGAGGCGCGCTTCATCTCAGCTCTCATCGAGATGTTTGGGCTGCGCCAGCATCCCCCGTGTGTGACTTTGTGAGTGCCATGTGTGGACCCTGGCGAGGGGGCAGCCAATCTACCGAATTCGGTAGATTGATGTTGTTGGGAAAGCCCAACGGAGACTCGAAGCTGCGATCGAGCGCGGTCAGACCTTGATCAATTCGAGGAAGCTCGCCTTGGCAACGGCGTGATGACTTGTTGCGGCACCCAATTTGAGCCTTGCCGATCGCAGGTACAACTTCACGGAATTTTCAGAGATGCCCAGGTCCGCTGCTATCTGTTTGGCAATCCGACCTGTCGCAAGTAATTGAAGACATTGGCCTTCGCGCCTGGAGAGGTCTCTATAGCGGCCGACCTCTCGAAGGCCGGTGGTAGAAAACACCGTCTCATGAAGATAGTGTGACAGGATCTGCAGCTCGTGAATGCTCGAAGCGCGTAGCCGCGACCAATCGCGCTTGGGTAGGTTCGAGGTCACGGAAAAGAGACAGCGTTCGCCTTTTGGACCTCGGATAGGGATCGTGAGGCCATTCGGACCGATGTCGTAGGAACGCGCTTCTTTAAATACACGGGAGGCCCGTGCTGACCGCCGATCGAGAGAGGACCAATCCACCGGCATGAAACCCCACCGAACGACGTCAATCACCGGGTCTATGTCGAAATAGCGCTTGTCGACGTAGATCTCTGCCCATGCTTCTGGATAGGTCGTGCAGTAATAGGGGTATGAGTCTGACCTGCCTCCGCTGCAAACCACGAGGAATGTCATGTGCGACAAGCCGTATCGCACGCAAAGTTCGTCCAGTGCAGGGAGAAGCTCCTCCCGATGCTTCGCTGCCTGCAGCGTTCTGAGCGACCGTGACAGTCGACGGTGATCGAATATGGGGAGAATGCTTCGGTTTGCTGCCATTTTGCTCTGTGGTTCGACCGTCACTCTTCAGATCGGAGAACCGGATCCTATCGGCAGCGTTTCGCCAGCGAAATTGTAGGAAATACAAGCGGCCAACCGGGGAAGGAATGCACAAGCCGGTGAGGCTGGGATCGCTCGTATCGCCAGTGGCCTCGGCGTTATGTGTCGTAGAAAATTTCGTCATGTAATCGTTGACATTCGCGCGATATGCCGTTTGTATACGTTAACATTGTTCTTCTTGGAGCGTTTTGAAGCGGCTTATCTTGCTGAGATGCGGCACTTTGTCGAAGCTGTTGCCAGTGGCCAGAAGCCACAGCCAGATGCGCAGGATGGCCTTCGTGCACAGCTCATCGCAGATGCAGCGACCCAGTCTTGGCGTGAAGGTCGCTCGATCAAGATAGGGAACTAGGTGCCCTCTCTCATTAGGTTCAGCATTACAAAATAGGTTACGCCATGAAAGTTGCGATCATAGGACTGGGTAAGGTTGCCGAGCTTCACGTCGAGGCAATTCGGGAACTCGGCCAACACCGTTTCGTCGGTGGATGGTCTCGAGCTGCCGCTAAAGCGGCGGGTTTCTGCGAACGCTTTGGTGGAACAGCCTACTCAACGTTGGAAGAACTCCTAAACGATCAAGAAGTCGATGCCGTGCTGGTGGCCACTGGCTCGGACTCGCACTTTGAATATGCAAAGCGTTCGCTGACGGCGGGGAAACATGTTCTTCTTGAAAAGCCACTTTCGCCGATCGCGTCGCAAATTCGAGAGCTTGCCAAGATTGCAAAAGCGCATAATCGCACTTGTATGCCGTCGCATAACTATGTCTACGCAGAGAGCATGAGACGGTTGAACGCGCATATCAAGTCTGGAAGGCTTGGGCAAATCGTAAACTTTTGGGCAATCTACAATAAACGACACGACGCGTCGACTGGTGGACCCGATCTCACGATGCGTGAACTCATGGTGCATCATGCTTACTGCATGCTGTACTTCTTGGGGCGCCCATCTCACGTATATGCAACCGGCACAAACGTGCATTTCACCGACCAGGCCGCCGATGACCAATTGATGATTACAGCGGAGTATCCAGACGGCAAAATTGCGAATCTCTGGGGTAGCTTCTCTGCTGATGATCGAAGCCGTGAGCCCTGGTCTTGTTATTTCAAGGTTATAGGTATGAAGGGTAGCGGTGTCATCCCTTGGGATGTCACCAAATTCGATGGTGCCCCAATACCATTCTGGGACGACGGCACCTACTGGGACAGTTTCGTCCAGGTTCAAAGTTATTTTCTCAATGACTGCCTGACGGGCCAGCTGGCGCCGCTTTCGACCCTTGAAGATGCATATGATGCCGCGGTGATTCTGGATGCAGCGCGTCAGTCTTTAGCGGAGAAGCGGCGTGTAGAGATCGACTATTCGTGAGGCTAGATTCGTTGGTCCAGGCGCGTGTTCGCGTCTGAGTCCGCAAAATGTTCCTCCCGGAGAGCGCGGAGCGGGTGTGAGGTCTCAGATTTCAACTGTCTGCTCCGCGCCGACCTTTTGCCTCAACAGTGGCTTTTCGCGGAGTTTTGGCACCGAGCCATTTGCCGTGCGAAGAAATTCTCCCCGTCAGATTTGTGTTCTTGAAGGGACACGCATGAGAATAGGTACTCCGAAAGAAACCTCCGCGGGCGAAGCGCGTAGCGATAACTCCGGAAAGCGCGTTGCAGCTACAACAGCTTGGTCATGCGTGTTTCGTTGAGGCTGGTGCGGGCGCGGGGGCGGGAGTTTCGGACGACGCCTATCGGGCGGTCGGCGTGGCGGTGGTCGAGGGGGCCGCGGCGCTGTTTGCCGAGACGGATGTGATCGTCAAGGTCCGCCCGAAGCTGCTGAAGTCGAAGGTCTTTCCTCCGGCAAGACACTAATCTCGTTCTTCTATCCGGCCCAGAATAAGGAGCTTCTCGAGCTTGTCCGGGCGAAAGGCGTGAATATCATTGCCATGGACATGGTGCCGCGCATTTCTCGCGCCCAGAAGATGGATGCACTGTCCTCCATGGCCACATCGCGGGCTACCGCGCGATGATCGAGGCGGGCAACAATTTCGGTCGCTTCTTCACCGGCCAGGTAACGGCTGCCGGCAAGGTCCCGCCGGATGGCCGGTTGCCGGATCCCTTATCCGAGATGCGTCGGGCGGGTGACGACCGTTACTCGACCCGACTGATCAGATAGTCGGCTTTCGTATTCGAAGGTCGGGCAGCAAGGAGGCATGGGAGTCTGCCGATCATCGCGGTCCTTTTGTGACGGGCGCGGCACAGACGAAGCGTTCGTCGTTGCGCAGGTAAAATGTGCGGAGGAATTAAATCTCCACTGGATCACATGATCCAATTGACATGGATTGGGATCATACTGTTTACTGGCACTAGTCAAGATCGGACTAGAGGGGGGAGATGAAGCTCGGTCCGGGGCGCAACGGCGATGTTGTGGGAGCAGTTATTGCCTAGCGCACCAAGGCTGCAGCAGGGAGCGGGAGTTGTCCCGGGCGGATCGACGCGCGCGACCTGCTGGTTCCAGCCGCATGCTCAAAGTCGCGCGTGGAAAAGGCTGCTGGGCCGTCGATAGGGATGGACGGCTCCTCCTGGACCGCACCAACAACTACTTCTGGCTCATACACGGCCATGCCCTTGGCCCCGTTCTCGACGCCGCGTCGGCTTGACGCGGACTAGGCGATCCTCGGCAATGCTGGCGCGCTTGGAAGGGCCGTCCAGACTGCGTCGAATACAGAATTACAAGAAGACTACGAAGCAAAGACGGCCTGTCAGAGGTCGGCAGGGTACGGCAAACTTGTGTTGTTGAACCATAATCAAAGGGGAACTAAAGGATGACAAAGATAGTTTCACAGTCCATCAAGCGTCGCTCCTTCCTTAAAGCTGGCAGTGCTTTCGCCGCAAGTACGCTATTTGCCCCATCTATTATAGGTCGAGCGGCGGCGGCGGAGACGATCACTCTCCTTACTTGGGAGACCTATCAGGAACCAGAGTGGGTAAAGGAGTGGGAAGCAGCTAATGAAGGCGTCAAGCTTAAACCGGTAATCATTTCTTCCCTTGACGAAGTATTTGCACAACTCCAATCCGGGGCCATAAAGCCGGACGTTATTTATTCAGAGGCTTCTACAGCCGGACGTCTCAAGAAAGCCGGCCAAATCGAAGCTTTCGATATCGCAAAAGTTCCGCACATTGCGAACGTCCTCCCAGCGCTAAACTGGAAGGATCCGCTGAGCGTGGATGGGGTTCTGATGGGCATCCCCCTGCACTGGGGCACGCAGCCGCTCATGTATAACGCCGATACGCTTAAGGAGCCCCCGATGACCTGGGCGGCGCTTTGGGATAAATCCTATCAGGGCAAGGTCAGCACCTTCGACGACGCCACCGTTAACATCCCGATGGTCGCGTTATACGTGGGGGCGAAAGATCCGTTCAATCTGACCGAGGAGGAGTTCACCCGCGTCACCGACGCGTTGCGGGAGCTTCGCTCGCAGGTGCGGGTGATCACGCGCGGCTTCGATGACGCTACCAACCTCTACGCGTCGGGCGAGGCGGTCATCGGTTATTGCCATCTTGTCTCGGTTGTCAATTCGCTCAAAAAGAAGAAACTCAATTTCGCATACACCTTGCCCAAGGAAGGCACGCCGTCCTGGATCGAAGGTACATACGTAACCCCGCAGGGTCAGCGCGACATCGTCTATAAATTCCTCAACGACACCATGTCGCTGGAATGGCAGGCGAGATTCATGGAGTTCTCGGGGAGCAATGGCATTCTGACGTCGGAGGGAGCTCGCAAAGCCGGACTTTCCGAGGAATTTCTTCAGACCACCAACATCCTTGATGCGGATAGCCCGGCTCTCAAGGAAAACCTCGTTTTCTTCAAGGAGCCGGAGGATGTAGAGCGTCGGATCCAGATCTGGAATGATTTCTTAGCCGGCACACTTTGATATCGGCTCGAAATTAGCTCTGGAGACTGGCCATGGGAACACTCGAAACCGGCCCGGTACTTTCACTTGCAGGGGTGTCGAAAACTTACGAGGGCGCAGAAAAACCGGCGCTCGACAAGGTATCTTTCTCGGTGAAGCCTGGAGAGTTTTTTTCGATACTTGGGCCAAGTGGATCAGGCAAAACTACGATCCTGAGAACCGTCGCCGGTTTCGAAAGGCCGGACAAGGGCGAAATAGTCATGGGTGGCGACGTGGTGAATGCTGTCCCCGCCTTCAAACGGGACGTGCGCACGGTATTCCAGAGCTATGCCTTGTTCCCGCACCTCACGGTGCGGGAAAATGTCGAATATCCTCTCCGCATGCGAGGCGAGCCGAAGGCGAGCCGCCACAAGAAGGCGGAAGAAGCCTTGGCGCTCGTCGAATTGTCTGCATTTTCGGTGAGACTTCCGCACCAGCTTTCCGGGGGCCAGCGTCAACGTGCCGCCTTGGCTCGATCCATCGTCTCGCGGCCAAAGCTTCTGCTGCTCGACGAGCCGCTTGCCGCACTCGATCTGCGGCTGCGCCAGCAAATGCAGCACACGTTGGTAGCCCTCCAGAAGGAGCTCGGCATAGCCTTCATGTATGTCACGCATGACCAGGGCGAAGCGCTGTCCATGTCGGATCGCGTCGTGGTTCTGCACGAGGGCAAGATCGCCCAGCTTGCCACGCCGCGGGAGATCTACTTCGCGCCAGAGAATGAGTTTGTTTCGCGATTTGTCGGGCGCTCCAACCTTATCGCAGTGGATTTCAGGTCTGCGGGCAACAGCTTTGTCGGGACCGTCGAGGGAACTACAATACCGGGCCTCGTTTCCCAAAGAGGTGGCGTCGCGCGGATGGCGATCCGATACGAGGCGGTTCAAATCAAGCCCATCCGTGATGTGATGCCTCCGCAGGACGCGCTTCAGGGCACTGTTGATGACGTCCTTTTCCTGGGAACGAATTGTGAGGTGAATGTTCGCTGTGGAGCGGGCCTGCACGTGATCGGAACTGTGCCCACCTCGCGCGAAATGACCTTCTTCAAAGGACAACCGGTGCAGGTTGGCTTCGATCTCGAGCACACGCAGGTATTCTATGGCTGACAGCTTGGCGCCTGCGATGGATACTGCGATTGGTGCGCTGAGGAAGCGCTTCTCACTGAAGCTCAGCCTCAGCAGCATACCGGTGCTTGCTTGGCTGGTTCTGATTGTGCTCCTGCCGAACTTGCTCCTTATCGGAACGAGCTTTTTGAAGTCATCTGCGGGTGTGATGCTCTTTGAGCCCTCGCTCGCCAATTATGCGCGTATTTGGAACTCGGTAGGCTTCTGGGTTTTGCTGGGGCGCACGCTGTCGTTCAGCTTTATTGCATGTGTGGTGGCAACCGTCATCGCCTATCCGCTTGCCTTCTATGTCGGCAGGGTTGTGCGGCAGCACAAGGCGCTGTTTACAATCCTAGTCGTGATACCCCTTTGGATCAGCCTGCTCATGCGAATATTCGCATGGCGCGTGATTCTAGGCCAATCGGGCGTGTTGAACGCGTTTCTGGTTTCGAGCGGCATTTTGGACGGGCCGTCCGACGCTTTCCTCTACAGCCCGAGCTCCGTTGTCATAGTCTTTGCATATATCTCCGTGCCGTTCATCTTCATTTCGACGATGGGCGCCTTCGAGAAAATCCCTCGCGATCTCATCGAGGCATCGCAAGACTCCGGCGCTACGGCGCTTCAGACCTTCATTCACCTGATTTGGCCGCTGACACGCCGCAACCTGGCCATTGGCTTTTCGCTGGCGTTTCTTGTGACCGTCGGTGATTTCGTGACGCCGGCCATGATCGGCGGCATCGATGGCACGACACTTGGCGTCGTGGTGTCCACACAATTCGGCTTTGCCAATAATTGGCCCTATGGTTCCGCCGTTGCCGTCGCCCTCATGCTAAGCGTCGCGGTGCTGCTCGGCATCATTATCGCACTGACCCCGAGCCGCGGCGTCATGGTGGGAGGAGAGGCTGAGCACTCAACCGAGCCGTCCGCAGCTTCGAGCCGCTGGGGCCGCCGGCTCGGTGCCGTGGGCTATGCTGCCGGGATCGCTTATCTTTACGCACCGCTCGCAATCATCGTGCTGTTCTCGTTCAATGCGGCGAATTTGCAGACTTTCCCACTCGATGGCCTGACGCTGCAATGGTATCGCGAGCTTGTGCAGGACCAGTCGCTGCTGGAAGCGGCTCAACGTTCCGTCATTGTCGCTACCTGCGTCGTATCGGTATCCGTCACGGTCGGCGCGGCATTTGCCCTGATCATTCACTATGGCAGATTGAAGGGCACCCGTTTCTACGAGATGGCCTTTGCGCTTCCAATAGCAACCCCCGGCGTGGTCCTAGGTATCGAAATGGTGCTCGGTACAGAGCTCTTTGGGATTCCATCTGGCGTTACGCGCATCGTTTTCGGTCAGATGAGCTTCGTGATGCCTGTAACGCTTCTGCTGTTGCTAGTGCGACTGAGGCGTCTCGATCCGAGCCTCATGGAGGCGTCGCTGGACCTCGGAGCGAACCGCTGGCAGAGCTTTGCATATGTCCTCTTCCCGATAATCAGGGGCACCATCGTCGCCAGCGCGTTTCTTGGCCTCACTCTCTCCGCCGATGACGTCATGGTGACCCTGTTTCTCTCAGGCGGCTCGCCAACCTTGCCGATCTGGGTCTTTAACCAAATGCGGTTTGGCTTCACGCCATCCGTCAACGCAGTCTTCTCGATCCTGTTGATCGCATGCTTGCTCGTCGTCACCGTCGCACATTGGAGAGCAACTCGAAAAGCGGGAAAGGCGCCGAGCTGAAATGCAAAATCTTCAGGCATGCCGATGCTCTGACAATGCAATCAGAAGAAATTGTCAGTGGCAGGTCGAACGCTCGATGAAACTCATGCCTTGCATGTCCTCAGCACACAAACACCGGGTTTGACTTTGCAAGAGTTTCCAGCCTGTGGATTTGCAACGGAACAAGAGATGCTGGTGTTGCGAGATAAATAGTTGAAAGGAAAAGACGATGAGCGAGCCGAAGTTTCGCGTTATGCACACGATGGTGCGGGTAAAAGACCTTAACAGGTCCATCGATTTTTACACGCGTCTCCTGGGTATGGAATTGTTGCGCAAGATGGATTTCCCCGAGGGCAAGTTCACGCTCGCTTTTGTCGGCTATGGACCGGAAGACTCCCAAGCGGTCGTAGAGTTGACCCATAACTGGGATCAAGAAACCCCTTACGACCTTGGTACAGGCTATGGCCACATCGCCCTCGGCGTGAGGAATATCTATAGCATCTGTGAGGAGCTGGAAGCGAGCGGTGCTCGGATTCCGCGTCCGCCCGGGCCTATGAAGCATGGTACCACCGTGATCGCATTCGTGGAGGACCCCGACGGGTACAAGATCGAGCTCATCGACCTCGACACAATGAGCTGACGTTCGTCCGGCAAATCAGCGTTCTCGCGATCGAATATAGGCTGCGGGCGCGCAAAACGGAGACGCCTCGCGCATCCGTACGCTCGAACGTGATCGCGTCGAAATAAGTTTTGTCAAACACGGAGAGTTGAAGATGACGGTTGCAAAAGAGGCTGGGATTATCTTGATCGCCCCCCACCGCTTCCCGAACCTCAATAGGGAGCGGGCACTGGCTGAAAGCTTCGGTCGCGAGATGGTGGCGGCGGAAGATCAGGCGTCATTTCGCAGCCGGATGGCAGAGGCCGAGGTTGTGATGGTCACGCCCTATGCCAAGATGACTGCCGACGAGTTTGGGCTGTTGCGACGCTGCAAGGCAGTTGTGCGTTATGGCGTTGGCTACGATAATATTGATATTGCAGCGGCATCGCGGGTAGGGGTGCCGGTGACGATCGTTCCCGATACGGCATCCGAAGAAGTGGCGTCGCACGCCTTGGCGATGGGATTGAGTCTAGCGAGGCGGATTCCGCAGGGCCAGTCGGCTATCCGTTCGGGCGAGTGGGCAGGAGTCATTGGTCTGGATGCGCCCAAGCTATCGCGCCTCCAAGTTGGTGTAGTTGGAATGGGCCGCATTGGACGACTAGTCGCGAAATGGTGGGCTGCTATTGGTGCGAAGGTCCATGCATTCGACCCTTTGGCAACGTTCTCCGAAGTCCCCATGGCGACATTGAAACAAGTTCTGGAGGAGTCGGATGTTCTCTCTCTTCATGTGCCCCTCAGCGAGGAGACACACCACCTCATTTCGGCCGAGGTGCTGAGGCGGATGCGGCGCAACTCGGTCATAGTGAACGTGTCGCGTGGTGGACTTATCGACGAGGAAGCGTTGGCATCTGCCCTACGCTCCGGACACATCGCAGGCGCAGGGCTCGACACGTTCGCGCAGGAACCCTTGCCCGCCGCCCATCCGCTCCGCGACGCACCCAATACAGTTTTCACGCCTCACGTTGCTTGGCGCTCCAACACTTCTCTGGACGCGTTGCAAGAGCAAGCCGTTGAAAGGGCGCGGCGTGCTCTGACGGGCGAAGCGCTTCCGGATCTCGTGACTGGCTGACGGACGCTATGCTCCGTATAGACACATCGGATCATCACAATGAAACGTGGCCGTGCAGTGCTTCCTTGGTCTAGTCAGAAACTGCAAGGCCTGCATCGTTCGAGACTCCATCACGGAAGTCGCCGCAGGGAACACACTCCGAAAAACATAAGGGTTCGAATAGATGACGAATGAAAGCCGACCGACCGTGTACGACGTCGTGATCGTCGGCGCCGGCCCATCCGGGGCGGTGGCCGCAAAACGATTGGCAGAAGAAGGAATGTCCGTCATCTGTCTTGAGCAAGGCGGCTACCCCGACTACACGAAGCTTCGACACTCTGGTCTTGAGTTCGAGCTCACGAAACAGCAGTATTTTGCTGCAAATCCAAATCGACGCAAGGCGCCCTCAGACTATCCGATCAACGTCAGCGATTCAGATATTGAGCCATTGATGTGGAATGGGGTTGGCGGGAGTTCGGTTCTTTATGCTGCTGCATGGCATCGGCTGAAGCCGAGTGATTTCCGAGTGCGGACGGTTGACGGGATCGCGGACGACTGGCCTCTGAATTATGCGGAGCTTGAACCTTTTTATGCGCGGGTTGAGAACGATTTCGCGGTTTCCGGGGTAGGGGGCGATCCAGCCTATCCGCCAGGCTTCGACATCCCGCTGCCACCGTTTCCTTTAGGGGCGATGGAACGGAAATTCGCTGCGGCCCATGATCGTCTTGGCTGGCATTGGTGGCCAGGCAGCAATTCGATTGCGACTGTCAAGCACAAAGGGCTCTTGCCCTGCGTGCGACGTGGTGCATGTGTATGGGGTTGCTTCGATGGTGCGAAGGCTTCAGTCGACCGTACGCATTGGCCGACATGTATCAAGCTTGGCGTGAAACTCGTCCAGAACGCGCGAGTTTTACGCGTCGAGACAGGGTCCGACGGTCTCGCCACCGGCGTCACTTATGTGGATCGGGACACGGGCCTGGCACATTTTCAGCCCGGGCGGATCGTTATAGTTTCGGCGAACGGCCTCGGCACGCCCAGGCTGCTTTTGAATTCCGCTTCGAACGACCATCCCAACGGGTTGGCTAACTCCTCCGGCTTGGTCGGCAAGCGGCTGATGATGCACCCGTATGGGACTGTGAGCGGCCTGTTCGACGACTTCTTTGAAAATTGGCAGGGACCGTACGGTCAGCGGGCTTACTCCCTGGAATTCGCTGAAACGCGGAAGGAAACAAATTTCTACCGCGGTGCAAAATGGCAACTCATGGGGATGGGAGGTCCGCTCGCGTCTGTGGGCACTTGGCCATGGGGCAGCAACAGTGATGTGTGGGGTGAGAACTTCCATGCAACGGTGCAAAAGCGCTTCGGTCGTTCCGCATATTGGGGGATCATGGCAGAGGACCTTCCGAGCGAAGACAACATGGTCTCTCTTGACCCTGCCGTGACCGATGCTGAAGGTATGCCCGCTGTGAAAATCACATACAAGGCATCTCAAAACACAATGGATCTCTTGGACTTCAACTTGGCGCGCGCCGCTGAGTCCATGAAGGAAGCAGGCGCATATGAAGTCTCGGGGACGCCACTGATGCGGGAAACCGGTTGGCATATCCTGGGGACGGTGCGTATGGGCAACGATCCACGCACTTCCGTCGTTGACTCTTTTGGCCGGTCGCACGACGTATCAAACCTCTTCATCATGGACGGAAGCGTGATGCCAACCTCCGGCGCGGTTAATCCAACCGGCACCGTTACCGCCCTGGCGCTGCGCAATTCAGAAGCGATTATTGAAAACAGGCGCTTACAGCCGGTCAGTACGGCTGCTGAAGCGCTAAAAGTTGGACTGTAAGCCCATGACTTACAACATCGATGACTTTCAAACCCGGATCGCGTGGGTCGCGGACACCCTAATCCCTTCAGACGCCAAGTCCGGAATGCCCTCCGCTACAGAGGCCGGCGTGCCCGAACGTCTGCTGCCTCGTGCCTTGAAAGAGCGTGATGATTTGGCACCGTCTTTTTTCAGGGCATTGTCGCGCCTGCCCGAAACCCAACCAGAAGATCCCATGGACGCGATCTGCGCTTTGGGCGGCGATGACTTCCACACGATTTCCTTCCTGATCGCGGGCGCCTATTTCTTGGACGAGGAAATCAACCGAAAATTACGCTATCCGGGGCAGGAAGCTCTTCACGAGACACCGGATTACGACGAGATAATGGAAACGATCGAGCGGGTGCAATCAAGAGGACCGGTTTACGTGGACGTCCCGGACAATCCCGAATCTGTCTAGACATCCCTATACTGAGAGGGTGCTTTCGCAACCCTCACCAGACAGGCCAGCCATCGGAGCGCCAGACGAAGCTAGCGTGGCCCAACGTGTGGTAGCCGAGTCCGGGCGGGGCCGAGACCGTTAACGGTGTCAAAGGCACTGTGCGGTGCGCTATGCGAGGCACTGACGCATGCTGGACTGGCTTCGTTCAGTCTCAGCCGCTTCACAGCAATGGGCCTTGTTTGTGCAGAGCCATCGCTCGACATCACGACCAGAATTGAACTATTTTGTGGTTGGGCGTGCGGGTAGACTGATACGGTCGATACATCGCGTTGCAGTTCTGCCAAGACATCCAAAATGTTGACGCTATGCGAACTTGTGGCGCGCCTCAGCCACCGCTGTGCAGCGCCACGCCGCTCCCTGTTGCAGGCTGGAACATCTTACAACTCCCGTTGAGGGGCAGCGTCCGTTGGACGCTTGACAAAGACGGTATCGAGTTCCAGGTCGCGCCGATACCGTCGCTTGCCACACAAAGCGGGGTCCTAACCCAAACACAGGCCGTTGCTTTAGGCGAGACCGTTCCGCAGGTGAACCCTTCTGCGTGAGCTTAGTCACGGAATCTAGGTAACCCTCCACCAACATGCACACGGCACAAATCTCGTCTGGATCACATGATCCAATTGACAATGATTGGGATCATGTGTTTATTGATCTCGTCTTAAGCGGTTTTTTGGGGGGGCGAGATGACGCTGGGTCCAGCGCAAGACAGCGATGTAGCCGGGGCAAGTACCGGCAAACGATCCGAGGCGGCGTTCCTGCGGGAGCGGAAGGTTGTGCCAGGCGGGTCAATGCGCGCTGCCTCTTGGTTCCAGCCGCATCCGCCCTATGCTGCACGTGGTGAAGGGTGCTGGGTCGTCGACATTGATGGACGGCGCCTTCTTGATTGCGCGAACAACTTCTTCTCGCTAATTCACGGTCATGCTTTTGGTCCCGTTCTCGATGCCGTGCGTGAGGCGATGACCAAAGGAACGGCGTTTGGCATGCCGACCGAGAGCGAGATCCTGCTAGCCGAAGCGTTGGCTGCCAGGAGTCCGCGGATGGAGCAGACGCGTTTCTGTAATTCCGGGACCGAGGCGGTTCTGGCCGCAGTGAAAGGCGCGCGCGCATTAACCGGTCGGCATAGGATAGCAAAGTTCGAGGGCTGTTATCACGGCGCCTACGATTGGGTTGAGGTCAGTCTCGATCCAGCGCCTGCCAATTGGGACGATGAGAACGGTAACCCCGCATCGGTTCGCTGCAATGCCGGAACACCGGACTCCGTGCTGCGCGAGACGGTCGTTCTTCCGTACGACGATCCTCAGCGCTGCGCCGACATCCTGCGACGCGAAGGTCGCTCGCTGGCCGCGGTCATCGTCGATCCTCACGCCTCGCGGGCCGGCACTGTGCCGATGACGAAGGAAACTGCCACCGTTGTGCAGGCGGCCTGCCGTCGGGACGGAATCATGCTGATCGCCGACGAGGTAATCAGCTTTCGGCTCTCGTTTGAAGGTGCTTCGCCGCTCTTTGGCCTCGAACCGGATCTGGTGACAACGGCCAAGATCATTGGCGGCGGATTGCCCATCGGCGCGGTTTCCGGACCAGCCGATCGCATGTCGGTCTTCGACCATTCTACTGGGAAGCCCAAGGTGTCGATGGGTGGGACATTCAGCGCCAATCCGCTCAGCATGGCGGCGGGCTTGGCCTCGCTTGCACACTATTGCCAATCGGCTGTAGATCGAATGAACGGACTCGGCGACAGACTTCGGCAGGAGGTTCGCAACGGGTTCGCCAAGGCCGGTGTGGCTGCGACCGTGACGGGAATGGGGTCATTGTTCCGGCTTCACTTGGGTCCAGATGAAGTGACTGGCTACCGAAGCGCGTTTGCGAATGCCGAAAAGGCGAAGCTAACTCGCCGGATCCACTTGGCAATGTTGAATGAAAGCATCCTCCTTACGCCCAACTGCTCAGGGGCGCTTTCCACTCCCATGACCGGAGCTGAGGTTCTTTCGATTGCGGACAAACTCGTACACGTCGTCGAAAGAGAGCTTAGCGCTCGCCAGGGCGTAGCAGGCTAGAGGTGGAGAGTGTCGCTAAAACGTTGATGAGTTTGACGCATATAGCAAAGACAAACCAGGGATGAGTGGACGGCCAATGTTAGTTACACCTTACCGAGTGGGAGTTGATATCGGCGGCACTTTTACCGACCTGGTCATGGTCGATGCCAGAGGCGCCGTACGCGCGTTCAAAGCGCCTTCGGTGCCGTCCGATCCGACGGAGGGTGTGCTATCCGCAGTACGACTGGCGGCCGACTCGTTGGGAATTGATGTCCAGTCGTTCCTCTCCAATACCGAACTATTTGTGCACGGTTCGACCATTGCTACGAACACGCTGCTCGAAAAGAAGGGCGCGAAGGTCGGGCTTCTCGTCACGGAAGGCTTCCGAGACTCGCTGGAGATCAGGAGATCCATCCGCGAGAATGTGTGGGATCATCGACGGCCGTTTCCACAGGTACTGGTTCCCCGTTACTTGCGCCTACCGGTGACTGAGCGAATCGAGCACGATGGCACAGTGCGGATCCCTTTCAATCCGGATTCCGTTGCCGCGGCGGCGCGCGTTTTTGCAGAGGAAGGTGTCGAGGCAGTCGCGATCTGCCTACTGCATTCCTATGCCAACCCAGCACACGAGAGCGCAGCGAAGGCCGAGCTTAAGAGACATCTTCCCGATATCTGGGTCACCGCTTCGTCGGACATCGCGCCGACAATCGGCGAGTACGAGAGAACGTCCACGACAGTTGTCAACGCCTATGTCTCGCGACGGGTCGTCCCCTATCTCGAGAGCCTGGCTTGGCGGCTCGCAGCGTTAGGACTGCCGCGCAAGCTCTTGATGATCCAATCAAACGGCGGAGCGATCTCGATTGACGAAATCGGCCATGCGCCCGCGAGCCTCGTTCTCTCGGGGCCTGCAGCCGGCGTCGGTTCGCTGAAGTTCTTTGGCCAGGATACCGGATCGGATCACCTGATCTCGATCGAGGTTGGCGGAACGAGCTGCGACGTCACACTGATGCAGGACGGCATGGTCTCCATGACCGACCAGATTGTGGTTGACGGTTACCACCTCAATATTCCGGCCGTCGACATCCACACGGTTGGGGCGGGCGGCGGGACCATTGCATCGGTAGATCGTGCGGGCCTTCTGGCTGCCGGGCCGGAAGGCGCGGGCTCCACGCCCGGACCTGCATGCTACGGACGCGGCGGCGAGCGACCGACTGTAACCGACGCGCAGCTGGCGCTCGGCCGGCTCAAGCCGGGTCCTTATGCGGGCGGCGTGATCACATTGAGCTTGGAAAGAGCCGTCGAGGCGATCGAGACCCACGTTGCAAAACCACTCGGTCTCAGTGTCACTGACGCGGCTGCCGGCATCATCCAGCTCGTCGAGCAGAACATCCTTCATGCTGTGGAGCGGGCCTCCCTGGAAAAAGGCTACAATCCGAGGATGTTCACGCTCGTTGCGGCCGGCGGAGCCGGCCCGTTGCACGGCCCTTCGACGGCTCGGCTGCTCGGTAGCTCGAGCCTTTATGTTCCGCGGCTTGCGGGCGTATTCTGCGCATTCGGCATGTGCAATTCTGACCTTCGCCACGACTACGTACGAAGCTGGCTCAAAGATCTCGACAGTCAGGCGGACTCGAGACCAGATCGCCTCGAAGGCGCGTTCGAAGAGATGCAGGCGGAAGCGATTGAAGTTCTGGCCCGCGAAGGTTTCACCGGAAGCAAGGCGCTTTTAAAGCGGGCCTACGATCTGCGTTATTTCGGCCAGCAATGGACCGTCGCTGTTGAAAGTTCTTCGACCAACCCAGCGTCGATACGGGCAGCATTCGAGCAGGCCTATCAACGCCTTTTTGGTTACGTACAGCCCTCGGGCGCTATCGAGGTCGTCAATCTGCGACTGGCCGCGATCGGCAAGCTGGATGCTTTGGAGGTCGCGAAGATTCCCGGCGACGTGAGGGACCCCGTTGCTCAGTCGCGGCGCCCGGTTTGGATCAACAAAGAAGTGGGTTTTGTCGATACTCCCGTCTACGACGGGACAGTCCTTACTCCACGTCAGCAGTTGATCGGCCCGGCCATTATCGAAGAAGCGACCACGACACTCATTATCGGCGTGGGCGACAAGCTGACGATGACCGATGCTGGCAACTATCATATCGACATTGCGCATGGCGAGGCGGCATGAAGATGCGAGCCATTCTTTGGAGTTCTTTGGAAAGGCGGCACCGGTGCCGCGATGGCAGTCAAATGTCGGGCCGGACAAGCCGCTTTATGCAGGGGGGTGATAAGGCCAAACCATGAGTACCACTTTGTCCACCGAATACGATCCGGTTCTCATCGCCATCCTGCAGCGGCAGCTTGATCACATCAGCCTGCAGATGGGAATGATCATGATCCGCACCGCGCGAAGCCCAATATTTAGCCAGAGCCATGATTTCTCATGCTTTCTGAGCAATGCAAGAGGTGAAACGGTCGCGCAGGCCGACGGACTGCCGATTCATTCCGGCAGTGGCGGATTCGCCGTCCGCGCAGTCTTGAGGGATTTCGCGGACCGCATCGAGCCGGAAGACGTTTTCATTCTAAGCGATCCCTATGCCGCAGGCGGGAATCATCTGCCTGATTGGACCCTTATCCGCCCCGTCTTCGTTGATGGCGAACTGATGGGATTCTGCAGCAACCGCGCCCACCAGTCCGATATCGGTGGTGGCGCCGCAGGCACCTACAATGCGAAGGCAACCGAAATCTTCCATGAGGGGATTCGATTGCCCGTTCTCAAGTTGATAGAAAGAGGAAAGCTACGGGACGACCTTTGGCGCATGCTGCTCCTTAACTCGCGTTGCCCGGACCTTTTAGAAGGCGATCTCGGCGCCATGATAGGCTCGACGCGCATCGGAGCGCAGCGTCTGGCCGATATCATCGCTCAGCATGGCGTCAAAAACGGGAATGCCTATCTCGAAGCTGTTCTTGATTATGGCGAGCGGCGGATGCGCCAGGCCATTTTGGAACTTCCAAACGGCACTTGGGAAGCATCGGATATCAGCGACACCGACTGCTTCGAGCTCGTAGACATCGAAACTCGCGTGAAGCTGATTATCGACGAGGACGTGATCACATTTGATTTCACCGGGACGTCGCCGCAGATCAAAGGCTTCAAAAATAGTGGTATCGCCAACACTCATTCGGCTGTCTATTGCGCTCTTTCCGCGTTTCTGGACCCCGCGATTCCGCACAATGAGGGCGCCTATCGTTGCGTGAAGATCATGGCGCCAGAGGGTACGGTCGTGAACGCTTTGCCGCCGGCCCCGATGACGATGAACACGGTGTTTCCGGCGATCGACATTATGAACGCGTGCTGGGGTGCGCTAGCGCAAGCCGATCCCGACCGCGCCTGCGCGGGCTGGGGCAAATCGGTATTCGGCATTTCGTCCGGCAAGAAGCCCTCCGGCGGCGTCTTTGTTCTTTATCACTGGCATGGCAGTTCCGGTGGTGGCGCAGTGAAAGGGCGGGATGGCTTTCCCACTTCCAGCCACCAGATGACGCTCGGCGGAATGTTCATTCCGAACGTGGAAACGTATGAGCAATCTTATCCGATCCGCGTGCATCGCTACGAGATGCGCTGCGATACCGGCGGGGCTGGCCAGTATCGCGGTGGAACCGGCGTTGACTACGTGGTCGATGTGCTGGCCGGCGGTGAGCATCTGCTGCGAGGAGAAGGCGCTCGCAAACAGACCGGCGCTGGCGTCAATGGCGGTCAATGGGGTGCGAAGGGATCGATAAAAGCCTTCGATCTAGCGACCGGCGAAGAACTTGCCTGCCCCCCATATGGGGTCGAGGAGGTCGAACCGTTCCACCTTGTGATCGAGGCTTCAGCCGGCGGCGGTTGGGGACACCCGCACGAGCGTGACCCCGAGGCTGTTTTGCGCGACGTCCGCGATGGCGTCGTGTCTCGGCATGCAGCGCTACAGACATATGGTGTCGAGGTCTCGGAAGATGGGAAATCCGTTCGGTCGACCGAAGCGAGACGACAGACGTCAGGCGTTCAGCCTTATGTCCACTGAGCGTCGTTTTGAACTTCCAGACGATCGTTTGCGGATCCCAAATGTAAGTCGGACAACCGGTGATGCACCGGGCGGACGCCTGTCCGCCGTACAAAGGCAAGGGAGTTAAAATGAGCAAAAAGCGCGCGATGGATATTCTTCGTGAGTATCACGACGCCTGGTCGAGCGGAGATGTCGAGGCTGGTTGCAGCTTCTATGCTGATAATCTGATCGTTCACATGGGCGGCACACATCCTGTTCTTTCCGGTGACTTCCATGGGGCCAATGGCTTTGTCGAAGGCTGGGTGAACAAGGTCGCGGCTTACACTGACAAGTGGATCGTGGGCGGCGAGGCTGGCCATGACGAGGTTATCGCGGAGTCGGATGACGCGATTCTAATCATGGTTCATGAGATTTGGGCGCGTGGTGACAAGCAGGTCCGCACCGACCGCCTTGCGGCCTATCGTTTCGAGAATGAGAAGATCGTGGAATGCTGGTTCTGCGACATGCGCCAGGCGGAAGTCGACCACTTCTTCGCTGATGTTCGGTAGAGGTCAGAGGCAGGCGATCATCGGTCGTTGATCGTCGGTTTCGCGAGGTCGAGCTTCTTAACTGCCTCTGTGACCAGCGTCACATTGAAAGAGGGGCTGTGATAAGCCGCTGGATTCTCGTGATCCGGTATGGCGCACGGACCCGAGGGCGACACTCTCTCGGCGGTGCGGGCAGACTTAAGATTGGGGGAAAGAGCCATGCCCGATTTTATCGTAGTAGGTGGAGGATCCGCAGGATGTGCGATAGCGGGCCGCCTGAGTGAGGATCCGGACGTGTCCGTGACGTTGTTCGAGGCGGGACCAAGGGACAGTAGTATCTGGATCCGTTTCCCTGTGACGTTCTACAAATCCTTCAAGAGCTCTTTGCTTCACTGGTACAAGATCGAAAAGCTGAAGCATCAGAACGATCTTGAAACACAAGTCGGGCAAGCGCGGGTTTTGGGCGGCGGTAGTTCGCTCAACGCGATGATCTATATTAGGGGAGCGCCTGAAGATTACGACCGTTGGGCGGCGCACGGGGCAGAAGGCTGGGGCTACAAGGATGTTCTTCCGTATTTCCGCAAGGCGGAAAACAACGAAGTATATTCAAACGATGCACATGGGCAGGAGGGGCCTTTAAGCGTCTCTAACCAGCAGCACACCCTTCCGCTGACCAAGGCCTGGGTAAAAGCCTGCCAGGAGGCAGGAATGCCCTACAATCCAGACTTCAATTCTGGACAGCTGCAGGGCGCGGGTTTGTATCAGTTGACCACCAAGAACGGTCGTCGATGCAGCTCGGCGGACGCCTATCTGCATACGGCGCGAAAGCGCCGCAACCTGAACATTGTCACGAACAAGCAGGTCACAAAGATCATTGTGGAAGGCGGTCGCGCTGTCGGTGTTCAGTACGTTGAGAACGGCCGTCTGATGACAATGCGTGCCGAACGTGAGGTCGTCGTTTCTTCAGGAGCCATCGGATCGCCCCGTCTTCTGCTGCTTTCTGGCATCGGGCCGGCATCCGATCTTCAGCGCGTCGGCGTCGATGTCGTACACGATCTTCCAGGCGTCGGTCAGAACCTGCAAGACCATACCGACTGTTTCCTGATCTACAACCTCAAATCAAACACGAGCTATGACAAGTACAAGAAGCTGCGGTGGCAGTTGGCTGCCGCCGCGCAATATGCGATGTTCGGGAGTGGCCCGATCACGTCGAACATCTGCGAGGGCGGTGCCTTCTGGTGGGGAGATCGAACGGATCCCATTCCCGATCTGCAGTATCACTTCCTAGCTGGTGCCGGTATTGAGGAAGGCGTTGAGACCACGGCCAGCGGAAGTGGATGTACACTGAATGTGTATGCCTGCCGCCCAAAGTCTCGGGGGAGGGTTGCGCTTCGATCGTCAGACCCATCCGTTCCTCCACTCGTGGATCCTAATTACCTCAGTCATCCACACGACGTAGACCGCCTCGTTGACGGCATCCGGTTCGGTCAGGAGATTATGGCGCAGCCATCGATGCGGAAGTTCGTCAGCGAGGCGCATCTTCCCGAAAAGCCGCTCAAGACGCGTGCAGAATTTGAAGCCTTTGTCAGAAAGTACACGCAGGGAGCCTATCATCTAAGCGGCGCCTGCAAGATCGGAACCGACAAGATGGCAGTGGTGGATCCGCAATTGCGGGTCCATGGCATCGACGGTCTGCGGATCGCCGACACTTCCGTCATGCCGTTCGTCACGTCGGGCAATCTAAATGCACCTGCAATCATGATCGGCGAGCGCGCTGCCGATTTTCTGAAAGGGAATAGGATTTGAAGACCCTTTGTGCGCCTATCGTCCCCTGTCCGGAACGATGTGCGTAGAACGTTTTACGCCGTGGTCTTCGAGCATTCAGACGTTGTTACACTTGCTCTTGAACCGAAAGCACCTGTCCAGGTGGAGGAGAACCAATGAAACTCGTTTCCTTTGATTCAGCCGGCTCTTGGCGGCCAGGTGTGGTGCTGGGTTCGGCAGTCTTTGACGTGGAGATGCTCCTCAAAGGCGGCAGCAGCGCAGACACGCATCGAATCTCCTCTGTGCGTGACCTACTGCGCGAACACGGGGCAGCGCTTCCCAAGCTGTCGGAGCGTCTCATAGCGGCCGCCCGCGAGAAACCCCAGGCCCAGATAGGGTCACTTGATACCTTACGGCTTGGCCCACCCGTCATAGACCCGGCTAAAGTGCTCTGCATCGGTCTCAACTACAACGACCATGTTGCCGAGACCGGGCGGGCACTCCCTTCCCATCCGGATGTATTCGCGAAGTTCGCCAGCACATTGATTGGTCCGTATGACGAGGTGCGTTGCTCCAACATCACCCAAAACTTGGATTTTGAAGGTGAGCTTGCAATCGTTATTGGCCGGGAATGTCGCGCTGTCGCTGTCGAAAACGCGCTCGATTTCGTTGCTGGCGTGACGGTTTTGAATGACGTCACGGCACGCGATCTTCAGTATCGCGGAACACAATGGCTGCCAGGAAAGGCTGTCGATGCTTCCACGCCGTGCGGTCCAGCGCTCGTCACACTGGATGAGGCGGGAGACGTGCAAAATCTCGATATTGCGACCCGCGTGAACGGAGTCCAGGTCCAGTCCTCGAACACGCGTTATATGATCTTCCCGGTGCGAGAGTTGGTAACTTACATCTCGTACTTTCTGACACTCTCGCCAGGCGACATCATCACCACGGGCACGCCCCAGGGCATAGGAGCCAAGCGGCAACCTCCATTGTGGTTGAAGCCGGGCGACACAGTCGAGGTGGAACTTCAGCACGTCGGCGTGCTGCGCAACGTTGTCCGCTGACGGAAATGTCACGGCGACCACTCGAAAATGCTACAGGGCGTATTCATCCGAAGCAGGTGGCATCCGCCTTGGCTGGGGTTCTGCGTGATGCGGCTGATATCGCTTATCTCGCTCGCAGCGCATAAGCCACCAGCATAACGCAAAGTTCAAAGGAATGGGCCTCGAGCAATCAAGGGATTATCTCCATGAAAATCTTGGTAACGGTGAAGCGGGTCGTCGACTTCAACGTGAAGATCCGCGTGAAGGCGGACGGCACGGGCGTCGAACTTGCCAATGTCAAGATGTCGATGAACCCGTTCGACGAGATCTCGGTCGAAGAGGCGCTCAGGCTGAAAGAGGCCGGCAAGGCGAGCGAAGTCGTCGTCGTCTCGATCGGTCCGGCCAAGGCCGAGGAGACGCTTCGCACCGCGCTCGCCATGGGCGCCGACCGGGCGATCCTCGTCGAGACCGAGGACCAGGTCGAGCCGCTCGCCGTCGCCAAGATCGTCAAGAGTGTGGCCGAGGCCGAACAGCCGGGGCTGATCATTGTCGGCAAGCAGGCGATCGACGACGATTCCAACCAGACCGGCCAGATGCTGTCGGCACTGCTCGGCTGGCCGCAGGGCACCTTCGCCTCCAAGGTCGAGATCGGTGACGGCAAGGTCAATGTCACCCGCGAGGTCGATGGCGGGCTGCAGACGGTCGAACTGAAGCTGCCGGCGGTGGTGACCACCGACCTCAGGCTGAACGAGCCGCGCTATGCCTCGCTGCCGAACATCATGAAGGCGAAGAAGAAGCCGCTCGACAAGAAGACCCCGGCCGACTTCGGCGTCGACACCGCGCCCCGTCTCAAGGTGCTGAAGACGGAAGAGCCGTCGGGCCGCAAGGCCGGCATCAAGGTCAAATCGGTCGCCGAGCTCGTCGACAAGCTCAAGACCGAAGCCGGCGTCCTCTAGTTCATGCGTCCGGAAAGTGGGAACCGGTTTCCGGACAAACGCATGAACCACTTCAAAATCTTGGAGCTCCGATCCGCAGCGGGTTGTTGAGCTCATCGAAAGGGAGACCTTCATCATGGCCATTCTGCTTCTGGCTGGCCACGACAACACCCACCTTTCCGACCGGACCGCCAAGGCACTGACGGCGGCCAGCAAGATCGGTTCCGACGTGCATGTGCTCGTTGCCGGTTCCGGCGTCGAGGCCGTCGCTCAGCAGGCCGCCAAGCTCTCGGGCGTCGCCAAGGTGCTCGTCGCCGAGGATGCCTCGCTCGTCCACAACCTCGCCGAGCCGCTGGCAGCAACGATCGTCTCGCTCGCCGGCAACTATGATACGCTTGTCGCCGCCGCCACCTCGATCGGCAAGAACGTCATGCCACGCGTCGCGGCGCTGCTCGACGTCGCCCAGGTCTCGGAGATTATCGAGGTCGTCTCCGGCGACACCTTCAAGCGGCCGATCTATGCCGGCAATGCCATCCAGACGGTGCAGACGAGCGAAGCGAAGAAAGTCATCACCGTCCGCACCACAGCCTTCCCGTCTGCCCCCCAGGGCAGCACCTCAGCTGTCGTCGAGGAAATCTCGGCGACAGCCTTTTCTTCCGATCTGTCCAGGCATGTTTCCGACGCGCTGTCGTCGTCCGACCGCCCGGAGCTGACCTCGGCGAAGATCGTCATCTCCGGTGGCCGGGCGCTCGGCTCGTCGGAGAAGTTCAAGGAAGTCATCCTGCCGGTCGCCGACAAGCTCGGCGCCGCCGTCGGCGCTTCGCGCGCCGCCGTCGACGCCGGCTATGCCCCGAACGACTGGCAGGTCGGCCAGACCGGCAAGGTGGTCGCGCCCGATCTCTACATCGCCTGCGGCATCTCCGGCGCCATCCAGCACCTCGCCGGCATGAAGGATTCCAAGGTGATCGTCGCCATCAACAAGGACGAGGAGGCGCCGATCTTCCAGGTCGCCGACTACGCATTAGTCGCAGATCTTTTTGAGGCGATTCCGGAGCTGCAGGCGGCACTCGCGGCATAATTAGAATGATCGACTGTCACGGGCGGCGTAGTCGTTGACCTCCAGCGAATTGAAGCCGGACAGCTTTGAGTGACATCCATGACAAAGTCGTAAGCGATGTGCCGCTCACACCTGAGCGTCACAAATTCAGGATTCTGCATCAAATGTGCTGTACAAGCATGCGCCAGCCCTCACGAAACCTCAGTGTCTTGCCACTGATGGCGGCGTCCAGCTACCGTCGACCACGTTGGTCTTCGGCCAATAGGCTCGAAGGTATAGTGAGAATTCTGCATCCGGCGCTGGTAGCCAGTTATCCTCTTTGTCTTTGCCGGGTGAATTTTTTTGAACATATATTGTCAGCGAGCCGTCAGCGTTTTGCTTTAGCGTCTTGTTCTTCGTGCCCAGCGAAAATCGGTTGAGCGCGTTGGGAACGAAGAAGTGCTGCGCGTCATAAAGTGTCAGCGACCAGAAGCCGTCAACAGGCGGCGTGGCCCCCTTGGGGAAGGTTACGGTATAGCCATTTGCTCCATTGAGCCGCTTCCCGTCAGCACTAAGGTCTTGGTAGAAATACTTCGTCTCGGCAGGTGCGTTCACCAGGATATTGGATTTGGCGACCGCCGTCCGCGTAAAATAGTCGGTTCCGAAGGCGGCGTTGTTGCCGGTGGATGACCAGTGGCCGTCGAGCTGAATACCCCAGTTCCGGAACTGAAGAAGGGGATCGATCAGGTCCTTCTCCGCCTTGGCAGCCTCATCCACCATCGCTGCTTTTAGCGAAGGGTGCTTCCTCGCTGCGACGATCACAGCAGAGATTTGCGCATAACGGGCTTCCTCGCCGGGGAGAGGCGGTGCGTCCTCCATAACTTCAGGCAACTGGTCGAAGAACGTCTCGGGGAATACCCATTTCGTTTCTGCCGCGTTATCCCCGCCGCCGGGATTGCCAAGTGTCGGCAATTGACGCCAATCGTGCGTCTTCGCCTTCCCGTCGAATTCCGGGAGGGGGTAGATGTCAATACCTGCGATCAAGGGCTGGACGGCTTCGCGATCTTCAGCAGTGTCATCCATGAACACGCGCGGCACGACGAAAGCGGTATTCGTTTTCGCACGAAAGACCTTCGTGATCCCTTTCGGGACATCACCCCTCCAGTCGGGTCCGACCAGCAAATAAAAACCGGGCCGTGTCCCGTACATCGATCCGAGTTGCGCGAAGCTGTCAGTCCTCAGATCGACGATCTGGTAGACCCAGAAGCGGTCGCCGAAATCAGGCACCTGTACCACGACGGGGCTCTGCTCAAGCGCGGCTATACCAGCACCGTAGACGACGTCCTGGTTCGGGCAGGCCACCCAACGCTGCTCGGGCTTGATGTAATCGTGCAGCATCGACATGGTGTTCAACGGCGCGAAGGGCAGCACACCGTTCATAAGCCCCGGTTTCGGGGCCTTTTCAAAGGCGAGACGTCGATTGTAGATGTTGACCATCGGCCAGGCCCAGAAGTACGCGTCCCGGGCCACCATGCGGACGTACTGTTCGGTAATCTTGACATCACTGTCCGGCCCAGAGGGTAAAGACAGCGCCCAGCCTGGCGACATTGGCGGGGACTGGGCCGCTGCCCCGTGAGAGACGATCAAGGAACTGGCGAGGATGGTCGCCGCAAATAAGCCACTTCGTGCCATCGCACGCCTCCCATCATTGCTTATTGGTCATGCCTTCCGGTCGCCTTCCAACGAAGGCCGATCGCCCCGGGAATTTACTGCTTCATCTTGATCAATGCCGGTGGCCAGTAGGTCCCATTGGCGACGCCGTCTTGCGGCCCGTAATAGCGGAAGGTGAGTCGGTATCTTTGGCCACGCGGCGTCGGCAGCCAGTTTCCGTCAGGGGCGTCCTTCGGCTTTTCAGCCGCGAAGTAGAGTGTCAGAGAGCCGTCCGCACCATATTGCGGGTTCGTCGCCTCGTTCAGCAGATATCGCTTCATCGGGTTCGGGAGAACGCGAAACCGAGTGCTGTCGACGGCAATCACCGACCAGAAGTATTTCGCAAACCGCGAGGGAAGCGCGTCTTTGGGGAAGGTGAGCGTGTAGACGCTGTCGCCATTAAGTTCCGCGCCGCTCGCGTCGTTGCCGCCGCGATAATAAAGAACCTCGGGCTTTATGTTGGCCCAGAGGCCGCGATAGTTGACGAGCGTCCGCGTTAGATAATCGATGCCGTACTCGCCGACAACACCTGGCCGTGCCCAGCCGTTGCTGACCTTGCCATGCCCGATGATCGACCCGGCCTTTGCGATTTCAGGAATGGCGACGGTCTTGATGATGGTATCGGCCCGCTTGCGGGTGTCCGGATGATCCTTGATCTCGGCAGCGATCTCGCGCACACGGGCTGCCATGGGTTCCAGTCCCGGATTGATGTCGGGATCGCTAGATAGAGCGGCATCGGCAGCATCGAAGGCTTCGACGCCGGGGAAGGTTTCGAGGTCGAAAATCGGGGTCTTCGGAATCTCGGGAAGCTTCGGCGTGCCGGTCGCCTTCAGCGAGAACTTGTGCTGCAGGGTCACCGCTCCATCCGTGTCCTTACCAAGGGCAACACGCGCAAGAATGCGGGCGTATTTCACCGGAAGGTCGATCCGCAGCGTGTCGTCGGGAAGGCTGACCTGCGCCCCGGAAAGGCAGACAGCGAAGTCTCCGAATGGCCTTCCGGGGAAAATACGCTCGTTGATATTGGCGAGCGTCTCGCCCCAGCCGTTGAGGAACTGGACGACATAGTAGCGGTCCTTGACCTCGGGCACGGTGACTATCGTGCAACTGGTCTCATCGACAGCCACCCAGGCCTCCGAATAGGCGACGTCGAGATTGGGATTGGGCCAGTCGACGGCACCGGGCTTGCGATGCACGAACGAGTTCCACTGGAATCCATCCTGAAAATCAAGCTGCTGTTGGCGTGTGACATAGAGGCGGCCCAATAAATAGATGTAAGCCTGACTGATCTCTTCGTCGTTCAGGCTGCTGGCTGCGTTTGCCGGAGCGGCGAGCATCGTACTAATTGCAAGGGCAAGGCTTATCGATAATTTTGCGCAATTCGGCATGATAGCTTTCCCTGTTTAACGCGCCTTTTGACGAGAACCAGAGACGGCCGTCGCTGCCGTCACAGCACTCATGCGTATTCAGGCCTCGACGCTCAGAAATGAAAGACCAATCCAAGGATCGGGCCGTGCTCGACAATGTCGTTCGTCAGGCTTCCGTTCGAATAATCTACCCCAACCGCCCTGTAGCCGAGCACCGCCGAGACAGAGTCCTTGATCTCGTATCCGACGCCGCCCATCACGTCCCAGTCGAGGTCGGCACCGCCAGCACCAACAAGCCCCCATCCCGTCAGGTAAAATCGAGGAGTGAGCGAGTAGACACCTCTGAAGCCCGCAAGTCCATCCACCCATGTCGCGTCGTCGCGGGCTGACACGCCGCCGAGCGGCCCGCCTCGAAAAGTGATCGTCGTCTCCGTCGACCAAAGCTTTGCTCCTCCGACCACGTCCAGACGGCTCTGATCATCGCCGAGCACAGTGTAACCAATGCCGAGCATTGCGGTGAATGTCTCTTGCTTCAACGCGACCGAGTCCGCAAATACGCTCCTCGGTGTCGCAGAGTCGCTTGTGATGCGGGCATATGAGATGTCGGTCAGAACGCTGAAGCGGCCGTACCGCGCTTCGCCTGCCGCCATCATGCCGAAGTCGATATCCTTCAGGATGTCGCCAAAGCTCTCCTCGATGTGGACCTCGGGCAATCCGAAGACCGCCGTGTCGCCGCTAATGCCGGCTGCCCAGAAGTAGGGAGAGAAAGAGAACGTCAGATGATCCGGCTGCTCTTCAACCGGGCGTGGAGCGGTTGCTGGTAGAAGATCAGCCCCGTAAGCGAAAGGCGTGAGCGTTGAGAAATACCAAAAGAAAAAATAGACGGCCTTTTTGGCTGATGGCGATATCGCGTTTATCCGCGAAGCAACCGTTCTGCCGTGCCGCTCGTTCGAACTTGCTGAACTCCATCGGACGCTCCCCACCGTCGTTGCAACCACAGCTTCGGCAAGAAGCTATCCGACAGTCGGTCGAATGTCGAAAAGAATGATGCCCTTCGTTGCGTGCATGGAGTTCACCTCCAGCTTACGGCAAATGCCCTTGCCGAGCAGAAATGTCAGTTTCGGGGCCGCCAGCAGTCATTGGTGGCACTTGCACCGGAATGCCGGATAATTCCACGGTAACAGTTCAACGATCCGGCTCTGCCCTGTGGCCTTTGACGATGGCGGTGAGCGTGCTGGTCAGGTAGGCCTGCGGATCAACGGCATTGAGTTTGCAGGTTTCAACGAGCGAGGCGATGGTCGCCCAGTTTTCGGCCCCGGCGTCGTGGCCTGCGAAGAGCGCGTTCTTCCGCTTGACGCTGTTGTTGTCGATCTCAATGCGACCGTCGGTCAGGAAGATGCAGAGGCCGTCCCAGTATTTGGCGATGTAGGCCAGAGCCTCGCCAAGCGGCGATTTGGCAGCGACGCGGGCACGATGATGCGCGAGCCAGATTTGCATATCGGAGATCAGCGACGCTGATCGCTCCTGCCTTCCACCCAGGAGGACATCCGGGTCGAGGCCGCGCAGTTCTGCCTCGATTCGGTATAGTTCGCCGATCCACCTCACGCCGTCTTCGGCAATGGGCGCAGGTCCGTTGCGGGTGATCGCCATCAGCTTGCGACGCGCGTGTGCCCAGCAATAGTCAAGCCGAATGTCGGGGCCGATACGGGCCGGCGCGATCAGGCGATTGTATCCGGCATAACCGTCGACCTGCAGAACCCCTGAGAAGCCCTGCAATATCCGTTCGGCATGCTGCCCTCCGCGACCGGGCGCATAGGTGAAGGCAACGCCCGGCGGAGCCCCGCCGCCCCATGGTCGGTCGTTACGCGCCAGCGCCCAGAAGTATCCGGTCTTGGTTTTGCGGGAGCCAGGATCGAGGACCGGGGCACGGGTCTCGTCCATGAACAGCTTGGTTGAGCGCTTCAGGTGGGTGATCAGCGCATCAAAGACGGGACGCAGTTCAAAGGCTGCCCGGCCGACCCAATCGGCAAGCGTGGACCGGTCAAGATCAATGCTCTGACGGCTCATGATCTGCGCCTGCCGATAAAGCGGCAGATGATCGGCGTATTTGGAGACCAGCACATGCGCGACCATGGCTTCCGTCGGCAAGCCAGTCTGGATCAACCGGGCCGGAGCCGGGGCCTGGACGACGCCGTCGGTGCAGGCGCGGCATGCAGATTTGGGACGACGGGTGACAATGACGCGGACCTGCGCCGGGATCACATCCAGCCTCTCGGACCGATCCTCGCCGAAGCAATGCAGGCAGCCGCCGCAGGCGCAGATCAGGCTTTCCGGCTCGATCACCTCTTCAATTCGTGGGAGATGGTCAGGAAGTGAGCCGCGATTGGCCGCTCGTGGCTTCGTGGATCGCTTGCCTGGAGGAGCATCGGCTTCCTCCTCAACCCGGAGGGCCGCAATCGCCGTTTCCAGGTCTTCCAGCGCGAGATCGAATTGCTTTGGATCGGTCTTCTCGGATTTGCGCCCGAAGGTCGCCTGCTTGAAGGCGGCAACCAGTCTTTCCAGTCGTTCGATCCGCTCGTCCTTGCGAACTTCACGCGCTTCCGCTGCGATCAGCATCGCCTTCAGGGCGGCAATGTCATCTGGCAGGTCGACGGCGTCCAGGCATGCGCCGGGTCTACCAAATTTGGCCTCGGCTTACCTCTGCAATTTGCCACCCGAGTCATCGTGCCGCAGTTACTCGACGGCCTGCGGCGCTCTCGTCTGGACAGCGCGGACGCGACGCCAGTCCAGGCCCGCAAACAGGGCTTCGAACTGGGCATGGCTCAGGGTCATCAAACCGTCCTTGACCTCGCTTGGGCTGTCTCCTGAGCGTCCGCGCGGCGGCGCGATCAAATCCGCAAACTGCTTCCCAAACAACCTGCACCGATGACCGAGAAAAGCAACCGCTCACTTTGCCTTCGGACGGCACGGTATCAACGTATCAGCTGCTTTTTGACGGGCGTCTACCTTTCTTGGGAGCGCCCGACAGGAGGTACTCACCGGAGTTCACCAGAAAGCGCTCATTTTCGCGAATTCTGCGTTGTGCCACTTCACCGAGCCGGCTGATTGTCAACGCCGCAAGGATGTTGACAATCGCTATTGCTCCTAGTGTGGATTCGGGGAATGCCCGGCCGGACGTCTGTGCCACGAAATGTAATGGCCCCGCAAACTTGCTGATGGGCGCGGCGAAACTGTCAGTGATGGCAATTACTTGCGCCCCCGACAGCGAGGCCTTCTCGGTCAACCTGTGAACCAGTCGGTTGAAGGGCGCAAAGGTCACCGCTACGAAGGCGTCATCAGGCTTGATATCTTCCAGAGCTCCTTCGGGCGCTCCTCCAGGAGTGTCCAGCAGAACTATGTTCGGCCGAGCCTTTTGCAGGGTGTAGGCAAGGGTAAAAGCAGGCGTAAACGCCGTTCGCCGGCCTATGACATAAACTTTTGGGGCACGGGCCAGCAGCTCCACGGCGCTCTCAAGCCTTTCTTCTGACAGATGCGCTCTTGCCTGTTCAACGATCGCTTGCTCGGTTGCGAAGAAGGAATCGACGAAAGCCTTGAGCCCCGGGCTTTTGCCCATTTCTTCTATGAGTGTTTGCGCGCTCAAGACATTGCGGTTTATGGATTGGCGATCCCGTTGATGGCGCTCCGGTGTCGTATCGATAAACTGCTGCCGCAATTCACCGTAACCCGCCAATCCCAACTTTTGAGCCAGCCTCACGAGGCTGACCGGCTGGATCCTAGCTCGCCGCGCAACCTCCCGCATCGAATGAAATGGGATCTCATCCGCATTGTTGATAACATAATGGGCTGCATCCACCGTCTGCCCAGAGAGTTCGACACATATCTTTTTGATGCGATCGATGAGTTCTAGTCTAGTCAATCAGTCTCTCCGGCACGCACCGAGTGTCGCGTTTCCAAGGCGGATCAGTTTCCGGCAACTGCCGGAAGAAGCAAAGAATAACTGCCATATTTCGGGCAGCACCTGCAACGCAAGGTTCTTGTCCTCGGCTGATATAATGCATGTTTCATTAGGCGTCTTTGCTATCCCGCCGACCGCGTGCGGGAAAACGAGCAACGATCATACGACTGAAGGCCGGGCAGCCGGCACCTGCTCGAGATTGCTGCACAATCAAGGACCTGATTGCTCATACAGCCCGACAGTAGCGCACCGCGGGCCGGTTCCTTCTGATATAAGTGGCATAGATCATCGCCGGCGTGATGGGGCTGGAGCCGTGCTCACACTCCCCACGCGATCTATGGAGGCGTTTGGCTGATCAGACTGCGACGACAAAATCGCGCGCGACATCGCGATGGCGCGCGCGGTGCACGCTTCGAGATCGCTGCCTGGTCCTGACCAGTCGCACCATGACCTGACGCCATCGAGCAGCTTCATGATGGCGCGCGCCGAAACCTCACAATTGTTGTAGCCCATTTCGCAGGCCGCTGCCTCGTATATTTGCACACACAATTGCAGCCAGTGCTCAATTTCCTGCCGAATTCCTGGCTGCAGGAAACCGCAAATACGATCCGTGGCAACGAGTATGTCCCATAGATCGCTTTCTGGAAGCTCTAGCTGACGCTTAACATGCGTCCGGACCAGGCTGTCCCAAAATTCGCTCGCGCCGGCGCTGTTCTCGACAGCGCTGAGGATCGCGGAACCCCAGCAGTGATAATGCCACCGCAGCGTTTGGGCGACGATTTCATCTCGCCCGTCCGGAAAATGGAAATAGATACTGGACGCCTTCACATCGAGAGCCTTGGCAAGCCCTCTCATCGTTACGCCAGAGAAACCTTGCGTTGTTGCAAGTTCGAGAAAAGCTTCAAGAACTTGGCGACGCCCGTTGGTCAATTTGCTCCAGTCAAATTGATCGAGGTGGCGGCGCATTTCATCACACGCTTGCTGAACTCGAGTCGGCAGGGTCATCTACAGGTTCCTAACAATGGCGGCTTTGAGCCTCAGCTAACAAGGCTGCTTACCGCCTCCTCTATATGTATGTCTCGGCTCATGCAATTCTTAGGAGGCCGCCAGCTTCCACGGCAGCCGAAGGCTGGCATGTAAACGATGACATCCGAAAAATGTTGACTCCTGACGCGATTTGGAGTCATCTAACTGCCGTTAGTTAGATAATAAAAGGGGTTCCAGAAAAATGTTCGACAAAATGCCGCATTCGGCTACTCGCCGCACGGTCCTGAAAGCGGGTGGTGCCATCGCTGCCACCTCGCTCCTTGCGCCGGCAATCATTCGAAACGCTTGGGCAGACGAGGAACCGATCACCCTGCTCACCTGGGAGACCTACCATGAGCCGGACTGGATCGCAGAATGGGAAGCTGCTAACGGCGGTGTTAAGGTAAAGCCGGTTATCATCTCTTCGCTCGACGAAGTATTCGCACAACTCCAATCCGGCGCCGTGAAGCCCGACGTCGTCTATTCCGAGGCGTCCACGGCCGGGCGCCTCAAGAGGGCAGGCCAAATCGCCCCATTCGATATCTCGAAGGTCCCAAACGTCACAAATGTCCTTCCGGGCCTGAATTGGAAGGAGCCCCTCTCGGTTGAGGGCGCCCTCATGGGTATCCCGCTCCACTGGGGCACGCAGCCGCTTCAGTACAATGCCGATCAGATCAAAGAGCCACCCACCACCTGGGGCGATCTGTGGGACGAAACCTATAAGGGTAAGGTGACGACGTTCGATGACGCCACTGTCAACATTCCGATGGTCGCGCTCTACGTTGGGGCCAAGGATCCTTTCAACCTGACCGAGGAAGAGTTTACCAGCGTCACCGATGCGCTTCGCGCACTCCGGCAGCAGGTACGAGTGGTTACGCGAGGCTTTGACGACGCCGCCAACCTCTACGCGTCCGGTGAGGCGTTGATCGGCTACTGTCACAATGTCGCTGTTGTGAACTCCCTTAAGAAAAAGGGGATAAACTCCAGGTATTCGCTGCCCAAGGAAGGCACTCCTTCCTGGATCGAAGGCACATTTGTGACGCCGAAGGGGCAGCGGGATATCGTTTACAAGTTCCTGAATGACACGATGTCCCTGCCTTGGCAGGCGAGGTTCATGAAATTCTCGGGAAGCAACGGGATTCTCACCGGCGCCGACGCCCTCAAGGCCGGGCTTTCTGAGGAAGAGCTGAAGAACACCAACATCCCGGACTCCGAAGACCCGAACTTCAAGGACAATCTCGTATTCTTCCGTGAGCCGGAGGACGTCGAGCGCCGAATCCAGATCTGGAATGATTTCCTGGCCGGCACCCTTTGATGTCGGCGTAAATTAGCTCTGGAGACTGGCCATGGGAACACGTGAAACCGGCCCGGTACTTTCACTTGTCGGGGTATCAAAAACTTATGAGGGCGCACAAAAGCCGGCGCTCGAGAAGATATCGTTCTCGGTGAAGCAGGGAGAGTTTTTCTCGATACTTGGACCGAGCGGATCCGGCAAGACCACCATCCTCAGGACCGTTGCCGGTTTCGAAAAACCGGACAACGGCCAGATCGTAATGGACGGAGATGTGATGAATGCGGTCCCGCCTTTCAAGCGGGACGTTCGCACGGTATTCCAGAGTTACGCATTGTTCCCGCACCTCACGGTGCGGGAAAACGTTGAGTATCCTCTCCGCATGCGAGGCGAGCCAAAGGCAAGTCGTCGAAAGAAGGCCGAGGAAACGCTGTCGCTCGTCGAACTGTCGAGCTTCGCCGACCGGTTGCCGCACCAACTTTCGGGTGGACAACGTCAGCGAGCAGCTCTGGCGCGTTCGATAGTCTCTCGGCCAAAACTTCTTCTTCTGGACGAGCCCCTTGCCGCTCTCGATCTCCGCTTGCGCCAGCAGATGCAACATACATTGGTAGCCCTGCAAAAGGAGCTCGGGATCGCGTTCATGTACGTCACGCACGATCAGGGCGAAGCGCTGTCCATGTCCGACCGCGTTGTCGTCCTGCACGATGGCAAAATCGCCCAGCTAGCTACCCCGAGAGAAATTTATTTTGCGCCTCAGAACGAATTCGTCTCCAGATTCGTGGGGCGTTCGAACCTCGTCCCCATTCGTTTCGAGCCGGCGGGCAGCGGCTACGCCGGAACGATTGAGGGTACCAGGATTGCTGGCCTTACCTCCGAAAGAGGTGGAACAGCGCGGATGGCAATAAGGTACGAGGCGGTTCAAGTGAAGGCGCTGAACGGTGCCGACCGCTCGCCCGACGCAGTTCCCGGAATAGTCGAAGACGTCCTTTTCCTGGGGACGAACTGTGAGGTCAACGTCCGTTGCGGTGGTCTCAGTCTGATCGGAACCGTGCCAGCCGCGCGAGAGTCAACTTTCGTTGTAGGCCAACCGGTGCAGGTCGGCTTCGATCTCATAAACACGCAGGTGTTTTATGACTGATAGCATCGCGACAATGGCTGCTGACCGCAAAACGTTCCGGCGACGCTTGCCCCTGAAATTCAGTTTCGCAAGCGTTCCCGTGGTGGCTTGGCTTTTCCTCATCGTTGTTATGCCGAATCTCCTGCTTATAGGAACGAGCTTTCTCAAGTCGTCGGCGGGTGTCATTATCTTTGAACCCTCGCTGGCAAATTACGCGCGCATCTGGAATTCGGCGGGCTTCTGGGCGTTGCTGTGGCGCACGCTCTCGTTCAGTTTTATCGCGTGCGTATTCGCAACGATTATTGCATATCCGCTGGCCTTTTATGTTGGCAGGGTCGTAGGACGCAATAGAGCCCTGCTGACAATGCTTGTGGTCATTCCGCTGTGGATCAGTCTCCTCATGCGGATTTTTGCATGGCGGGTAATCCTCGGCCAGTCGGGAGTGCTCAATGCGGCCCTGGTGTCGAGCGGCATATTGGACGCGCCATCGGAGGCGTTTCTCTACAGCCCAACTGCAGTCGTTATCGTCTTCGCCTACATCTCTGTACCGTTCATCTTCATCTCGACCATGGGAGCGTTCGAGAAGATCCCGCGGGACCTCTTCGAAGCATCTGAAGACTCCGGCGCTACCGCCTTTCAGACCTTCGTCCATCTTGTCTGGCCGCTTACTCGCAGAAACCTGGCGATAGGCTTTTCACTGGCGTTTCTCGTGACTGTTGGCGACTTCGTCACTCCGGCAATGATCGGCGGAATCGATGGCACGACACTGGGAGTAGTTGTCTCTACTCAATTCGGATTTGCAAACAACTGGCCGTACGGCGCGGCCGTCGCCGTTACTCTGATGCTGAGCGTTGGTTTGCTCCTTGGCGTCATCATCGCCCTGTGTCCTTCCAAGGGGGTTATGGTAGGCGGAGAGTCTGATCAAGCAGTCGCGCCTGCGGCGAACCCCGCAACCCGCTTGGGTCGCCGCCTAGGCGCCCTTGGTTATGTCGCTGCGATTGCTTACCTGTACGCGCCGCTGGCCATCATTGTGCTGTTCTCGTTCAACTCCGCAAACTTGCAGGTTTTCCCGGTTCAGGGCCTGACGCTGCACTGGTACCACGAACTTCTTCAGGACCAGTCCCTGATCGAGGCTGCGAGGCGCTCTGTCGTGGTTGCTGCATGTGTCGTGTCGGTATCGGTCGTGGTCGGCACCGGGTTTGCCCTTGTCGTGCACTACGCCAGACTTAGGGGAGCGCGTTTCTACGAAATGGCGTTCGCCCTTCCAATCGCCACCCCCGGCGTCGTCCTAGGCATCGAGATGGTACTGGGGACGGAACTATTCGGTATTCCGTCAGGCATCACCAGAATTGTCGTTGGGCAGATGAGCTTTGTCATGCCAGTGACTCTGCTTCTATTGCTGGTCCGGCTGCGTCGCATCGATCCAAGCCTCATGGAAGCTTCGTTGGATCTTGGAGCAAACCGCTGGCAAAGCTTTGCCTACGTTTTGTTCCCCATGATCAGGGGAACCATCGTGGCCGGTGCGTTTCTCGGTCTCACCCTTTCAGCCGATGACGTGATGGTAACTCTGTTCCTGTCGGGTGGCTCACCGACTTTGCCGATCTGGGTGTTCAACCAGATGCGATTTGGTTTCACGCCTTCGGTCAACGCGGTTTTCTCGCTGCTCCTGCTTGCATGCTTGCTAACGGTTACGGCGGCGAGCTGGCGGAACGCTCTCAAGCGAGCTCGGGTGCCGAATTGAGGTTTTGTTTGTAGCTCGCAGCGGCGAAAGGTCCGCTCTTGGACGGCCATCTGCCGGAAAGGATCGCACGCTGGGCTGCGAGAGCAGTAATCAAGAAGAGGAAAGGTTTAGCGGTGAGTAGCTATAGCGGTCGAGTAGTTGTCGTGACTGGCGCCGGATCCGGCATGGGACGGGCGATGGTAGCCGAGTTTGTGTCCAGAGGGGCGTATGTTGCCGCTCTCGACATAAATATGGCGCGCGCCGTGGAGACGGTTGAAAAACTGGAAGTGCCGGAAATGGCGGTTCCATTGCAGGTCGATGTGAGCGATCCGCAAAGCGTGCAGCGCGGGGTAGAAACGATCATTGCCCGTTGGGGGCGGATCGATCTTCTCTGCAACAATGCAGGCGTTCTCGACGCGCATGCCCCGGCACATGAAGTTAGTCTCGAGGAGTGGAACAGGGTGCTGGCGGTAAACCTGACCGGTCCGTTCCTCATGGCGCGGGCGGTTATCCCGCAAATGCTGGCGCAGGGAAAAGGTGCCATCATCAATACGGCCTCGACGTCCGGATTTAGTGCTGCCGGCGGGGGGTCGGCCTATACCGCTTCCAAACACGGTGTCATAGGTTTGACACGGCAGCTCACGTTTGAGTACGGCGCGCGCGGCATAAGGGTCAATTCCATCTGCCCGGGAGCAACGGCCACTCCTCTGGCCTTGCCCGAACACAATGCGGCCTCTCCAGACATGGACCTTGCAATCAGCAAGGTGCCGGCAAGGCGCTGGTGCCAGCCTGAGGAAATCGCAAAGCTTGCAGCCTTCCTCGGAAGCGATGATGCGGACTATGTCCACGGCAGCGCCTATGTAATGGACGGCGGCTGGCTGACCGCTGCGCGCGACCCGTTCTAAGGTTTGGCGGGTTTGGGTCTTGCCGATCGGAATCGGCAAGGTTTCGGCGCAGCCATGGATTGTGAAAGCGACCGTGAGAGTTGGACGAAGACGTTTGCCATTGAGGCAATAGATTACCTGCGAGTGGGAGAGCGCGATGGTTGACAGGCAAGAGTGGCCAAGAACCGGGATCGAGGGTTTCGAACGCGGCTTTGCAACTGTGGACGGTGTCAGGTTGCATTATGTCAGTGGCGGGAGAGCGGACGGCGAAGTCGTCCTCCTGTTCGCCGGCTTTCCACAGAGCTGGTACGCTTGGCGCAGAATTATGCCCATTCTCGGCACGCGCTACAGGATCATTGCACCCGATCTGCCGGGGCAGGGCGACTCCGATCGCCCGATGGGCGGCTGTGATACGATGACCATCGCGAAAATCGCCCGCGGGCTAGTCCAAAAACTCGGCGTCGATCGCCACTTCCTCGTGGCCCACGACATCGGCGCGTGGGCCGCATATCCCTACGCAGCACTCTACGGAACCAGCGTTAAAGGGTTAGCTATCCTCGATACGGGAATACCTGGCATCAGTCTTCCCGACGCACTGCCTTGGTCTTCGGACGTAGCATGGCGCACGTGGCATGTCGCCTTCCACAATGTTGCTGACTTGCCGGAAGCGCTCATTGAGGGCCGAGAACACATCTATCTGAATTGGTTCCTGCAGCGCAAGGCCGCTAATCCGCAGGTGTTCTCCGACGCTGACTTCGAAGAGTATCTCCGCGTCTTCCTGTACAGCGGGCTCAAGGGCGGGCTTGCCTACTATCGCGCGGTCACGCTGTCGGCACAGCAAAACCGGGAGCTTAGTGCCAAGGGAAAGCTGGAGATGCCGGTTCTCGCGGTGCGGGCCGATCAAGGGTCAATGCCGGACCTGGTCGCACAACTGCAGAAGATAGCAACCAACGTTCGGGGAACCGCAATAGAGTCCTGCGGTCATTATCTGGCGGAGGAACAACCCGACGCACTTGCGCGGGAGTTGCAAGGCTTTTTCGGCTGACTCTTGAGGTCGGTCTATGGGTCCGGTGGTCCACCTTCCCAAGACGGGTGGATTCCAGTGGCTGCGGTTGATCGCTTCCGGTCAACCGCAGCCGAGTTCAGACCTGGCACACGGATGCTCGACCGTGACCGGCGCGCGGGCGAGAAGCTGCTATAAGCGCAAAGCTATAAGGGGAGTTTGCAATGTCGGCTTTACAGTTCTCACGTGAGGAACTCGTCAACGTCTATCGGACCATGCGGACGATCCGCCGGTTCGAGGAGCGGGTTATGGAGGAAATGGGAACGGGCGACATCCCCGGCAACACCCATCTTTATGCCGGCCAGGAGGCAAGCGCCGTCGGCGTCTGTCTGCAGCTTCGCGACGACGACTACATCTCCTCGACCCACCGCGGTCATGGTCACTCGATCGCCAAAGGGGTCGACATCGACAGCATGATGGCCGAGCTGTTCGGCCGCGCCAGCGGCACCTGCGGCGGCAAGGGCGGATCGCAACACATTGCCGACCTGCGCAAGGGCATGCTGGGCGCGAACGGCATCGTGGCGGCAGGGGCGCCGATCACCTGCGGCGCGGCGTTGAGCGCCAAGCTGCTCGGCACGAAGCAGGTGGCGGTCGCCTTTGCCGGCGACGGCGCCATGAACGAAGGGGTGATGTCGGAAAGCTTCAACCTCGCCAAGATCTGGATGCTGCCGATCATCTTCGTCATCGAGGACAACGGCTTCGGCGAGGCGACGGCAAACGCCCATGTGTCGGCCGGCAGCTTCACCCGCCGTGCCGAAAGCTACGACATCCCGACCATCGAGGTCGACGGCACCGATGTCTTCAGCGTCTATGCCGCGGCGGGCGAGGCGGTGGAGCGCGCCCGGGCGGGCGGCGGCCCGACGATGCTGCATGTGCATGTGCCGCGCTATTACGGCCACTACAGCGGTGACCCCGATACCTACCGCACCCCGGAAGAGAAGGCGGCGATGCGTCGCGAGCGCGATTGCCTCACCCATTTCCGCACACGCGTCAAGGAGGTGTCGCTGGTCGAGATGACAGAGCTCGATGCCGTCGACGAGGCGGTCGAAGCCGAGATCGACCGTGCCGTAAGCGCGGCCAGGGCGGCGCCGTTCCCGCCGCTCGCCGCGCTCACCACGGATGTTTACGTCAAGTATTTGTAAGGAGCCGGAACAATGGCACAGAAGTCTTTTCGGCAGGCCTTGAACGAAGCCCTTCACTTCGAGATGGGGCGCGATCCGCGCGTGATCATGATGGGCGAGGATCTGACTGGCGGCGCCGGCGCCAACGGGGTCAAGGATGCCTGGGGTGGTCCGTTTGGCGTCACCCGCGGGCTGCTCGACGCCTTCGGGCCGGAGCGCATTCGCGACACGCCGATCAGCGAGGCGGCGTTCATCGGCGCGGCGGCGGGGGCAGCGCTGACCGGTCTGCGCCCGATCGCAGAAATCATGTTCGTCGACTTCGCCGGCGTCTGCCTCGACCAGATCATGAACCAGGCGGCGAAGTTTCGCTACATGTTCGGCGGCCGCGCCAAGACCCCGCTCGTCATCCGCGCCACCTATGGCGCCGGCAGCCGCTCCGGCTCGCAGCACACCCAGGCGCTCTATCCGATCTTCACCCACATTCCCGGTCTCAAGGTGGTCATCCCGTCGACCCCCTATGACGCCAAGGGCCTGCTGCTGCAGGCGATCCGCGACGACGATCCGGTGATCTTCCTCGAGCACAAGATGCTCTATGACACGGTGGGGGAGGTCCCGGATGGCGCCTACACGATTCCCTTCGGCGAGGCGCGGGTGGCACGGGACGGCAAGGACGTGCTGATCGTTGCGATCGGCCGCATGGTCCAGGTCGCCGAAGAGGCCGCGCGCAAGCTGGCGGCCGAGGGCATCTCCGCCTGCATCATCGACCCGCGCACCACGTCGCCGCTCGACGAAGACACGCTGCTGGAGTTCACCGAGACGATCGGCCGTGTCGTCATCGTCGACGAAGCCAATCCGCGCTGCAGTGTCGCCACCGATATCTCGGCACTGCTTGCCGACAAGTGCTTCGATGCACTGAAGGCGCCGATCAAGCTGGTGACGGCGCCGCATGCGCCGGTTCCCTACGCCCCCAATCTCGAGGACGCCTATATCCCCTCGGCCGAGGCCGTGGTGAAGGCCGCGACCTCCATTATCAAGAGGTAGACCACGATGTCGTCAATCGAGGCAGTCACCGTTCCCAAGTGGGGAATGACGATGACCGAGGGTACGATCACCCGCTGGATGGTCGGCGAGGGCGACCCTGTCAACCGCGGTGAGGAAGTCCTGGAGATCGAAACCACGAAGGTCACCAATGTCGTCGAAGCCGCCGCCACCGGAACGCTGAGACGCATCGTTCTCCAAGAGGGAACGACGGCGCCGGTCGGTGCGCTCGCCGGCGTGATCGCCGACGAGGCGGCGACGCCGGAAGAGATCGACGCCTTCATCGCAAGCTATGCCGACCGGCTTGGTGCGGGCGACGAAGGCGACGGCGGCGTCCCTGTGCCGCGAACGATCGCTGTTGATGGGGGTGCCGTCAACGTTCTCGAAGCGGGACCTGAGAGCGACGAGACGGTGGTGCTGCTGCACGGGTTTGGCGGCGACCTTTCGACCTGGCTGTTCAACCAGTCGGCACTCGCCGAAAACATGCGGGTGGTTGCCATCGATCTGCCCGGACACGGCGCGTCGTCGCCGATCGCGGGCGGCGATGTCTTTCCGAAGATCGTCTCTGCCGTGGAAGCGGCGGTCGAAGCGGTCGCGGCCGGCAAGCTTCACCTCATCGCCCACTCCTTCGGCGGGGCCGTCGCAGCGGCGATCGCCGCCAATCGGCCCTCGCGCGTGGCTTCGCTGACGCTGCTCGCCCCGATCGGGCTGGGCCGGCAGATCAGCCGGGACTTCCTCGTCGACTTCGTTGCGGCCGAGCGCCGCCGCCCGCTGCTGGGCGTATTGGAAAGGCTGTTCGCCGATCCGTCGAAGATCACCAGCGACATGGTCGAGGGAACGCTGCGCTTCAAACGGCTCGAGGGCGTGCCGGAGGCACTGTCGGCGATCGCCGACACCATTGCCGACGACCATGGCCAATTGCAGTCGATCGGCGACCAGCTTCAGGCATTGACCTGCCCGGTGACGATCCTGTGGGGCGAGCGGGATGCGATCGTCCCGGTTCCGCAGCGAGCCGACGTGCCCGCCAACGCCCGGCTGCGCATCATCCCAGGCGTCGGCCACATGCCGCAGATGGAGGCATCCTCCGCCGTCAACGAAGCCATTCTGGAGAATGTTCAGCGCGAGCGACAGATCTGATTGTGGCTTCCCTCGGATGCTGTCATTCAAGCGATTGTCAGGCGGTGGTGGCAATAAGCCCGTTATCTGCATGAACGACAACGATTACATCGCGTCCAACAGCGGGAGCCCGGTACCATGCTAGTGGGAAAAGTTCAGGTAACGTTTCAAAGCTGACAGCTTCGCTTCGGCCAGTTGTGTCCTCATCTGGCTCATTCGAATAAGCTCGTGAGTCACGGCCGCGATTGTCGGTTGAAAATTTACAAAGCCGCCGAGGAGCAGCAAAAGGGACACCACAATGGCGACGACGACGCGGCCATCCAGGCGTGTGCGGTGTTGTTGGTGCATTAAATCCTCCCTTATCACCAACTTCGTGGATGTCTGCCCCCAAGATTTCTCGTCGGTCTAGGAGCCATTTTTCGTCACCACTGCGGAGGGCGACCTTTCGGCCATTTCCCTCGTCAGTTGCGGCGGTCCCCGGGGATGAATCCTGCCGAGCAAATTTGATTGTTTCCTACCATGTAATCGTTGACATGGCAATATTTTTGTGGTGTACACGTTTACATGAAGAGATCGGCGACTGGATCGATCGAATTTGCGGCAGCTCGGCGAGTGGCCGGCTCGAATGGGAGACGAAGGTTGAAAAAGCTGAACGTTGCGTTGATCGGTACGGGCTTCATGGGCAAGGCCCATTCAATCGCCACCGCAGTGGTGCCGATCCTGTTTGGTGCGCCGATAGAGATCGAGCGCAAGGTGATCGTCGATATCGATGAGGAGTTGGCGCGTAACGCTGCAAAGCAGTACGGCTTCGCCGAACATGCTACCGACTGGCGGGAGGTGATCTCGCGACCGGACATCGATATCGTCGATATCTGCACGCCGAACGATACCCACGCTCCGATCGCGATCGCCGCGGCCAAAGCTGGCAAGCACGTGATGTGCGAAAAGCCGATGGCGATGACCGTGGCTGACGCCGAAGCCATGCTGGCGGCCGCCAAGGAGACCGGCGTGGTTACGATGGTTTCCTACAACTATCGCCACACGCCGGCATTGCAGATGGCCAAACGTTTGATCGACGAAGGGCGGATCGGCGATATCCTGACGTTCCGTGGCTATTACCTGCAGGATTGGGGCGCTGATCCGAGCAAGCCGCTTTCGTGGCGGTTCAACAAGGCCCAAGCAGGTTCGGGGACCTTAGGTGATATCGGCACCCATGTGATTGATGCAGCGCGCTTGCTTGTTGGCGAGTTTGCCTCGGTGAACGCGATCGTGAAGACCTTCATTCCGGAGCGTCCGCTTCCGGCGGGACGCTTCTTCGGTCCGAGCGGCGCGGCCTCCTCCGAAATGGGCAAGGTCGATGTGGATGACGCGGCGCTGACGATGATCAAGTTCACCAATGGCGTTTACGGCACGATCGAAGTGACCCGCAACTCCTGGGGTCATCACAACCAACTGGGTTTCGAAATCCATGGGACCCGCGGCTCGATCGCTTTCGACTACCAGCGGCTGAACGAGTTGCGGGTGGCATTTGCCGACGACCCGGCCGATGCCTTCGGCTTCCGTACGATCTATTCGGGGCCGAACCAGCCGTTCGGCGACAAACTGTGGCCGGTTGCGGGCATGGGGCAGGGCTACATCGATATCAAATCGATCGAATGGTACAACTTCCTCAAGGCCATCGCCGAGAAAACGTCTGCGGCTCCGGATTTCGCGGACGGCCTGCAGATCGAGCGCATTGCCGAGGCCATTCTCGCCTCGGGCCAAAGTGGCAATTGGGAAAACATCGAGCAGTCCGCCTAAGGAGCCGTTCCATGTCCATCAAGCTTGCGATGCACACCTGGCCCTATGCGAGTAACCCCACGTGGTTGCCGGCCTACACGCTTGAGGAAACGATCAAGCGGGTCAAGAAAATCGGTTACGACGCGATCGAAATCGGCGCGGCCAGCCCTCATGTCTTTCCGCCGACGCTGAGCGCACAAAGGCGTAAGGACCTGGGCAAGATGCTCAAGGATTATGAGCTCGAGCTGGCGGCCATGCTGCCGGCGCATGGCGGCGGACCTGGCAACAATGTCGCCTCGCCGATCCCCGAGGAGCGTCGTTGGGCGATTGATCATTACAAAGACATGGTGCAGCTCACCGCAGACTGGGGCGGCATGCGGCTGATTTGCCTGCCGGGCTGGTATATCTTCGGCACCACGTATCGGCAGGCTTGGGACTGGGCGGCGCAGGCTGTTCGGGAAATCGCCCGATTCGCACAGGACTTCGGCGTCGAGATCGTCATCGAACCCACGCCCGAAGACAGCAACATCGTCAACACCTGCGATAACACCATCGACATGATGAAGGACGTCGGCGAGCCGAACGTGCGGTTGATGTTCGACAGCCACCACGTCATCACCGAGAAGGAGGTGATGAGCGACTATGTCTATGCGATGGGGAAGGACTTGGTCCATATTCATGCTTCGGACAACAACCGCTTGCCGCCAGGCATGGGCAGAGGCGACTTCCCGGCGCTCATCGACGCGCTGAAGGAAACCGGCTTCGACGGCTATCTCTCAATGGAATGCGGCTTCCACCAGCGAGGCATCGAGCCGGACTGGGTGGCAAGGGTCTCGTTGGAATATCTCAAACCGCTGGTCGATGCAGCAAACGCATCAAAATCGGCCTCCGCAATGTAATCGTTGACATGAGCCGTTCTCAGTGGAGGAGGACGGTCCGGTTGATCTTGGGTGCTGCCGGACACCTGAACAAGAAAAGAGGGAATAGAAATGAAGCGAATGATTATTGGAGCAACAGCGATGATTCTCGCGGCGTCGTCTGCTTACGCGGGCGATATCGGAGTTACCATTGCTTCCAACGACACGTTCCTGGCGGTGATGGTTCAGGCGATGAAGGACGAGGCCGCCAAGACCAGCCAGCCTCTGCAGATCGAGTTTGCCGACGCCGACGTCAACAAACAGCTGTCGCAGATCCAGAACTTCATTGCCGCCAAGGTCGACGCCATCATTGTCAACGTCGTGGAAAGCACTGCGACACCGACAATCACGAAAATGGCGGCCGACGCCAGCATTCCGCTGGTCTATGTCAACAACACGCCGAGCGATCTCGACCAGCTCGGCCCGAAGGCGGCCTTCATCGGCTCTAAGGAGATCGATGCCGGCACGCTGCAGGCCAAGGAAGTCTGCCGCGTCTTGAAAGAGCAGGGCAAGACCGAGGATGCCGGCATTCTGATCATTCAGGGTGTTCTCGCCCAGCACGCTGCGGAACAGCGGAGCAAGGCGGTCCACGACGTCGTTGCGACGCCGGAATGCAACTTCATGAAGATTATCGACGAGCAGACGGCACAATGGGATCCGGTGAAGGCGCAGGATCTCATGACCAACTGGATCACGGCGGGCTACCAGCCGGTCGCGGTCCTCTCCAACAACGACGACATGGCGCTGGGCGCCATCAACTCGCTCAAGGCGGCCGGTTGGGACATGAAGGACGTCATCGTTGCCGGCATCGATGCCACCAAGGAAGCGATGCATTACGTGAAGACTGGCGATCTAGACGCCACCGTCTTCCAGGATGCAGTGGGACAGGGCGCCGGTTCGGTGGACGCCGCCATCAAGCTTGCCAAGGGCGAGAAGGTCGAATCCCCGGTCTGGATTCCGTTTGAACTGGTGAATGCGGCTAACGTCGACACCTACCTCAACAAGAACTGATCGCCGCTGACTGCGGATGTGCCGCAAACGGCGGCACATCCGCGCAGGCTATCTCCAACGACACTTGAGGCGGAGGTTTCTTCGCAATGGCAACGCCTTCTGGAGCCACGGCCGTGGCAAAAACGCCGGCCATGAAAAGAAAGCTTGGGAACGAAATGTCGACGGCCGTTGTGCTCGTCGGGATTGCCCTCGTCTTCGAGATCCTCGGCTGGATCTTTGTGGGAAGTTCATTTCTCGGCAACCAGCAGCGGCTGTCGATCATCATTCTTCAGGTCTCCGTCATCGGTATTCTTGCCGTTGGCGTGACGCAGGTCATTATCACGAGTGGTATCGATCTTTCATCGGGCTCCGTGATCGGTCTCGCTGCCATGGTGGCGGCTTCGCTTGCTCAAAGCTCGACAGATGTGCGCGCCCTTTATCCTGCCCTGACGGACCTGCTGCCGATTTGGCCAATTTTGGCAGGGCTCTTGGTTGGCTTGCTCGCCGGTCTGATCAATGGCTTGATCATCGCGAAGACCAACATTCCGCCCTTCATCGCAACCTTGGGAATGATGGTCTGCGCCCGCGGCGTCGCCAAGTGGTACACTCTAGGTCAGCCTATCGGGCTGCTCACTCCCAATTTCACTTGGCTCGGCAAGAGCTTTTTCATCCTGGGCTTCCCCTTGCCGCTGCCGGTAATCATCTTCATTGCCGTTGCAGTCATCTCGCACATCGCTCTGCGCTATACGCGCTACGGCAAGTTCACTTATGCGATTGGCGCCAATCCTCAGGCCGCGCGAGTCTCAGGCATTGATATCGGCTCGCACCTCATCAAGGTCTATGCCATCGCGGGCTTGCTTTCCGGCCTTGCCGGAGTGGTAACTGCGGCGCGTGCGGCCTCCGCTCAGCCCACGATGGGGGTCGCCTATGAACTGGATGCCATCGCGGCCGCGGTGATTGGCGGCACGTCGCTTGCCGGCGGCGTCGGTCGCATTACCGGCACGGTGATCGGCACCATCATTCTCGGCGTCATCACCTCAGGCTTCACCTTCCTCAAGATCGGCTCCTACTACCAGGAAATCATCAAGGGGATGATCATCGTCGTCGCCGTCATCATCGATCAGTACCGGCGTTCCCGCAAAACAAGGGTTTGACGCCAACGAAGGCAACCGCAGCCACATGCATGCCGGTAGCGGAAAAGTCGCTTCGAAAATCGAGCCGCCGACCGGGAAATGTCAGTGAGGAACAAATGTCTGCTTTGCAGCTATCACATGAGCAGCTCATCAACGTCTATCGAACCATGCGGACGATCCGCCGGTTCGAGGAGCGAGTGATGCAGGAAATGGGAACGGGCGACATTCCCGGCAACACCCATCTTTATGCCGGCCAGGAGGCAAGCGCCGTCGGCGTCTGTCTGCAGCTTCGCGACGACGACTACATCTCCTCGACCCACCGCGGTCATGGTCACTCGATCGCCAAAGGGGTCGACATCGACAGCATGATGGCCGAGCTGTTCGGCCGCGCCAGCGGCACCTGCGGCGGCAAGGGCGGATCGCAACACATTGCCGACCTGCGCAAGGGCATGCTGGGCGCGAACGGCATCGTGGCGGCAGGGGCGCCGATCACCTGCGGCGCGGCGTTGAGCGCCAAGCTGCTCGGCACGAAGCAGGTGGCGGTCGCCTTTGCCGGCGACGGCGCCATGAACGAAGGGGTGATGTCGGAAAGCTTCAACCTCGCCAAGATCTGGATGCTGCCGATCATCTTCGTCATCGAGGACAACGGCTTCGGCGAGGCGACGGCAAACGCCCATGTGTCGGCCGGCAGCTTCACCCGCCGTGCCGAAAGCTACGACATCCCGACCATCGAGGTCGACGGCACCGATGTCTTCAGCGTCTATGCCGCGGCGGGCGAGGCGGTGGAGCGCGCCCGGGCGGGCGGCGGCCCGACGATGCTGCATGTGCATGTGCCGCGCTATTACGGCCACTACAGCGGTGACCCCGATACCTACCGCACCCCGGAAGAGAAGGCGGCGATGCGTCGCGAGCGCGATTGCCTCACCCATTTCCGCACACGCGTCAAGGAGGTGTCGCTGGTCGAGATGACAGAGCTCGATGCCGTCGACGAGGCGGTCGAAGCCGAGATCGACCGTGCCGTAAGCGCGGCCAGGGCGGCGCCGTTCCCGCCGCTCGCCGCGCTCACCACGGATGTTTACGTCAAGTATTTGTAAGGAGCCGGAACAATGGCACAGAAGTCTTTTCGGCAGGCCTTGAACGAAGCCCTTCACTTCGAGATGGGGCGCGATCCGCGCGTGATCATGATGGGCGAGGATCTGACTGGCGGCGCCGGCGCCAACGGGGTCAAGGATGCCTGGGGTGGTCCGTTTGGCGTCACCCGCGGGCTGCTCGACGCCTTCGGGCCGGAGCGCATTCGCGACACGCCGATCAGCGAGGCGGCGTTCATCGGCGCGGCGGCGGGGGCAGCGCTGACCGGTCTGCGCCCGATCGCAGAAATCATGTTCGTCGACTTCGCCGGCGTCTGCCTCGACCAGATCATGAACCAGGCGGCGAAGTTTCGCTACATGTTCGGCGGCCGCGCCAAGACCCCGCTCGTCATCCGCGCCACCTATGGCGCCGGCAGCCGCTCCGGCTCGCAGCACACCCAGGCGCTCTATCCGATCTTCACCCACATTCCCGGTCTCAAGGTGGTCATCCCGTCGACCCCCTATGACGCCAAGGGCCTGCTGCTGCAGGCGATCCGCGACGACGATCCGGTGATCTTCCTCGAGCACAAGATGCTCTATGACACGGTGGGGGAGGTCCCGGATGGCGCCTACACGATTCCCTTCGGCGAGGCGCGGGTGGCACGGGACGGCAAGGACGTGCTGATCGTTGCGATCGGCCGCATGGTCCAGGTCGCCGAAGAGGCCGCGCGCAAGCTGGCGGCCGAGGGCATCTCCGCCTGCATCATCGACCCGCGCACCACGTCGCCGCTCGACGAAGACACGCTGCTGGAGTTCACCGAGACGATCGGCCGTGTCGTCATCGTCGACGAAGCCAATCCGCGCTGCAGTGTCGCCACCGATATCTCGGCACTGCTTGCCGACAAGTGCTTCGATGCACTGAAGGCGCCGATCAAGCTGGTGACGGCGCCGCATGCGCCGGTTCCCTACGCCCCCAATCTCGAGGACGCCTATATCCCCTCGGCCGAGGCCGTGGTGAAGGCCGCGACCTCCATTATCAAGAGGTAGACCACGATGTCGTCAATCGAGGCAGTCACCGTTCCCAAGTGGGGAATGACGATGACCGAGGGTACGATCACCCGCTGGATGGTCGGCGAGGGCGACCCTGTCAACCGCGGTGAGGAAGTCCTGGAGATCGAAACCACGAAGGTCACCAATGTCGTCGAAGCCGCCGCCACCGGAACGCTGAGACGCATCGTTCTCCAAGAGGGAACGACGGCGCCGGTCGGTGCGCTCGCCGGCGTGATCGCCGACGAGGCGGCGACGCCGGAAGAGATCGACGCCTTCATCGCAAGCTATGCCGACCGGCTTGGTGCGGGCGACGAAGGCGACGGCGGCGTCCCTGTGCCGCGAACGATCGCTGTTGATGGGGGTGCCGTCAACGTTCTCGAAGCGGGACCTGAGAGCGACGAGACGGTGGTGCTGCTGCACGGGTTTGGCGGCGACCTTTCGACCTGGCTGTTCAACCAGTCGGCACTCGCCGAAAACATGCGGGTGGTTGCCATCGATCTGCCCGGACACGGCGCGTCGTCGCCGATCGCGGGCGGCGATGTCTTTCCGAAGATCGTCTCTGCCGTGGAAGCGGCGGTCGAAGCGGTCGCGGCCGGCAAGCTTCACCTCATCGCCCACTCCTTCGGCGGGGCCGTCGCAGCGGCGATCGCCGCCAATCGGCCCTCGCGCGTGGCTTCGCTGACGCTGCTCGCCCCGATCGGGCTGGGCCGGCAGATCAGCCGGGACTTCCTCGTCGACTTCGTTGCGGCCGAGCGCCGCCGCCCGCTGCTGGGCGTATTGGAAAGGCTGTTCGCCGATCCGTCGAAGATCACCAGCGACATGGTCGAGGGAACGCTGCGCTTCAAACGGCTCGAGGGCGTGCCGGAGGCACTGTCGGCGATCGCCGACACCATTGCCGACGACCATGGCCAATTGCAGTCGATCGGCGACCAGCTTCAGGCATTGACCTGCCCGGTGACGATCCTGTGGGGCGAGCGGGATGCGATCGTCCCGGTTCCGCAGCGAGCCGACGTGCCCGCCAACGCCCGGCTGCGCATCATCCCAGGCGTCGGCCACATGCCGCAGATGGAGGCATCCTCCGCCGTCAACGAAGCCATTCTGGAGAATGTTCAGCGCGAGTGAGCACGCGTTGAACCGGTGTCCGAAGTTGAAGTGAACTGATCGGTGATGATCTAATTGGGAGCAAATCCATGTCCGGACGGTTGTCAGGAAAGCGCGTTCTCTTGACTGGAGGCGTAGCGAATATCGGTCTTGCGATACTTGATGCCTTCGTCGCTGAAGGCGCGATCGTTTCCGTGGTCGACATCGATGCGACCAAGGGCAGCGAAGTCGAGAAGCGCTTTGGCGACCGGGTTCGCTTCTTCAAAGCGGATATCTCGCAGGAAGAGGAAATCAAAACGGCGATCGCTCAATCGGTCACCTGGATGAAGGGGATGGACACGCTGTGCCTGAATGCGGGCGTCCAGCTCTCCGGCAAGGTGGAAGAATTCAGTACCAGCAATTGGGACAAGGTTTTCACGATCAATGTACGAGCCAATTTCATCTTCGCGCGCGAGTCTGTCAAACATCTCCGCGAGGCTGGTAAATCCTCAATCGTCATGATGTCGTCGCTGGCTGGCAAACGCGGCGCTCCCGGATTGCTGGCCTATTCGGCATCCAAGGCCGCGGTGATTGGACTGACGACAACGCTCGCGCTCGAGTTGGCCCGCGACGGGATTCGCGTAAACGCTGTCTGCCCCGGTTGGATAGACACGCCGTTCAACCAGCCAGCCATTGATTATATTGGCGGAAGGGCCAAGCAGGAGGCTCTGGTTCCGACGGTCATTCCGCTTGGGCGGCAAGCCACACCGCAAGAGGTCGCGCCGCTGTTCGTCTATCTCGCCTCGGATGAGGCTTCGTATGTCACTGCTCAGTCGATCAATGTCGACGGCGGCATCTATAATTAATGGTCATGGCGAGGGCGCGAAAATGGCGAAGATGATCACGCATGAATCCGCACTCAAAGCCATTGAGGTCGGGGCGGCGAAGGCACGGGAGCTTGGGGAGCCGTCTTCTCTTGCGATCGTTGATGTCGGCGGCAATCTGATGGCGTTCTTGCGCGTCGACGACGCCGCGCTTTCCACAGTCGAGATCGCGCAAGGTAAGGCATATACCGCTCTGGCCCTGCGTTCACCTTCCGGGAACTGGCTCGAAATCGTGCAGCCAGGTGCAGCGCTCTATGGGCTCGATGCGCTCGGCGGACGCAGGCCTTTCGTCGTCTTCGGCGGCGGATTGCCGGTCTACGACGGCAAGACCGTCATCGGAGGTGTTGGCGTCTCCGGCGGACCGGCAGATGCGGACGTGGCCATCGCTGAGGTGATGGTGTCCGCGCTGCAGCAGCACTAACTCCTATTCTGTCCTCTCCTGCCTATGAGGTTCACATGTCAATGGAGTCAGTTGCAACAAAAGGATCCATGTCGGCTTCCGAAGTTCGACAATTGATCCGCCAAGGGAGCCTCCGGGTCCCGACAACGGGATTTGCCGAGGGCTTCATGCAAGCCAATCTTGTGATCTTGCCCGAACGCCACGCCTCCGACTTCCGTCTGTTTTGCGATCGCAATCCCAAAAGCTGCCCCTTGCTTGGCATCGGCAAGCCAGGGGATCCGGGCTTACCCGAATTAGGCTCGATCGACATCCGCACAGATGTGGCACGATATCGGGTGTATCGATCAGGCGCGCACACGGAGACGGTAGAGAACCTCTCTGACATCTGGCGAGACGATCTTGTCACCTTTGCGCTTGGTTGCTCATTCTCGTTCGAGAGCGCGATCCTTCGCGCTGGGATCGATATCCGCCACATTAGTGCCAGTCGCAACGTTCCGATGTATGCAACGAACCTTCCGACCAGCCCCGCAGGGCCGTTTGCCGGTTCGATGGTGGTGTCGATGCGGGCATTCCGGCCGGCCGACGCCATCCAGGCGATCGTCTTGTCCGAACGTTACCCGCTTGCCCACGGCGCTCCGGTTCACATAGGCGATCCTACCGAGATCGGCATCAAGGACATCAACAAGCCGGATTTCGGAGATCCGCCGGTCATCGAACCGGGTGACATACTCGGTTTCTGGGCATGCGGGGTAACACCGCAGCTGGCGCTTCAGCAGGCGAAACTCGATCTGGCAATCACCCATGAACCGGGTTTCATGCTCGTAACCGATCTTCCAGCGGATCTTCCGGGTACGCCCGGCAAAGAAGCTTTGAGAAACTGAAGCGAACTCGGCGGCCAAACAGGCCCGCCCTTTGCGGAACCAACTGGAGACCACCTAATGTCTGATCACCGCATCCGCCTTGAATGGGCCGCGACCGAACATAGCAAGCAACCTGGTACATACAGTCGTGATCATAAGGCGATCATCAGTCCCCAGGTGACAATTCCTGTGTCGGCCGCACCGGATTATCTGGGCAACAGTGAACTGGCCGATCCGGAACAATTGCTCGTTTCCGCACTTGCTAGTTGCCACATGTTGTACTTCCTCGCCATTTGTGAAGGTAGCGGCTACGCCGTCAGCACCTATGTCGACGAAGCCATAGGCAAAGTGGCGAAAAGCCCCGAGGGTTTCTACTCGGTGTCATCGATCACCCTGCGGCCCAAGGTTTCTTTCAGCTCTGAGAAACAGCCGGACCGGGAGACGTTGGAGCGACTGCATCATCGCGCGCACAAAGGATGCTTCATCGCAAACTCCATCAAGAGCAATGTCTCGATCGAACTGGGCTGACCCAGTCAGCTGTTCCAATTAGCCGTACGAAATCTCGTGAAGGAAACAGGTGAATCATGAAGGAAAAACTTGTCGTTATTGCCACTGTTGTAGCCCATCCAGGTAAAGAGGAGCAGCTTCGAGAGGGGCTGCTGGGGCTGGTTTCCTTTGCAAAGACGGAGCCGGGCTTTGTTCAGTACGACCTGCATGTGTCGCTCGAGCGTCCCGGAGAGTTCGTCTTTTATGAGATCTGGGAAGATGAGCAGTCGCTTGACGTGCACAACAATACGGAATCGATGAAGGCATTCGGCGCAAAGGCGGGCCAATGGATCCAGTCTGTTACGCTCAATAAGTACAAGCGGATCTCTTAAGCCCGGATGCCTTCATCGGCTTGATCGCGAATGCGAATGTGGTCTTGCCCGGCCGGACGGCCAAGATATCGGTGGACGATAGCAATCGTTTACGGCATGTGCCAGGTTAAAGGACTGTCGGATGACTTCGAACATGGATAAAGGGCATCAGAAGGTTCTCGATCTTTCGGTGCACTATCGCCCAATCGCCTTGAAGGCTGTTCTTGCCGCTTGCAGCATTGGTTCCGCAAAAGCAGAACCAATGCCGTTGCGACGGGAGTTCCACCGCCATCCAGATTTCCATGGGTACGAGGAAGACTAAACCGGCTTGGCCTCCTCCCGATGTGAAGGCGATATCTGGCGCCGGTGGCACATTCGCGGATCCTTCCGCAACCATCTTTAGGACAGGAGCGGAGCGAGGCGGTCCTCAGTTGCCATCAGATTCAGGCCAACTGTGGCAGCTAAAGACGCGGCGGCGCTCCGGCAGCGCTTGCGCTTCGCTAACGGATCTCGGCAACAGCTTCGATTTCCACGGCCATGCCCGAGGGGAGTGCGTGCGTCCCGGAGGCAATGCGGGCGTGACGGCCTGCCACACCCAGAACATCGCACATCAGATCTGAGGCTGCGTTGAGCACCTTTGCCTGGTCTTCAAAATCAGGAGTGCAACGGACAAGCCCCGCGAGTCGGACGAGCCGTACGATCCGATCGAGGTCACCGCTGCAGGCAGAGCGTAACTGCCCCAATATATTCAATGCGCAAAGGCGGGCCGCTGCCTGGCCATCCGCGAGGGTCAAATTACCCCCAATGACGCCCTTATAGATCAGCTGACCACTTTTGCGAGGGCCTTGGCCGGCGACGAAGACCAGAGCACCGGACTGGACAAAAGGAAGATAGTTCCCGTGAGGAGGATTTACTTCGGGAAGCTCCAGTCCGAGGCGTGCCAAGCGCGTTTCAACAACTCCCATACCTATGTCCATTCTCACTTCACTTGGCGCCAATCGCCGCTATCGCCCTTCCAACCCACGACCCTGCCGGCAAGGCGCTCTAGCGTGTTGCGCAACGTGGTCACAAGACCTGCCCATTCGCTGGCGGAAATGCCGTCCACTGCCGGTTCTGGCCCCATAAACATGCCGTCGACGCCGCCGAAGGAAACGCATTGTTCTATGCATCGGCGCTCGAGCTCGCCGTCGTGGAAGATCGAGGGTTTCTCAAGCAGTGCCGAAAGGGCAGCGATAAGCCCGGTGGCGCCCCAGTTCGAGACGTTCGAGACGATCAGGTGGTCGGCTGCCGTTGCCGCCGCCACACCGCCACGTGCTGGATGGCCACTGTCCTTGGCCTTCGGTGAAAAGGACTTGAGCTCGTCTGCGATTACGCCCATCCCCAATTCATTTCCTCCATCGCCGATAGCAACGAACGGAACGCCTTTTGACTTCGCGCGAAGGAAAAATTGATCGAGATCGGCAACAAGACCGTCGAGCGGCCGTCCACCGAGGCCATGATACAGGCCGCGATCATTTCTTCCAGGACGCTCAATCGAGATGACCAGGGACGGTCTGGTTACATCGAGCAGAGCGTCCGTAATCTCCCGGCAGCCTGCATCGTCTTTCGGCACGCTGCGAATATAGACCGGCCGGATGAACTCGACCGACTGGATGACGCCGGTTTCGGGGAAGGGAAGAGGAGAAAGGCCGGCTCCCCGACAAGTGCCGATCATCATCTCTACCCAGTCGTCATCCGTCAGGATAACCGTTTCAACACCCAGCCCCAAGAAGAATGCACGCGCCATGAGCGCCGCGCCCACGGGCCCATCGGTCTCGGGAACGCCGGCCCCCTCGGGAAAGCCTGTGGCAATGACGATCGGGCCGCCATTGTCTCGCACCCGGTCGCAAATCAGTTTGGCAGCCATCATGCAAGCCGGACCGGGCTGGCGCCCTTGGAGTGCATCATAAATCTTGCCGATCAGCCCGACGCCCGTGAGGTCGAGCGTCATGAAATTCTCGATAGTCCGGGCGATCTTCTCGCCCTGTGCACTTTGCAGATCAAGCATGGTCAGATTCCGGATGTGGGGACAGTTGTGATGTACGTGGCGAACTTCTCAGCATCGACGTTGCCGCCGCTGAGTAGGATCGCCGCGGTTTTTCCCGTGATGTCGATCTTGCCGGCCAACAGCGCTGCCAATGCTACCGCCCCACCGGGTTCGACCACGAGCTTCAATTCGCGATAGGCGAAGCGGATAGCCTCCTTCACCTCGTCGTTTACGACGGATAGCCCGCCGGCAAGATGCTTTCGGCATATTGGGAATGTCAGGTTGCCCGGCGCAGGAACGAGGAGTGCGTCACAGATCGACGTGCCAAGTGCGGGCGCTTTTCGTGGTTCACCGGTGGCAAGCGAAAGAGCCATCCCGTCAAAACCGGCGGGTTCAACGCTATAGATTGCCGCCCGCGGCATGAGTGTGTGGACGCCGCAAGCAGCGCCTGACACAAGCCCTCCGCCAGAACACGAAAACAGCGCAACATCAAGGGACATACCCATTTCAGCAGTTTGATGGGCGATTTCCGCACCCAGAGTTGCCTGGCCTGTAATGACGTACGGATCGTCATAGGGCGGGATGATGACAGCTCCGTTCTCGGCCGCGATTTGCGCGCCGATTTCTTCACGATCTTCCTTTGTCTTGTCGTAGAGACGGACGGTCGCGCCATTTTGCCGGACACCCTCGACCTTCGTTTTGGGAGCGTCGTAAGGCATCAAAACAGTCGCGCTGATTCCGAGCTCTTTGGCTACAAAGGAGATTGCCAGGCCGTGGTTGCCTGAGGACCACGTAACGATGCCGCAATCCCGCTCAGCCACATTGAGTTGCAGGGCCCTGTTCAGGGCACCGCGAAGCTTGAAGGAGCCGGAACGTTGTAGGTTTTCCGGCTTGATAAGCACACGTGCTCCAAGCAAGCCGTTCAGTTCCTGACTCTCCAGGATCGGCGTACGCACCGCATATTTCGCAATACGATCCCGCGCCGCTTGGATCGAATCTGCAGTTGGTTCGAAATGGTCAAGGGGAGGTTGAACTGTCACCTGAGGCTCCAAAGACGGTGTATGGTCAAAGACAAGCTCAGCGATGACTTAAAGTAAAATTATAATCCCTGATCGATGGGCATAAGGAAATCGAATGCGTCTTCACTCAGCGGGAGTCCTCACTGGCAACGCGCTGCGCAATCGCCGCCAGTTCCTCGAGCATTTCACTGCCGAATCCCAATGGATAGAACGCGTAGAACCTCAAGGGAGGCAGGTCTATCTCGCTTGGGACAGGCTGAAGAATGTTGTCGACCTTTGCCGCGCCGAGAGTGCCCGCTGCAACAAGTGCAACCCCTATGCCGTCGAGCGCTAGTTTCTCGATGGTCGAGATTGATGAGTTTGCGAAGATCCGAGGAGGTTGACCGGTTTTTTGAAACACCAGCTCGCGGAGATAGTCAAACGGGTAGGTATTACGAGGATAGGTCAAAATGGGGACAGTCGGGGCTTTCTGATATGTGAGAAGTTCGTCCGGAACAAGCCCGGGGATCGCATAGAACCGCAGAGGGTAGTCCTTGAGTTTAACACAGGTGAAACCTTCGAGAACCGCGGGCCCCAACATCAGGGCGATGTCGATTTCACCGTTTTGCAAGGCAATGAGCATCGACGGCGTGACGTCCACCGTCATGTCGAAGTCCATGTTTGGAAATCGGCGCGAGGCCTGTTCGAGGAATCGCGAAAGCCATGTTTGAACAATAGTTTCGGAGACCCCAAGACGTATCCTGCAGTGCAGGTGCCGATTGAGTTCAAGATCGCGCTCCATGGCCGCGACCTGCCGCAGAAGCAATTCTGCATGGCCGAAGAGAGTTCGTCCGACCCTCGTCAGGGCTATGGGCTTCGCCATTCGATCGAACAGCGGTTCGCCGACGGTTTCCTCCATGGCCGCAATCCGCTGTGAGATTGTCGGCTGCGTGGTGTTGAGCTTCTCTGCTGCCTTAGAGAAACTGCGCAGGCGTCCCGCCCAATAGAAGACTTCCAGGCTTCTTAGGGTGAACATTCTACCTCGTTCATCTCCATGGCGCTGCCAGGACACGGCACGGACTTCCGGAGGGCGTGATCACAACCCGTTAGCCTGGATGCCCACCCGCTCGATTGTGTTTCCCTACTACTGTAAACCGAATGTTATCGTTGACATAGGTGGAAATTGTGTCTGTATACGTTAACATAGTTACGCAGAAACTGCTTCGGGCTCTAACGGCGTGAGTGCTGAAGGGGAACCTTCGTCGGAGCACGCCATCCGAACAGACACGCGTCAGGGCGTCGTCTTCAATAAGGAGCGAGAGAGAAAAGGGATGACAACAAACATCGAAAACTCTGCTGCCCCAGCCATTCGGGTAGGTGGCAAATGAGCGTCGCGATAGGCGTAATCGGCACCGGGGTGATGGGCTCCGAACATGCCCGCATTCTTCGCGAGGAGACCAGCGACGCGCATCTTGCCGCCGTTTGCGATGCTGATGAAGGTCGCGCCCGCGCCGCTGGTGCCGGCGGTAAGGTGTTCACGGATCCACTCGCCCTTATCAACTCGGATCAGGTCGACGCCGTCGTGATCGCCGCGCCGGATGCGGTGCATGGAGAACTTGTGCTGGCTTGCATCGAGCAAGGTAAGCCGGTGCTGTGCGAAAAGCCTCTTGCACTCACTGCGGCCGAGGCGCTTCAGGTCGTCGAAGCAGAGCTCGCCAAGGAGAGGAGACTGGTTCAAGTTGGTTACATGCGGCGCTTCGATCGGCCCTATGTAGAGATGAAACGGCTGCGTGAAGCAGGCGAAATCGGAAAACCAGTCATCCTGCACAACGTCCATCGCAATCCCGTCGTGCCTACATGGTTCAGCGGACCGATGTCGGTGACGAATGCCTTTGTCCACGAGATCGACGTGAGTCGGTGGCTGCTCGACTCGGAGATGGTGTCGGCGCAGGTATATTCGGGGCCGGGTGGTGACCCGCTGATGATCACAATGCAGACCGACCGGAACGAGATCGTTTCAACCGAGGTCTTCATGAACTGCGGCTATGGTTATCATGTGCATTCGCAGCTCGTCGGCCGCAACGGAACCATCGAAACTGCCCTTCCAACCGCCACTATCAGGAATTTTTCGGGTCAGCACAGTTCGACCTACCCAGACAATTGGATACCGCGCTTCCGCACTGCCTATGCGACCCAGATGAACGCCTGGGTGAAGTCGGTGAGGAGCGGTGAGCCCAACGACGGTGCTAGCGCATGGGACGGTTATGTCACGACCTTGCTGGCGGAGCAAATCGTGGCGGCACTCGACACCGGTGCTTCAGCGCATTTCGCGGTTGGATCACGTCCCGCATTTTACGACCAGCGTGAATAGCGTCAAAAGCAAGACTATCAGGTCCTTCACCCCTATAGGCATTGAGTCATAATGATTAGATACGCTGTTGTCGGAGCCGGCTGGATCGCTCAAGAGGCGTTCATGCCCGCGATTGGTCAAACCGGAAACTCTCATCTGACGGCAATCGTCTCCGGAAATCTCGCAGCGGCGCAGAAGCTTGCTCATTTTTATGGGGTCGAGAAAGTAGTCGGATACGACGGGTTCGATGCGCTACTACAAAGCGACCTTATAGACGCTGTCTACATTTCAGTACCTAATCCCATGCACGCGGAATATGCGATCCGCGCCGCTAGTGCCGGGAAGCACGTGATGGTCGAAAAGCCGATCGCAACGTCAGTGGCGGACGCGGAGGCCATGATCGGTGCGGCCCGCGATACGGGTGTATGGCTCATGACGAGCTACCGTTTACACCACGAACCTGGCACGATCGCGGCTTTGGAAGCGATCAGGGGGGGCAGGATCGGCGAGCCCCGCTATATCTCTGCCCTATTCAGCTTTCAGTCTGAAAGAGGCAATCACCGTTTACAGGCCGGTAATTGGGGTGGTCCACTGCAGGATATCGGGATTTACTGCATCAACGCCGCCCGACATATCTTCGCTGCCGAACCCATCCAGGTGGTTGCGATGGCGAGCCGGCCCTCGCATGACCCCCGGTTCAACGAAATTGACGACGCAATCGCGGTCACGTTGCGCTTCCCGGGAGAGCGGCTGGCCCAGTTCTACTGCAGCTTTGGCGCCTCTGAAATTGATGTGTATCGGGTGGTGGGCACTCGGGGAGATATAACCATGGAGCCAGGCTTCAGGTTCGACGCTCCGATGCGGATGCTGTTGAACACGAAAGAGGGATGCGAAACCACAAGGTTTCCCCATTACGATCACTTTGGTGGTCAAATCGCCTACTTCTCGCAGTGCATCCTTGATGGCACCGCGCCAGAGCCTGACGGAGAAGAAGGCCTTGCTGATCTGATTGTGCTGCTCGCCACTGAAGAGGCTGCCCGGACCGGGCAGCCGCAAGCTATTTCATCCCCATCACGCCCGTGTCACCCGACGGCGGACATGGTCAGAACGATTCCCTTAGCGACACGAAAGCTGTTGCTTTAGAAGGCGCGCGACTCAGCCCTCTACGTCGATCAGTAAGTTTCGCCGCCAATTAGCACAGGGCGTTACGAGAGGGTTTCGAGGAGCCGCGCATTTGAATGACTGGGCCATCAAGCGCGGTGGTCCCAATTTCTCGTTCTCAGCCGACCGGATCGCGACCCGCCTCCAGAGCCCGCGCATGGCAGTCTGCCTCAACCACAGGACTGCGCCGGAAACGCGACGGCATGTAATCGTTGACGCTAGTCGTTCTACTTGATCAAATGCCACGCCATGTATACGGCACTGCATGGGCCTCGACGTGGCTTCGGCGAGGGATTTTTCTCTTGAATTGAGCGAGTTTAGATGAGTAAGCCGCCGACCGTTCGCGATGTAGCACGCCTGTCCGGCGTATCGACCGCCACTGTGTCCCGATATTTCACCGGGAAAACGGATGCGATTTCGCCCGAAACCATTGAAAGTGTGCGGAATGCCGCCGAGGCTCTAGGATACACGCCATCAGAGATTGGGCGCTCGCTTCGACTGGCTCGTAGCCGCGTGGTCGTGATGGTTGTCCCTGATGCAACGAACCCATTCACGGCGGACGTTGCGGCATCAGTCGAACAGGCGCTTAAGGAATTCGGGTTATCGATGGTTCTGGCAAATGCTTCCGAAAACGCGGAGCAGCAGGACCGACTACTCTCCGACGCACAAGGTCTGCGGGCGCGGGGAATTGTGCTTCAAGGCGCTATAGACACGCCGCGGCTGCGGGACATGGCTTCGCGGCAGAACAACCTTATTTTTGTCAATCGTCGCCCCGCGCCGGGAATCATCGCTCCCTACGTGGGCATCGACAACTTCGCGGCGGGTCACGCGGTCGGGCGCTATTTCGTGGAGCGCGGGTATGAGAACTGCGTTGCGATTCACGGACCGCGCCACTACTCCGGTAGTACTGAGCGGCTAGATGGCTTTCTTGCCGGTCTCGGGCAGGTGCGTCCTGTCTTCCAGTTTGAGAGCGCGTACACCATGGAGGCGGGTTACCGCCAAGGTCAGTTGCTCCTCGCTGATCACACCCGTCGATATGCGGTATTTTGCGGCAACGACATGATCGCCTACGGGGTTTATCGCGCCGCCATGGAGAAGAGCATGCGCGTCCCCGACGATCTCGTGATCTTCGGCTTCGACGACAATCGGCTGAATGAGTGGCTGGCCCCTTGGCTCTCGACTGTGAAGGTTCCAGCCTTCGACTTCGGGCCTGCTATAGCGAAGCTGATTCATGAACCGATCGACCCGGCTGATCAGAACAGCAACGTTATTCTTCCGTTTACGCTGACGATCAGAAGGTCTGCTTAGGCTAGAGCCGCGGCCTTTCGTACATGCGCGGTGGCGCATGAAGCGCAGCCCTTCACCACTTCCGTAGCTTGCAGGCTAAACGGTATAGGCCACCTGGGTGGGCGCCAGAACCTTACACCTCGGGAATCGGCTATGTAATCGTTGACATCACTATTTTGCATAGTGTACACGTTTACATAAAGCAATTTGACTGTTGTCAGCAGCAGTGCCGCACAGTCGGGCTCGATACAGAAGGCAGATCTGCGTAGCGGCAGGTGACGATAGCGAACAAGTCCATCCAAGGATATCTGGACAAATTGAAATGGCCAAGCCGCCGACCATCCGCGATGTAGCACGCCTGTCGGGAGTTTCGACCGCCACGGTCTCGCGGTTTTTTACGGGAAAGACGAGCGCGATTGCTCCTGAAACGCTCGAGAGTGTACGCAACGCAGCAGAGGAACTCGGTTACACTCCGTCGGAGATCGGTCGTTCGCTCCGCTTGGCGAGCAGCCGCGTGGTGGTGATGTTGGTGCCAGACGCTACCAACCTCTTTACCGCAGACGTCGCAGCCTCGGTCGAGAATGCACTCAAAGGCATAGGTCTTTCGTTGGTGCTCGCGAACACGGCTGAAAATGCTGAAAAGCAGGATCGCCTGCTAGCCGATGCGCAGGGCCTGCGGGCGCGAGCCATCGTTCTGCAGGGCGCAATGGATACGCCGCGCTTGCGTGAAATGGCGGAACGGCAAAACAACCTGATATTTGTTAACCGCCGACCCGCGCCCGGCATTGTCGCTCCCTATGTTGGGATTGATAACTTCGCCGCCGGCTTCGCCGTAGGGCGCTATTTCATCGAGAAAGGCTACGAGAACTGCGTCGCAATCCACGGGCCGCGACACTATCCCGGAAGCAGTCGACGCCTTGAGGGCTTTCTCGCCGGTGTCGGCGAGATGCGCCAGGTCCTCCAGTTCGAGTGCGCTTTCACAATGGAGGCCGGCTATCGACAGGGCTCGCTTCTTCTGGCTGACCGCAGTCGTCAGTACGCAGTCTTCTGCGCCAATGACATGATCGCCTACGGCGTTTACCGGGCCGCCATGGAGACGAACATGCGGATTCCTGATGACGTGATCATCTTTGGATTCGATGACAATCGCGTGAACGACTGGCTCGCTCCTTGGCTGACGACCGTCAAGGTTCCTGCATTAGACTTCGGCCCTGCCATTGCGGAGTTGATCAATGAGCCGCCAGCCGCGAGCGATCACAACCGGAACGTCATTCTGCCGTTTTCGCTGACGATCCGTCAGTCTGCTTAGAAGAACAACAAGGCCCAAGGGGTGGTCCGGGTCAAACAGGGCGCTGGCGGAGACCAAATGCAGAGGGGGAACAAGAAAATGAATCCAAATGAAAACATCATCAGCCTGCCGATCGGTCTTCGGCGGGTAGCGAAGTTGCGGCGCGTCACTTCCATCAAGTCCAACGCCGAAGAGCGGAGCGTGAAAGGCTAACAGCATGCTGTCACCATCTACCATCAAGGTCGTTCGCGAAACCGGTGCGCTGCCCAACTCCGAGTATGTCTTGGAGGTCGAAAACGTCCGCAAGGAATTTGCGGGCGTCGTTGCGCTCGACAATGTTTCTTTCCGCGTCCGCCGCGGCAGCGTGCATGCGCTCATGGGCGAGAACGGAGCCGGCAAGTCGACATTGATGAAGATCATTGCCGGCATCTACACGCCGGATGCCGGCGAGTTTAAGTGGCGCGGCCAGTCGATCAGGCTGAACAGCCCGCTCGACGCGCTCGACAACGGCATCGCGATGATCCACCAGGAGCTCAACCTGATGGCGCCGATGACGGTCTCGGAGAACGTTTGGATTCGCCGAGAGCCGAAGAACCGTTTTGGGTTTATCGACCACGACGAGCTGCGCCGCCGCACGCTGGAGCTCTTTGAGCGGCTCGGTATCGATATAGACCCGGACGAGCAGGTCGGTAAGCTCTCCGTCGCCAGCCGACAAATGGTCGAGATCGCAAAGGCGGTATCTTATGAGTCAGACGTCCTCATCATGGATGAGCCAACCTCGACACTGACCGAGCGTGAAGTTGACCATCTTTTCCGGATTATCCGAACACTCCGGGAGGCCGGAAAGGGGATCATCTACATAACCCACAAAATGAACGAGCTTTTCGAAATCGCCGACGAGGTCTCCATCTTTCGCGACGGCAGGCACATCGCGACCAAAGCCGCCAATGAGGTCACCCGCGACGAGGTCATTCGAATGATGGTTGGCCGCGAGCTTTCGCAGATGTTTCCCAAGACACCCGCCCCGATTGGCGACGTCGTCCTGAGAGTCAGTAATCTCGGGTTGGCCGGCGTCTTCGAGGACATTTCTTTCGACTTGCGCGCCGGCGAGATCCTGGGCATCGCGGGTCTGGTTGGTTCGGGGCGCTCCAATATCGCCGAGACGATCTTTGGCGTCACCCCTGCGACCTCGGGTGCCATCGAGATTGGTGGCAAGAAGGTGGTTGTGGACTCGCCTGCTGTTGCTATGGAACACGGCATGGCCTTCCTCACCGAGGAGCGCAAGGAGTCCGGCTGTTTTCTGCTTCTCAACATCCAGGAGAACATGCAGATGGCGGCGCTGCGTAGCGGCTATGTCCGGCGCGGCTTCGTCGATCAGAAACGGCTGTCCCGCGATTGTGACGCTATGACTAGCGCGCTGCGCGTCAAGACCCCGAACATGGAAGAGTTGATCCTGAATCTTTCCGGAGGCAACCAGCAGAAAGTGCTTATCGCCCGCTGGCTCTTGACGAAACCACGCATCCTCATTCTCGACGAACCTACCCGGGGTATCGATGTGGGCGCTAAGGCGGAAATTCACCGTATGATCTCAAATCTCGCCGGCGAAGGTTTAGCGGTGATCATGATTTCTTCGGAGATGCCCGAGATCCTCGGGATGAGCGACCGGGTGATGACGATACGGCAGGGTCGTTTGTCTGGCATCCTGGATCGCGCTGAAGCCGATCAGGTCAAAATCATGGAGCTCGCAGCACAATGATGAGCAAGCCGATCAGCGATGAGGACAGGCGCGCGCGCAAGTCTGACCCATCCACAACCCTCTATCGCAATTCGTGAGCCCCCGCCGCAAGCTATGATCCATCAAGCGCATCCTCGCAAGCACTCGTACAGGCTGTGACATGGCAAGCATCGATCTTAATAGCGATCTCGGCGAAAGCTTCGGCTCCTGGCCGATGGGCGACGATGCCTCGATGCTTGGTATAGTCACAAGTGCCAACATTGCCTGCGGCTTTCATGCCGGCGATCCGGCGGGCATCCTTGCCGTTCTACGCGAAGCCGCGGCGCGCGGCGTCTCGGTCGGCGCCCACATCGGTTATCGAGACCTGGTCGGCTTCGGTCGCCGCAACATGGACCCATCGAGCGCCGAACTTGTGGGCGACACCATCTACCAGATCGGCGCGCTGCAGGGACTCGCGAAGGCTGCCGCCACTGCGGTCCGCTACGTGAAGCCGCACGGAGCGCTCTACAACACTATCGCCAGCGACGCCCGCCAGGCGGACGACGTGATCGCCGGGATAAAGGCGGTCGACCCCTCTCTGATTCTGATGGCGCTCGCCGGCGCCCCGATTGTCGAGCAGGCCCGCGCGGCCGGGTTGAAGGTGGTGTGCGAAGCGTTTGCCGATCGCGCCTACAATGCCGACGGCAGCCTTGTTAGCCGGCGGCTGCCGGGCGCGGTCATCCACGACGCTGAGGTCGTCGCGACCCGAATGCTGCGCATGGTCCGCGAGCATCGGATCACCGCGATCGATGGTACCGAGATAGTACTCGAAGCTCAATCCATCTGCATCCACGGCGACACGCCCTCTGCGGTCGCACTGGCCCGCACGGTGCGGGCCGAGCTCGTCGCAAGCGGCGTCGAGCTGAAGCCGTTCACCGAGGCGTTCCGGGATTAGGCCAATGTCTGAGCGCTTGCGTTTTCTGCCTGCCGGCAATGATGCTCTTCTGGTCGAATTGGACGACCTGGAAACGACGTTGACGTTGCTCGACCGTTTGCGGGCCGTCGGACCGGAGGGGGTGAAGGAACTCGTTCCCGCCGCACGCACGGTGATGATCCGCTTCGACCCGCTCGTCACCAACCGCTCCGCGATCACGGCATTCATTGCGCAATTCGATCTCTCGATGCGGAGCGCGCGCCAGGGCGCGACGTTCGACATCCCCGTGACTTATGACGGCGAGGATCTGGGCGAGGTTGCGGAATTTCTGGGCTGGTCTGTGGAAGAACTCATCCGCCGCCACACCGACGCGACCTATACAGTGGCCTTCACCGGCTTCGCGCCAGGTTTCGCTTACATGACCTGCGACGATACCGCGTTCGACGTGCCGCGCCGCAAGACACCGCGCGTGCGCATCCCGGCGAGTTCCGTGGCGATCGCCGGAAAGTTCGGTGGTATCTATCCCACCGACAGCCCGGGTGGCTGGCAGATCCTCGGCACGACACCGCTTCGCATGTGGGACACGGCACGTCCCCGGGCGGCGTTGCTTGCCCCCGGCGATCGCGTGCGCTTTCGCGATATGGCCAAGGGCGCTACCGTGCCGGCCCCTGTGCGCGAGCGGCGGGTGGACACCGCGCCGCCGGCAGAGGGCTTGCGCGTCATCCGTGCCGACCGACCGGCGCTCTATCAGGATCTCGGCCGTCCAGGTCGGGCAGATCAGGGTGTTTCGGAGTCCGGCGCGCTCGATCGCGCCTCATTGCGCGATGCCAACGTCTGCGTCGGCAATCCGAGTGATGCCGCTGCGATCGAGATCACTTTTGGAGGCTTCGCGCTGAGGACCGACCGACCCGCGACGCTGGCGCTTACGGGTGCGCCGTGCCCGCTGGAGATTCGCACCTCGCACGGCCGCTCGGTCTCCGCCCCTTTCGCTCGCCCGTTTGCGCTCGACGCCGGCGACGAGCTGACGCTCGGCGTGCCGAGCGAAGGGATGCGCAGTTATCTGGCTCTCCGCGGCGGCTTCGCTGTCGAGCCTGTCCTCGGGTCGGCCTCGACCGACACGCTGGCGAAGATCGGGCCGCCGCCGATTGCGGCGGGCGATGTGCTCGTTCCGGCAAACCGTCCGGCAGCCGCCGTCGACCCCGACCGCCCCGAACCGAAGCAACTGCCGCGAACGGGCGAGACGGTGACCCTCGACGTGGTCCTCGGCCCGCGCACCGACTGGTTTACGGACAAAGCTGTGCAAACCTTTCTCTCGCAGGAGTGGGAGGTCACTGCGGAATCGAGCCGAGTCGGCGTGCGCCTCTCCGGGTCCGCGCCGCTCGAACGGCGCGACGCGGTGGAGCTTCCCTCCGAAGGCACGGCACTGGGCTCGATACAGGTGCCACATAGCGGCCAGCCGGTGCTCTTCCTCGCCGACCATCCGCTGACCGGCGGCTATCCGGTGATCGGCGTGGTGGCGGCCCACCACCTTGACCTCGCCGGCCAGATCTCAATCGGCGCGCGCATCCGGTTCAACTCGATCGCCGCCTTCGACCCGCATGTGAAGGAAATCGACCGATGAAAAAGCTGCTCATCGCCAATCGCGGTGAAATCGCCATCCGCATTGCCAGGGCCGCACGCGATTACGGCGTCGCCTCGGTCGCGATTTATTCGGATGCCGATGCGGCTTCGCTCCACGCGGAGCTTGCCGACGAGGCCTACGGCCTCGGTCCCGGCCGCCCGGCGGAGACCTATCTCAACATCGAAAAGATACTCGAGACCGCCCGCCGTGCCGGCGCCGATGCTGTCCATCCCGGTTACGGCTTCCTGTCGGAACGCGCCGAATTTGCGCAAGCGGTGATCGACGCGGGCCTTACCTGGGTCGGCCCGGCCCCTGAGGTCATAACAGCGCTGGGCGACAAGGTCGAGGCTCGGCGGATTGCGGCCAAGGTCGGGGCGCCGCTCGTCAAAGGTTCGGACGGTCCGCTCGCTTCCGCTGCCGAGGCGGTCGAGTTCGCCAAGCAAGCCGGTCTGCCGCTCGCCATCAAGGCGGCTTTCGGCGGCGGGGGGCGCGGCATGAAGGTCGCGCGGCGGCTGGAAGAGGTCGGCGAACTGTTTGATTCTGCCGTGCGCGAGGCGAAGGAAGCCTTTGGCCGCGGTGAATGCTACGCGGAGCAGTTCCTCGACCGACCCCGCCACATTGAGGCGCAGGTCATCGCCGACAGTCACGGCAACACGGTCGTCCTTGGTACGCGCGACTGCTCGCTGCAGCGCCGCAACCAGAAGCTCGTGGAAGAGGCTCCGGCCCCCTTTATCACCGCGGGACAGCGTGCGCGCATCCACGACGCCGCCCGCGCCATCTGCACGGAGGCCGGCTATACCGGGGCAGGGACCGTGGAGTTCCTGCTATCGCAGGACGGGGTCATCTCGTTCCTCGAGGTGAACACGCGGCTTCAAGTCGAGCACCCGGTGACCGAAGAGACAACTGGCGTCGATATCGTCATCGAGCAATTGCGTATTGCCGACGGCCTGCCGCTCGCTCTCACGGATACACCCGAGCCGCGCGGCCATGCCTTCGAGTTCCGCATCAATGCCGAGGATCCCGGGCGAGGCTTCCTGCCCACGCCGGGCCTCGTCACCCGCTTCCGCGCCCCTGCAGGGCCTGGCGTGCGCATTGATGCCGGGGTCGAGACCGGATCGGAGATTCCCGGCTTCTACGATTCCATGATGGCAAAGCTGATCGTCACCGGCGCCACCCGGGGGGAAGCGCTTATCCGGGCTCGAAGGGCGCTGGCCGAATTCCGCATTGAGGGGGTCGCCTCGGTGCTGCCTTTCCATCGAGCGGTGCTGGAAGAGCGCGATTTCACTGGCGAGGATGGCTTCCGCGTCTTCACGAACTGGATCGAAACTGAGTTCCGCGGCTTGGAGCCTTCTCCCCGCGTCGATCCAGCAGAAAGTGGCTTGATACGCAGCTTCATCGAGATCGATGGAAAGCGCCACGCGATCGGCCTGCCGGCCGCCCTTTTTTCCGGTCTGGGCGCCCCGCAGCTCATGCAACAGGCTACACCGTCTGTAAGCGACGGAGGCGTCACCGCGCCGATTCCTGGCACTTTGCAGCAATGGTTGGTCGATGACGGGGCGGAGGTGTCGGAAGGCGATGCTGTAGCCGTTATCGAAGCGATGAAGATGGAAACCCGCATCCCTGCACCGAAGGCGGGCCGGCTCCGCATCAAGACCGAAGCGGGCGCGGTCGTCAGCCTCGGAGCGGAACTGGCGACGGTCAGCTGATGCTCTGGTGCAAGAGCAAACCCGCAGGCGCCGGATGAGCGACATTGCTTCAACAGCGCTGGTCAGATCGAGATATGCCCATAGCCGCGAATGGTGAACTCGTGTGAGGAGCCTATGACAGCAGTGGAGGCCGACGCTGAGCCGCTTACCGCAAAAGTGACGGCACGGATCAGGACGATGCTGATTGAGGGTCGGTTTGCTCCGGGCGAGAAACTCTGCGAGCAGGAGATAGCCACCGAGCTCGAGATTTCGCGCAATACTCTTCGAGAGGTCTTCCGACTGTTGACCAGCCAAGGTCTGCTCACGCACATTCCTAATCGTGGCGTTTTCGTCGCCGCTCCCGACGAAGCTATGGTCATGGACATCTATCGCGTGCGGGGCGTCCTACAGAAGGCCGCAGTCAGTGCTGCAACTCCAGGCCATCCGGTGCTGGCGCGCATGGGCGCGCTCGCGAATGAGGCCGACGCCGCCAGGAAGGCTGGTGACTGGAAGCGGGCGGGAGCCATCAATTGGGAATTCCATCGTGCGATGGTGGAGCTATGCGATAGCCCGAAGCTGAGCGTGTGTTTCGATCAGGTCCTGACAGAACTCCGGTTGGTATTTCACCAATTGGAAGACACGGCCCATCTGCATCAACTCTCTATCGAGAGGAACACGTCCCTCATTGCCTTGCTCCAAGTGGGAAACATAGGGGAAGCGACGCATCAACTGGAGGCGGATCTTCTCAAATCGGAGAGAGCAGTTCTCGCGGCTTTACAGCGCAGAAAGCGGAAAAGGAGTGAGAGAGCTTGCCTAGACTCCATGGGTCGTTCTTCCACGCGGACCGCACAATTATGACTGTTCTCCAACATAAAGCTCTTTGTAGGCCCGCGTTCACGGCGATGGCGCATACGACTGGGCGAAGACAACCCATCTCTCTCCTAAAGATCACGGGGCAGAACCCATCATGTCAACCATAGCCATGCCCGAACCGGATGTTGGGATACTTGCGAGAGCGCCTCAAATCATAGCGGCGCTTGAGTCAGTGCTGCCGGCGGGGACTGTCATTTCTAGCCCGGAGGAAACCCGGGCCTATGAATGCGACGCGCTGACCGCGTATCGCTGTCCGCCTCTTGCAGTTGTGCTGCCACGCACAACCGAGGAAGTGGCGACTGCCATGCGCGTCTGCCATGAGTTGCGCGTACCCGTCGTACCCCGTGGAGCAGGGACATCGCTTGCCGGTGGCGCTTTGCCGACTGCGGACAGCGTGATCATCGGCACCATGCGTTTGCGCGAAGTACTCGAGGTCGACACCGCCAACCGCTACATTCGTGTGCAGACGGGCATAACGAACCTCGCCGTCAGCGCCGAACTTGAAGCCGAGGGCTTCTTCTACGCGCCGGATCCCTCGTCTCAGCTTGCCTGCACCATTGCCGGCAACATCGCGATGAATTCGGGCGGAGCGCACTGCCTCAAATATGGAGTTACGACGAACAACCTGATGGGCGTCCGGATCGTCATGGCGACGGGCGATATCGTCGAGCTTGGCGGCCCGCTTCTGGGTACCTCGGGGCTTGACCTCATCGGTTTGATCTGCGGATCGGAGGGCCAGCTTGCCATTGTTACCGAAGCAACACTCCGGATCGTGCCGAAGCCTGAAGGCGCGCGGCCTGTACTGATTGGGTTCGACAGCGCCGAAACGGCTGGTGAGTGCGTTGGACGCATTATCCGATCGGGTCTGCTGCCCGTCGCGATCGAATATATGGACGACGTTTGCCTGCGTGCCGTCGAAGCCTTCGTCAAAGCGGGCTATCCGAATTGCGCAGCCGTACTGATTGTCGAGGTTGAAGGCTCCGACGCGGAAATCGACCATCAAATCGCGCGCATCCGTTTGATCGCCGAGGAGTTGAATCCGGTGGAGTTCCGTGCCAGCCGAACTGCCGAGGAAAGCTTGGCGATCTGGAAGGGGCGCAAATCGGCATTCGGGGCGATGGGCCGGCTCGGCGATTACCTGTGTCTCGACGGAACCGTACCCGTCTCGAAACTCCCCCACACGCTTAAGCGGATTGGCGAGCTGTCTAAAGCTTATGGCTTGGAGGTAGCCAATGTATTTCACGCAGGCGATGGCAACATGCACCCGTTGATCCTGTTCAACGCGAACGCGCCCGGTGAGCTTGAGCGAGCCGAAGAATTCGGTGCCGACATTTTGCGGCTTTGCGTCGACGCCGGAGGCTGCCTGACCGGCGAGCATGGCGTCGGAATCGAGAAGCGCGACCTCATGACGAAACAATATACGGCCGATGACCTGGCCATTCAGATGGAAATCAAGAGCGTCTTCGATCCCGCCTGGTTGCTCAATTCAGCCAAGGTCTTCCCACTCGAAGTCAGTCAGCCGCATCGTGACGCAGCGGCGGGATGCCCATGACATTCAATGACAAACAAACCAACAATGCGGCGGCAGCCGTTTCCCCGACCAGCGAAGCGGAACTGGCTGGTTTCATTGCCGAGCGCCAAGCACGGGCCGCACCCATACGTGTCGTCGGCGGAAGCACCCGTTTCCAATCGGAGGCCATCGCGGCTGATCAGACCCTCACCTCACGACGTCTTAGCGGCATCGTGACCTATGAGCCCGGTGCCCTGACGCTGATTGCGCGCGCAGGAACGCCTATCGAGGAAATCGAGGCAGCACTTGCGGCCGAGGGCCAGGCGTTCGCATTCGAACCGATGGACCATAGAAAGGTGCTCAACACGAAGGGATTTCCGACAGTTGGTGGCATGGTTTCCGCCAACATCTCCGGCCCGCGCCGAATACATGCGGGTGCTTGTAGGGACCATCTCCTTGGCGTGCGGTTCGTCGATGGCAGAGGGCGGGTCATCAAGAATGGTGGCAGGGTGATGAAGAACGTCACTGGGCTGGACCTTGGTAAACTGCTCTGCGGCTCTCACGGAACCCTTGGCGTGTTGACCGAGGTGGCGCTGAAAACGTTGCCTGCCGCGGAAAGCCAACGGACGCTGGCCTTTCATGACATTTCGGTGGAAACGGCAATCGAAATCTTTGCGACGGCGCTCGCCGCGCCCTTCGAGGTGTCTGGCGCCGCCTTTCGGTCCGGCACCGCCTGGCTCAGGATAGAGGGGCTTTCCCCGCAGGTCGACTATCGTCGCGAGCGGTTGTCCGCCCTCTTCCGCGATCGAGTGATCGACATAGTGAACGAGACTGACAGCCGGATGCTCTGGCGTGGATTGCGCGATCTGCACCACTTCGCGGGCTCGAATGTACCGCTTTGGCGGATTCTGGTTAAGCCGAGCGAAGCTCCAGCTGTTGTGGACCGTTTGAATGCACTCGGCGGGGACGTGTCGCTGGATTGGGGTGGCGGATTGATTTGGTTTGAGAGTAGTGCCAATGGCTCTGCGGTCCGCCAGGCAGCCGGTAGAGGGCAAGCTATGCTGCTGCGCCGTGGCACGCTGCCGAACAGTGACAGTTTTCCCCCCGAAGGAGCCTCTATAGCTCGGCTCTCAGCTGCATTGCGCCGGACTTTTGATCCCGCCGGAATTCTCAATCCCGGACTAATGGACTAATGAGATGCAGACAAACTTCACCGAGACACAGCTCGCTGATTCCGCCACGAGACGTTCGAACGAGATATTGCGATCTTGCGTCCATTGCGGCTTCTGCACAGCGACCTGCCCCACATACAAGGTGCTTGGCGACGAGCTCGATAGTCCGCGTGGTCGCATCTATTTGATCAAGGACATGTTGGAGAACAACAAGGTCCCTGACGAGCGAACAGTAGCGCATATCGACCGCTGCCTCAGTTGTCTGAGCTGCATGACGACCTGCCCCTCCGGTGTTCATTACATGCATCTGATCGATCATGCGCGCGAGTATATCGAGAAGACCTACAAACGCCGGTGGGATGAACGAGCCCTGCGTTGGCTGTTGGCAAAAATTCTGCCGTATCCCGGCCGGTTTCGGCTGGCGCTGATCGGTGCCAGACTCGCCCGCCCTTTCAGGAAACTGCTCCCGGACCCTCGCCTGCGGGCCATGTTGGAGATGGCACCCGATCGTATTCCGCCGGCCAGTGAGAATGACAGACCTCAAAACTTTCCGGCGATCGGTTCGCGACGCAAGCGCGTTGCCCTGCTTATTGGCTGTGCGCAGCGTGCTCTGAACACGGATATCAACGATGCCACGATCAGGCTGTTACGCCGCCATGGCTGCGAGGTCGTAGTCCCGAAGGGCATCGGCTGCTGTGGTGCCCTGACGCACCACATGGGCAAGGTGGAAGAAAGCCATGCAATGGCCGCGGCGAACATTCGTGCGATTATCCGCGAACTCGATGGTGAAGGCCTGGATGCGGTGGTCGTCAACACGTCGGGTTGCGGGACGACGGTAAAGGATTATGCCCATATGTTGCGAGACGATCCGGTCGCCGAAGACGCAACTCGTGTGGCGGCTCTCGCAAAAGATGTAACCGAAATCATGTCCGAACTCGGGTTGAACGACCCGCTCCACGCCGAGCCGCTGCGTGTCGCTTATCATGCTGCTTGTTCGCTGCAGCACGGCCAGCAGATCCGTTCCGCCCCGAAAGACCTGCTTCGGGCGGCAGGCTTCGAAGTCGTGGAGCCTCGTGACAGTCATATCTGCTGTGGATCTGCTGGGACCTACAATCTCATGCAGCCGGCGATATCTTCTGAACTCAAGGCTCGGAAATTAGCGACGATCGAAGCTACGCACCCTGAGGTGATCAGTGCCGGCAACATTGGCTGTATGATGCAGATCGGCTCCGGGACCAAGATACCTCTTGTTCACACCGTCGAATTGCTCGACTGGGCCACAGGTGGGCCGAAACCTCGTAGCATCGCCACCTCTCCACGATGGAAATGCGAGGAGACACAAGGGTTTTGGTATTGAGGACTGCCGGCTAGGGCGCTCCCAAACGCCGCGAAACCTTTGTCGCAGCATTACGCACTCGTTCTCCGATTTTCTGCACTTGCCTGTCGGGCATTCTATGGGTTGGGCCAGAAACGGAAATGCCCGCCACCGCTTCGCCGTGCACATTCAAAATAGGGGCTGCAACACAACGCATTCCCTTGGTTCGCTCCTCATCGTCGAACGCATAGCCTCGGTCTCTCGTGACGCGCAGTTCTTCCTCCAATTGAGCGATCGAACGAACCGTATTTTCGGTGAAGCGCTCCAAAGTCCTCTTCTTAAAAAGTGATGTTAGGCGGCTGTCGTCATATGTGCTGAGCAACGCCTTTCCAATTCCCGAGGCATGCAGGGGAGACAGTGTCCCTGGCGGGAAGAATGCCCTGATCGATTCGTGCGTTTCGACTTGGCTGATGAACAGGACATGGCCGTCCTTCTCGATCCCGAGATTCGAGGTTTCTCCTGTCTCCAGCATCAACTCCCGCATGATCGGGCGGCTGCGTTCGACAACGTTGGTTCGACGAAGAAACGCGGAGCCGAGCCGATAGGCCTCGGGGCCGATGTGCCAAACCTGCCGATCGGGGCTGATCTCGACGAATTCACGACGTTCCAGCGTCGAGAGTACCCGATGCATCGTGGCGACCGACTGACCGAGATGGGCGGCAAGTTCCGATAACGTCAGTCCCTCGGGCGAGGCCAAAGCCTCTAGCACGTCCAAAGCGCGATCGAGGGACTGAATGACGCTCGGGGACTCCGGAGCATTAAATGCTTTCGGACGACCTCTTCGCCGCTTAACCACCTGCATTTTGGCACCTCACCAATGTCATCACCATCATTCAATGGCACTCGTGAAAAATCAATTCTCAGAATGAAAAATTCTAAGCTCATGATATTGTTTGTGTAAGTCAGTTTACTCATCATTTTGAAAAACAGTTTCAAAAAAATTTACCCTAAACCGCCGCCGTGTTACCACTCTTTCCAGCTCTAGGAGGACGCCCCAATGTACCTGCAAAACCCGGTCTTCATTCCAGGTCCGACCAATATGCCCGAGGTGCTCCGTAAGGCGTCGGATATGCCGACCATCGACCATCGCTCGCCCTTGTTCGGAGAGATTTTGCGGCCCGCTCTCGCAGGCGTAAAAAAGGTCGTGAAGTCGCAATCGGCCTCGATTTTCGTTTTCCCTGCAACGGGCACCGGTGGATGGGAGACGGCGATCACAAACACCCTCAGTCCCGGCGACCGCGTTCTCGTGGCTCGCTATGGAATGTTCAGCCATCGCTGGATAGACATGTGCCAGAGGCATGGTCTCGACGTTGGTGTCATCGAGACGCCGTGGGGCAGCGGCGCGCCGGTCGATCGTTATGAGGAAATGCTGACTGCCGACAAGGCGCACCAGATCAAGGCCGTTCTGGTCACGCACAACGAGACCGCAACGGGCGTCAAGTCGGATATCGCCGCGCTTAGGCGCGCCCTCGATGCAGCTCGCCATCCAGCCATGCTGTTCGTCGACGGCGTCAGCTCCATTGCTTCAATGGAGTTTCGCATGGACGATTGGGGCGTCGACGTTGCTGTGACCGGCTCGCAGAAAGGCTTCATGCTGCCTGCCGGGCTTGCGATCACCGCATTCTCTCCCAAGGCCTTGGCGGCGCTCGAAACGGCGAAGCTGCCGCGCACTTTCTTCGATGTTCGCGATATGTCGAAGAGCTATGAGAACAATGCCTACCCCTATACCCCTGCCGTCGGCCTGCTGAACGGCCTGAAGGTCTCGACGGAGATGCTGCTGGCGGAAGGCCTTGAGAACGTATTCGCACGCCACAACCGAATAGCAACGGGAATCCGTGCGGCCGTGCGTGCCTGGGGCCTTGAGCTCTGCGCGATGAGCGAGGACCTTTACTCGGACACGGTCAGCGCAATTCGAACCCCTGACGGCTTCGACGCTACGTCCGTCGTTACCCATGCGGCGAAGAAATATGATGTCGCCTTCGGTGTTGGGCTGGGAGAGGTCGCCGGCAAGGTGTTCCGCATCGGGCATCTCGGCAGCCTGACCGACGTGATGGCCCTTTCCGGTGTAGCGACGGCCGAGATGGTCATGGCGGATCTCGGCCTCGCCATCAAGCTCGGTTCGGGGGTTGCCGCCGCCCAGGATTATTACCGCAACAACCAAGTTTCAGCGGGCAGGGGAGCCGCGTGAGAGGCTATGACGATTTATATCCCGACGCTTTCAGACATGAATGCAGCACATGCGCGGATCAAGCCGCACATTCATCGCACGCCGGTTCTGACCTCGCGTTTCATCAACTCCCTTGTTGGGGCGGAGCTCTTCTTCAAGTGTGAGAACCTGCAGAAGGCCGGTGCCTTCAAGGCACGTGGCGCGGCGAACGCAGTTTTCGGGCTCAGCGACGAGCAGGCGGCAAAGGGTGTCGCCACCCATTCCTCGGGCAATCATGGAACCTGCCTCGCCTATGCGGCGGGACGGCGCGGAATACCATGTACCGTCGTCATGCCCCGTACCGCGCCGCAAGCGAAGAAAGATGCTGTCCGCGGTTACGGTGCCAAGGTTGTCGAGTGTGAGCCGTCGACATCTTCCCGCGAAGCGGTCTTTGCCGAAGTCGTCGCCGCGACAGGTGCGGAATTCGTGCATCCCTATAACGATCCGCGCGTCATCGCCGGTCAGGCAACCTGTTCGAAAGAACTGATCGAACAGGTCACCGGACTCCAAGCGGTGATTGCTCCGATTGGCGGCGGCGGCATGGTTTCGGGGACCTGCCTCACGCTGTCGAACTTGGCGCCGCATATCAAAATCTACGCAGCCGAGCCGGAGCAGGCGGATGATGCATACCGGAGCTTCAAAGCCGGGCACATCATCGCCGACGACGCACCAGTTACTGTGGCTGACGGCCTGAAGGTACCTCTCAAGGATTTGACGTGGCACTTCGTCCGGAACCACGTCACCGACGTCCTGACGGCCTCGGAGGGAGAGATCGTCGACGCGATGAAGCTCATCTGGAAGCGGATGAAGATCGTCATGGAGCCCTCCAGTGCCGTGCCGCTCGCGACCATCTTGAAGAACAAGGATCTGTTCGCCGGCAAGCGTATCGGCGTGATCATCACCGGCGGCAACGTCGACCTTGACAAGTTGCCTTGGCAATAAGGAGAGAAAGAGAGATGAACATGGAAGCGAAGTTCGCAGGCATGGAAGTCGGCTACGATGTACCGGCTCTTCCCGGAATGAGCGTCGATGAAATCCAGACGCCGTGCCTGGTCCTCGATCTCGATGCCCTTGAACGCAACATCCGCAAGATGGGCGACTATGCCAAGGCGCACAAAATGCGCCACAGGGCACACGGCAAGATGCACAAGTCGGTCGATGTTCTGCGTCTCCAGCAGGAACTCGGTGGCGCAGTTGGTGTGTGCTGCCAGAAGGTGTCGGAGGCAGAGGTGTTCGTGCGCGGCGGAATCAAGGACGTGCTGGTGTCGAACCAGGTTCGCGATCCGCTGAAGATCGCTCGTCTGGCCCGCCTCGCCAAGCAGGATGCACGCATTATCGTTTGCGTCGACGATCTGGCCAATGTCGCAGAACTGTCGGCAGCGGCACAGAAGCACGGGACAACGCTCGAGTGCTTTGTCGAGATCGATTGCGGTGCTGGCCGGTGCGGCGTGACCACGACCGCCGCGGTTGTGGCGCTTGCCAAAGCCATCGACGGCGCTCCGGGTCTCAGGTTCACTGGCATTCAGGCCTATCAAGGCGCTATGCAACATATCGACAACTACGAAGACCGCAGGGCCAAGCTCGATCTCGCGATTGCGCAAGTCAAGGAAGCGGTCGCGGCTTTGAAGGCCGAAGGCCTGGAGCCCGAACTGGTCAGCGGAGGCGGGACCGGAAGCTATTATTTCGAGAGCAATTCCGGTGTGTACAACGAACTGCAGTGCGGTAGCTATGCGTTCATGGATGCCGATTACGGTCGCATCCGTGATCAGGGTGGCAACAGGATTGATGAAGGCGAATGGGAAAACGCCCTGTTTATTCTCACCAGCGTGATGAGCCACGCGAAGTCGGACAAGGCGATTTGCGACGCCGGATTGAAGGCGCAGTCGGTCGATTCCGGACTCCCGTTCGTCTATGGCCGCACTGACGTCAAATACGTGAAATGCTCGGATGAGCATGGCGTCATCGAGGATCCGAACGGTGTGCTCAAGATCAATGAAAAGCTCCGTTTGGTTCCTGGCCACTGCGACCCGACCTGCAATGTTCACGATTGGTATGTCGGCGTGCGCAACGGCCGGGTTGAAACGCTGTGGCCGGTTTCGGCGCGCGGTAAGGCCTACTGACCATCAAGGGGGCGTCGCCCCACTTCGCAGGAAGTTACAATGATCATCGTACCGGAAAATCAGATCGCCGGGCTGATTACTCCCGCTGATTGCCTTGCGGCGGTCGAAGGGGTCTTCGCCTCCATGGCCAAAAGGTCAGCCTACAACTTCCCTGTCATTCGCGAGGCAATCGGCCATGCGGACGCGCTCTATGGTTTCAAATCGGGGTTCGACCGCGACAGTCTGGCTCTTGGTCTTAAATCCGGTGGTTTCTGGCCGAACAATGTTCAAAAGGGGCTGGCGAACCACCAATCGACCGTCTTCCTGTTTGACGCTGATACCGGCAGGTGCCGTGCGGTGGTTGGCGGCAATCTGCTCACTGCGCTTCGGACGGCGGCAGCCTCGGCTGTCTCGATCAAGTATCTTGCCCGTAGGGACGCGAAGGTGCTTGGCATGATCGGCGCAGGGCATCAATCGACGTACCAGTTGCGCGCTGCGGTGGAGCAGAGGCCTTTTGAGAAAGTCCTCGCGTGGAATCTGCACCCCGAGATGCTGAGCCGTCTCGAGGGAGTCGCCAGGGAACTGGAGCTCCCTTTCGAGACTGTCGATCTCGACCGTCTGGGTGATGAAGCGGACGTCATCATTTCGATTACCTCGTCGTTTGCCCCGATCCTCAAGGCCTCTCAGGTTCGCCCGGGCACACATCTTGCCTGTATGGGGACAGACACAAAGGGCAAACAGGAGATGGACGCCGAACTTCTCGCTGCAGCAACAGTGTTCACCGATGAAGTCGCTCAGGCCGTCACGATCGGTGAATGCCAGCACGCGATTGAAAAGGGGCTGATCAGCAGGGACGATATTGTCGAGATTGGTGCGGTCATCACAGGTCGCCACACGGGCCGTTCGTCACCAGAAGAGATCACATTGTTTGACGGGACGGGCGTGGGCCTCCAGGATCTAGCAGTGGCTTCAGCCGCGGTCGAGCTCGCGCTCTCGAAAGGGACAGCGATCGAGGTGGATTTCTGATACGGCAATCTGGAGGCACACTCAGCCGGTCACCCGGCTCAGGTGACAGATGAGTCACGAATTATCTCGCTACCCACATTGAGATTGGGAAGCCGGTCGGATGACACTGAAGAGGGGACGAGATGTGGTTGGCTACCTGGAACGGCTGCGGATAGAGACGCCCCGGACCTGCGGCATCATGCAAGGGGTGCTGGGGGCAGCCCGTAGATTCCAGCGGAAGGTCGTCTTCGCGGAGGGAGAGGAACTGCGGGTTCTGCATGCCGTGCGAGCGGTTCTCGACGAAGGTTGCGCATTACCCGCTGTCGTGGGTAGGACCGAACGGATTGCAGAGATAATTCACGGCGCTGATCTTAAGTTGCTGCCAGGAACCGATTTCGAGATCGTAGAGCCTCAGGATGATTACGAGTTTCGGGATCAATGGTTGGCGCACCGCATCGCGCAAGAGAACGGCTGGGAGCCTCCTGATCGCCCCAGTTATTTAATGCAGGCTCGTTCCACGGCAGTAGCGGCCCGCTTGGTAAGCTCCGGCAAAGCTGACAGTATGATTTGTGGAACCTCCGGCCAATACAGCTGGCATCTCGCTCAAGTGAAAGCCATTCTTGTTTCATCTCGTCGGCGTGCAATTGGCGCACTGTCGGTAATGATGCTGGATGGTGGTCCACTTTTTCTTGCTGACGTGTTTGTTAATAGCGCTCCCACACCACACGAACTGGCCGAGATCGCCCTTGCTTCTGCGCGTCACGTTCGCCGTTTCGGGCTCGAACCGACGGTCGCGCTGTGCGCGAATACTCAAAATTGTGAGTCAGCCGCCAGCCCGCAACGTATAATGTCCGCTGCGCGCGAGATACTTGGTTCGCGGGCGACGTCATTCGCTACTTTGGGGCCAATGTGCATCGATACCGCGTTGGGTGGCGGCTCAAAGGCCAATGTCTTAATTTTTGCCAGTGCAGAGGCTGCAGCGGCAACTCGGGGTATCCTACTGAGAGTCTCGCGAGGGGTGGAGGTTGGTCCGATTCTGATGGGTATGGCCAATCAGGCGCACATCGTGACGCCATCAATTACATCAAATGGTCTCCTTAACATCGCAGCGTTGGCGGGGGCTCCTGTTTCCTGCGTTGCGTAAGGCTGGTACCAATTGTCGGGCGAGAAAATGCCTCCGATCGCTCCAGTGAATCACGGCCTGGCTGAGGCCTGATACGACGAAGGAAGACACATGGTAACGGTTTTCGACGCGGTCTCGGATCGGGCTCAGCGCGTTCGCCACCCGGAAAAGGCGCACAGGCCCGACACCGAAGTTCTGCGCAAGCCGGACTGGATCCGCGTAAAGGCGCCGACCTCGAAGGGTTACATGGAGACCCGCTCCATCGTGAAGGGCAACAACCTCGTCACCGTCTGCGAGGAAGCCGGCTGCCCGAATATCGGCGAATGCTGGGACAAGAAGCACGCCACCTTCATGATCATGGGCGAGATCTGCACGCGCGCCTGCGCCTTCTGCAATGTCTCGACCGGCAAGCCCAACGCCCTCGACCCCGAAGAGCCCGCCAATGTCGCCAAGGCCGTCAAGCAGATGGGCTTAAGCCACGTGGTCATCACCTCGGTCGACCGCGACGACCTCGATGACGGCGGCGCCGAGCATTTCGAGAAGGTGATCTTCGCGATCCGCGAGGCGTCCCCCGCGACGACGATCGAGATTCTGACGCCCGACTTCCTGAGGAAGCCCGGCGCGCTTGAGCGGGTTGTCGCCGCCAAGCCCGACGTCTTCAACCACAATCTCGAAACCGTGCCGTCCAACTATCTGACCGTGCGTCCGGGAGCCCGCTATTTCCATTCGATCCGGCTGCTGCAGCGGGTCAAGGAACTCGACCCCTCGATGTTCACCAAGTCCGGCATCATGGTCGGCCTCGGCGAAGAGCGGAACGAAGTGCTGCAGTTGATGGACGACCTGCGCACCGCCGACGTCGATTTCTTGACGATCGGCCAATACCTGCAGCCGACCCGCAAGCATCACAAGGTCGAGAAATTCGTGACGCCGGAGGAGTTCAAGTCCTACGAGACGGTCGCCTATACCAAGGGCTTCCTGATGGTCTCGTCGAGCCCGCTTACCCGCTCGTCGCATCATGCCGGCGACGATTTTGCGCGGCTGAAGGCAGCGCGGGAGAAGAAGCTCCTGGGCGCAGGATAGTTTGGCAGCCTCGACTGGGGCATCCCTGAGTGCGAGCGGGATGCATGCTGTCATTGCCATGGCAATGGTCGAGCAGAATCATCCCGTATCCGTCGGCGACGGCATCTCCTCAATCCGTCAGCGCGCACCGGCATGCGGCAATTCGCGGTGCGAGGCTGAAGACGAATTCCGCGTTTCAGATGCATCTATTCCAGCAGCAGGTAGCGGATCTCTCCAGTGCCGCCGAGGGCTACCGGGGCCGGTGACCGGAGGCGCCGAAAGCGTTCGGATTTGTCTGCAAGGATACCGCCTACGATCGCTGGGAGGCTGCTAGGACGCTTCAAGGCGTAGCCGATGGCACTCCTAAAACCGTTCTGATTTTTGAGGTCGAGAAAATGCCGCAATTCGTAACGGTCTCGAACATGGCGTTCGTGCCGACGCAACGCAGCCTCGGCGGCGCTGCCCAGCCGGGCTTCGGCAAGCATTGCCCGGTCAGCCTCGTATAGGCGCTTCAGATCGGTTGTACGATGGCTGCCGCTCAGGGAGTTGCCGCGCACGACTGCAGCGTATCCGCAGCTTTTAATGACCTTGTAGCGCGCGCCCTTTGCCAGCGCCCGGGCATAAAGATTGTAGTCTTCGCCGAGGCGCAGCGTCTCATCGTAACGAAGCCCGTGCTCGTCGAGGAAGGCCCGTCGCATAATAGGCTTCAGGAAGCCAATTTCGCCGCGGCGGGCGCCGCGCCGCGAGATGTTCCCGTCCACGAAACCGGCAAGATCAATGAGGCGTGGACTCGGCGTGAACTGCTCAACCTCAGCAACCGCGCTCGCCGCTCGCCCGGCATCGATGAAGGCTATGTTGTCCGCGATAAAGTCCCAAACATCCTCCGAAAGCAGTTGCCGCAGCCGGCCGGGAAGGAAGAAATCGTCCGCATCCAATAGCGCGAGAAGGGGGGATTGTGAGATCGAAATTGCATGATTGCGAGCTGCAGACGGTCCGCGGTTCGCTTCGAAGCGAACGATAGCCAGCCGCCCCGTCCCATCATCAGCAGCGCTCGCCACCGCCGCGGTATTGTCGCTTGAACCATCGTCAACGACGACGACTTCCGATGCTTCGGGCTCTGCAAGTGCGGAGGCGATCGCTCTTGCGATCGTATCAGCGGCATTCCTTGCTGCAATGATTATGCAGACGTCTTTTGGCTCGGCTGCGGTCATAAGGGCGGCTCCAGCTTCCAATCTAGTTGATCTGTCGCGAAGAGTTCGACCAGACGCCTCCGCAGGATTGCGACTAAGCGAGGAGCGCAACGATGATCTAGGCACGTCTGGTCTCACGCGCGGAGGGACAATGACACTGGATCATGTCGCAAACACGTCAAAGGCAACTACTTTGCGAGGTACTAAACCGACCGCTACTCATCGCCCAAGACCGGCTTTGATTTGGGGTCGTCCGGTAGTCATGACGGGGCTAAGGGGTGCCTCTAGGTTGGACCTGCCGTTTTTGAGGTCATTTGATTGACTTCTGCGCACACGCGTCGATCACCCGCTTTACAAGTAAGCGCCTGGTCGACCCCCCGCCGGCAAGCAGCACTCGAATCGCTTCGTGATGGATAGACCGCCGTCAAGTCGTGAGCATTCTTTTCCCAAGTTCGAAGTAGCGCAGGTGTCCGCGCGCGTCGTCCCACACGCCACCATCGCCACGATCACCTTCGGCGAGCTTTACGCCAGCGCCCCAGACACGACCTGCCGCTAAAGTGAGCGAGATAAGCGCCCATTCCGAGCTGCCCTTCGGCCCAACCAGCCGCCCAAATACGGCGGGATTGAGCGTCCAATTTTCGGCACTGTCTGGGGAAGCTCGGACTAGTCAGTCTTCCCCCGCGGCAGCAGATGAGGTTCGGAGGCAAGTGGCGTGTGTTGGAAAAATTATATTGAATGTAAAAATAATTTGACATAGCATCCGTGTCGTTCGCATAGGGAAACAGCCACGCGAACGGAGAACAATCCAGCAAGCCGTTGAGGACGTTCCAAGCTTAGGCATGGACGAGGGTGGGCACTTGTGTGCGAGGGGAGAATGACACATGCAAATACAAACTACGCTCGACGAAAAGGGGGGAAGAACGCAAAGTGCTCTTTCCATCGAAAGTCGCTCTATCGACTATGTTCCACTTTCTGAACGGCACGGCCGCCTATCCGACCAGGCGACAATTTGGTTTGCGGGAAGTGCGCAGCTGTTAAGCCTCGCGACAGGAGCTATCGGAATCTCTCTTGGGCTGAACCTGGTCTGGACACTGGTCGGGCTCCTTGTCGGTACCGTCCTGGGCACAATCCCAGTTGCTGCCCATGCGAGTCAAGGACCTCACCTCGGGCTCCCGCAGATGGTTCAGACACGACCACAGTTCGGGCGTTACGGGGCTATCTTTATCTGGTTGGTCGCGGTGATGGTCTATTGGGGCTATGTGGTCCTCAACGTGAACCTGATGGGTGCAACCGCCGAACAGCTTGGAATGAGTTCTTTCACCCTGTCAGGCGTCGTACTTGGGCTGTTGTCGATTGTTTTTGCAATCTTTGGTTACAATTGGCTGCATGTTGGCCAACGATACACCTCGATTATCCTGATTGCGGTACTTGCTGTATTTGTTTGGGGCATTTCCCAGCAAGTCGGCCTGGCACCTGAGCAGGTTACATTCTCCGGCAGCTTTCAATTCACGCCCTTTTTGATGGTTGTTTCTGCATCTCTGGCTTACCAGCTTTCTTGGGCGTTCTTTGTATCGGACTATTCGAGGTACATGCCGCCGACGACAAGCCATCGCTCGATCATTCTCTATACGGCAGTCGGCGCGGGTGCAGGCGTTTTCGCAATGGAGGCAGTTGGCGCTATTGCTGCAGCCTTTTTCCCAAAGGACGGGTTGACCGTAGCGCTGCAGCAATCTGGCGACCTGATCATGCCGGGCTTCGGCGCGGTTCTTCTCGTCGCGGGCGGCATTGCGCTATTGATATTCAATGGCATGTGCGTCTACGGCGGCGCGCTCACGTTAATCACGGCCATGGACAGCGTTGTACCTACTTTCCCCACAAGGGGTCTGCGCGTGAAGACGATTGCCATGATCGGTATCACGGCAGCTACCGTTGGTGTACTGCTTCCCGCCGATTTCATAAACACAACATTCTACACGATCCTTGCCGTCCTCGCCTATCTCATGGCGCCGTGGACGGCGGTCAACCTTGTAGACTATTTCGTGGTTCGCAAAGGAAAATACTCGATAACTGAGATTTTTAATCCCGGGGGCATCTACGGCTATTGGAACTGGCGTGGGATACTGGCCTACACACTGTCGTTTGTGGCCATGATCCCGTTCATGTACCTCTCATTCTATCAAGGACCAGCTGCCGTCTACTTTGGAGGTGTCGACTACGCGTTCTTCGTTGGTATCCCGGTTGGAGCAGTCCTGTACTGGCTCTTCTGCTTGAATCTCGACTTGAAACACGAACTCGCAACTATCGACGTTGCTGACAGGCACCTCGATGCTATAGCGAAACCTGTCGTTTAGGTCCCAAGAAGACCTCAGCGGGCGGCCCTCATTTGGAATCCACTGTGTGAGCATGTGGCTCAATTGAGCCACATGCTTCGCGTTTTCAGCAGACCGTACCTACATGGATGGCGGTCTCATGAGTGAGATCAATGTCACCCTCCACCTGAGGGCGCACAGGATCTGCCGATGATCAAACATAATGGGCTAGTGAGCGCGGACGCTTCAGGTCATATCATTGGCGGCGTGACAGCACACGCTACAACAGCGGTCGTCGTTCCAATGTTCTTGAGCCGATACGGTTCAGGCCCGAGAAGTTGAAAGCCTCCGCCCGACTCGATTTTTCGAACGCCTTCGCTGGTTTCCAGCTCAACCGTTCCCTCAAGAATGATCGCGGCGGTCTCCCCGTCGTGAGTGATTGCTGTTTCCCCGGTGTCCGTGCCGGGGGCATAGTGTTCTATGAACATCTGAAGCTTTTTGTCTCGCCGTTCCCCGCCGAGGACGCGCATATCAACTTCTCCGCGTGATATCACGGCCAGATCTTCAGCGTTGTAGCAAAGGACATTCTGCCTCGACACCGGCAGGGCGAAAAAATCCGCCATTGAGATCGGGATTGCGTTGAGAATTTTGTGCAACGAAGCCAGCGATGGAGCGTGTGACTCCTGCTCGATCAACGAGACCGTCGAATTCGTGACCTTTGCCCGCTTGGCGAGCTCGCGCTGGGATAGACCGGCCTGCTCCCGAACCACCTTCAAACGCGCACCGACCGCAAGCTCGTTCGCCTCACTCTTTGGTTGCGGCTTGGCGGCCGTCGTTTCTTCGCTCTCCGAGCGACCTTTAGCGACCTTACGTGCCTTCACAAGTGTTCTCCGCTTCTATCTATTCATGAGAGTCCCTATATAAGGTCGCGACAGCGAAAAAAAGTTGAGTGTTCAAAAAATCGATCGTTGGGGGGTGCGATCAGAATTCCGCTCATCGTGATCACGCATCTTTCAAAGTCTCTTTCTGCGTGATCAGGCGAGCGCTGTGCTGACGCCGAAGAGAAACCCACAGCCAGCTGAGCGCGACCGCAAAACGGTTGCGCACACCGATCAGGAAGAAGATGTGGGCGGTACCCCAGACCCACCAAGCCGCGCTACCGCGGAGCTTAACCCAACCAAAATCCACGACTGCTGCGCCAGGACCAATAGTCGCAAGGTTTCCGAGATGCTTGTAGGCAAACGGTGGTGCCTTAGGTCGACCGTGCAGTCGACGGCGGATTACGTCCGCAACGTAAGCGCCCTGCTGTTTCGCAGCGGGCGCAATCCCAGGGACAGGTTTGCCATCTGCATCCAGCACCAGCGCGGTGTCCCCGACGACGAATATGTCTGCGTCGCCTTTAACCGTGAGGTCAGGCTCAACGATTACGCGGCCAGCTCGATCCGCATCAGCGGATAGCCAAATAGCCGCATCGGACGCCTTAACGCCGGCCGCCCATATTATCGTCCTGCAGGGGATAATCTCGCCGGCGACGACAACCCCATTACCGTCGCATTGGGTGACCGGGTCTCCGGTTCGAACTTCTACCCCAAGCTTGTTCAGCGCAGCTTCGGTGTATTGCGAGAGCTCAGGGGCAAACGTTGCGAGTGGACGAGTACCTGCTTCAATCAAAATGATCTTCGCACTCCTGGTATCAATCGTGCGAAATTCTCGCTGGAGAGTTCGATGAGCAAGTTCGGCGATGATACCAGCAAGCTCAACTCCAGTTGGTCCTGCGCCGATGATACAAAAAGTTAACAGTGCCCGCTGCCGTTCCTCATCGGATTCGAGCTCGGCCTGTTCGAAGGCCAAGAGCAGCCGACGGCGAATGGTCGTGGCATCCTCGAGCGTTTTTAGACCAGGTGCAAAGGATTCCCAGTCATCTTGCCCAAAATATGCATGGCGCGCTCCTGTCGCTACGACAAGGGTATTGTAGGTTACGGCGTGACCTGTCTTCAACCGAACGGATTTCTCGCTTCGATCGACCGACACTACCTCGCCTAAAAGTGTTTTGACGTTCCTGCTGGCAGCAAACAGTCGCCGAATTGGCCACGCAATCTCCGACGTGGCAAGGATTGTGGTGGCGACTTGATAGAGTAGTGGCTGGAACAGATGATGATTGCGACGGTCGATAAGAGTAATCTGCACGTTTACTTTGCGTAGTTTTTGTACAAGCTGAATGCCAGCGAAGCCGCCGCCGACAACAACCACGTGATGATTTGACATAAGACGACCACTTCTGTCTGACAGCCCGCGAAACGGCGTGCTGCAGAGATCTGAGACTAGTGCTTGCCAGAGCTCGAAAGCAGATTGAGCATAATCATTCCGGCTGAAATAAACGTGATACCAGCTAAGGCGTAGCTGTCGAGCCGTTGGCCGTGAACCAACCATCCAAGGCAAACGATCACCACAGTCCCAACGCCCGACCAAATCGCGTAGGCGACACCGACGGGAATCGACCTCAACGTGATGGACAGGAGGTAGAACGACAGGGAGTATCGTATGACGACGATCACCGAAGGCCAGACGTTCCTGAAACCGTCGCTGGATTTGAGAGCAGTGGTTGCGGTGACTTCAGCGGCAATTGCAAAAAACAGAACGAGATACGGCGGCATTTTTCGACCTCGGACGTCCAGCAGACGTCGACGACTGTCATCGACGTCTGCGTCAATCAAGTTATCGGGGTGAACGGACGTCCGGCCAGTCGTCGTACAGACGGCCCATCAGGTACGGTGTGTAGTCGTTGCCGTCGTTCTCAAGCTCGACGACATCCTTGATGATGTAGGACGTTTCGCCGCCAAGATGGCCGCCATCGATGAACTCCCCAAGCGGTATGGTCGAAACGCCTGGGTCCCAGGGAGATCCACCCAACTTCAACTTTGCGTCGGTGATCTTGCTCGACCGCTTAGTTGCCGTCGAGTTTTCGAAAACGACCAGCTGAGGCCTGGTTACATCCGATGCGTTGACACCGAAATAACCACGCAGATCGAAGTAGTATTCTTTTTCGTCTTCCAGCGTGGTCGGCAGTTGATCACCCAGACTTGCTGTTAACTCGACCAGGCTGAAGTCCTTTCGGGACGCGAAGCCGTGAAACTCCTCACCATCATCAAAGAAGTCTACCGTGCCAAGTTTTTTTGGCATCCCCCAGAACTCGCGTCCCGTGATGATATTGACCTCCTCCGTCTCGAGAACCGTGAGATAGTAGCTGCCTTCAATAGCGCCATGTTTTGCGTTGACACCGATAATCATCGCGCGGTCACGTCCCGCGCGGTTCGACACACCTTCGATCCATTCCATGAAAGACATGAAGCCGATTGTCACTATGGGTTCATCGGCAGGTGCCAAGCACGGGGGCAGGACGCTTCGCACAAAGCGCTCTGTTGTCCGAAACCTGACATAGGTGTAGGTGTGATGTGTCCTGATGTCGTCATAGTACTTGCGGTACCGGTCGATCTGCTCAGGTGTCCAAACATAACCCATGCGATGGTTCCTTTACTGCTTATGCTTTCGGGAGCAGGTGAAAGCTTCGTTCATGTTGAAGACGATGTATCCGGCGATCGTAAGCGCGAGCATGATGTAGGGTAGCCATTTCATCACGCCCTCGGCCCCGGACATGAAGCTGTCGACGAACAAACAAAGGAAAACGATCATTCCGATCAAGACGACGGCGACCTGTATTGGCGCCCGCGTCGTCTCCTTGAACACCTCCTTAATGGCACCGACGCACAGGATGATGTAGGGACCTACCCAGAACAAGGAGTAGAGTGTCGACAGGTACGCGGTGGACTGTAGCGGGGGAGATGCCGCCAGGTATTGGAGGGCGACCGGAACGCCCGCCGCAGGTACTGCCATCAACACCGTCGCGCCCGTCGGAGAGCCGAATTTCGGATGGATCCTTGAGAAAATCTGCGGCAAGAACCCGTTCTGCGCAGCTGTCGCGAAAACTCGACTACCATAGTTAAGGAAAGCGACAAGGCTCGCGAAGGTTGCGCCGATCAGCAGAAGATCAATCGGTTTTTGAAGATAGGCCATCCCTGCGACCTGGGTGATGATTGCCGTTGGAGAGATACCTTCATTCAACTCGGCAACGTGTGCATTCATCATCGGCGTGCAGACGAACAAGATGCCGACATATGCGACGCCAGTTATAAGCAGTACGCTGTTCAGGATGATGGGGACACTTTTCTTCGGATTTCTCGTTTCTGCGGCGAGCGATGCAAGCGCGTCGACGCCGACAAAATAGGCAAGCCCGACAATTGCGCCTCGCACGACGCTATGCCAATCCGTGTCGGCCAGCGCGAATTGCGAACGAAGGTCGAAACCAGTATTGGCGGCCGATGCAATGGTCGCGATCAGAACGAGCGGGAGGGACAGGAATGCGAGCCACGCAGTCAGCGAAATCGACGCGTCCAGGCCACGCCACGCGCAAGAACCCGCCAATGCAGCAATTGCGATTGCAGAAAGCGCCTGGAACCAGCCCTCATTAGCGTATTCAAGGCCAATGCTCTGAAGGAAGCTGCTTGTGAACATGACCGTGCTTGCGGTGACGGCCGCGCATGCGACGAGAAAGCCTATGAGGTATGAGGCTGCGACGAGCCTTTCCAGCCGACGGCCAAAAGCCAGGCCGACGTATGACATCATGGAGCCGGTCACGACGTAGCGGCGGGCGAAAATGTTGACAGCGGCCATCACGCAAAGTGTCGCGCACATGGCAAGGAGCATCGATAGCCAGGCTCCGTTTCCGCTTTCCAATGGCATGTAGGCGGCGCCAATGAGCGCCGACGGAATGATTTGTTGACCGGATAATCCGAGCAGCACGACACTAGCAACGCCGACCTTGCTCGCGGTGGCCGGCACTACAGTCTCTTGACGCAGCTCTTCAGCCAGTTCGGTAGAATTATTCATTGTCTTACCCCCCGTGGTCGTACACGGCCAGCCGTTGACGACTGGCCGTGTGCGGCGATTACTTCGCTTTGGCGTGCTCGTATGCTTCTTCTTCACTGTAAGGGAACCACCAGAAATCCTGCGGCGCCGCAGCCGGATCGATCATCACGAACTTGGAGGTTTGGAATTGGGCAAGGCCCTCCGGGCCAAGCTGGCGACCGATACCGGAGAGCTTCCGACCGCCGAACGGCAGCGCGTCGTTATCGAGAACAGGAGCGTTGATCCAAAGAATTCCCGACTCAACCTCATTAACCGCGCGCATCATCTCGCTCATGTCGCGCGAGTAGAGGTTTGCACCGAGCCCAAATTCCGAGCGGTTCGCGAGTTCGAGAGCTTCATCAAAGGTCTTTACCCTGCAGATCGGGGCGACCGGACCAAAGGACTCGCCATTCAAGATCTCGGCATCCGATGAAACATCTGTCAGAACAGCCGGTTCGATGAACCAGCCGCGATTGAGACCTGAAGGGCGAACGCCCCCCGTCGCAAACTTTGCCCCTTCTTGCCGCGCGCGCGAAAGAAGTGCCTCGAATCGATCCCTCTGGCGGAAGGTTGCCATTGGACCGATGTCGACGTTCTCAAGGCCATTTCCAATGCGGAGTTTTTTCGTTTCGGAAACCAGGCGCTCGACAAATTCGTCGTGAATGCTGTCGTGCACGTAAAAACGTTCGGCGGAGGTGCACACCTGACCGCAGTTGAGATAGGCGGCGAAGGCAGCAGCACGAACGGCAACATCGAGCGGTGCCGAGGGCATGACTATGAAGGGATCGTTGCCAGAAGCCTCGATCAGAGCGGGCTTGAAGGTCTCTGCACACACCTTCATGATTTCCTGCGCGATCGGAACCGAACCGGTGTAAGCGATGCAGTGCGTCTTTTTGCTTTTCACCAACTGTTGGGCTACGCGCGGGCCGCCGGTAACAACCTGGACCAATCCCTTGGGCAGGTCAGCGAACACCTCCATGAACTTGAGCGTTGTGATGCTGGTCTGCTCATGCGGCTTGATGATTACCGAGTTTCCGGCGGCAAGAGCAGCGGCAAGTTCCCAGCACAGCAGGACGAGCGGGAAATTAAAAGGGAGAATAATGACGACCGTTCCGAGCGGTTCCTTGACCGAGAAATGAAATTGGCCAGGGACAGTAGCTCCCGCAATCCGACCAACTTCGTGACGGCCGAGTTCCGCGTAATAGTCGATTGCCGTCGCACACCACGACGTTTCGTCGACGGACTCCTTGAAAGGCTTACCTTCTTCGCGTGTCATAAAGTAGCCGTAGATCGCCTTGTCGCGACGGATGCGAGCAGCCACTTCATGGAGCATCGTGGAGCGCGTGCGGGGGTCGATCGACAGCCACCGTTTGCGGGCGATGTTGGCTATGTCGATAACGTTCTCAACTTCGGTTTCCGCTGCGTTCGCGATCTCCGCAATCCGTTCTTCGGTTGCAGGATCGATGACCGAAATCCGTTCCGAGGAGCGGCTCTTGAGATAGGCGCCGTCGACGTAAAGCGTCCCGGAAAGACGGTCGAACTCCTGGTGAAGTGTCATGTATGCTCCTTTCGAAATCCAGCTTCCTGGATTTTTTCCTTTGGCTTGCGCCATTTTCTGTTTGGAAAGATAGTACTTACGCGATTGCGTGGGGCGTCTTGGTGCTTGCCGGCTTCGCGTCTCTGGCAGCCGAAACAGCGGCAACGTTCAGAAGGATTAGTGATGCAGCCGCGGCGATAAACCCGACCGTGTAAAGCGAGGTGGCATCCTTCACATAACCCAGAACGAGAGGATAAACGACACCGCCGACAATGAAGCCAACGCCCATTATGAAGCCATTGGCGGTTGCGGCCAGGGCGACGCCGACGGAATCGGCCGCGAGGCAATAGGCTAATGGGAGGCCGCCATAGGCGAAGAGACCCGAAATGGGAAGCATGGTTGCGAGCAGCCAGTACTGATGCGACCAAAGTGCGAATGCTGCGCCAACAAAAGAGGCAGTCATCCCAATACCTGAGATCAAGATCAGCGGCTTTCTGCGTCCCACCCGGTCAGAGATCAAACCGAAGGCGACTGCGCAGATCATGCCGACCAGTGGGTAAAGTGAGCCCACGATACCGGACGCCTGCTCCGTCCAGCCGTTCTCTTCCATGAGGATCGTTGGCACCCAGTAAATAGCGATCGAATACGTTCCCCACACACCGGTCAGAAACAGTGCGGCAATGATAACGTTTCGATGGCTGACTACGCCGACATAATTAGCCAATGTCTCGCGCAGAGTAGCGGCTCGTGCCGGGCTTGGCTGCTGGTAAGCCGGGGGCTCCTTCAGCATCGCAAAAGCGACGATGGTAGCAAATGCGAGGATCGCCGCGCCGATCAGTGATCCGTTACGCCAACCATAATCTTGCAGAATGATCGCATAACCATAAAGCGCGGCCACCGTGCCAATGCCGTCTGTAGCCAACATTGTCCCCATAAAAATTCCGAGTCGATTGGAGCTTTCCGCCCAACGCATGGCAAGAGTGTAGGGGCCAAGAAACAGAAGAGGGATGCCGGCGCCCTGCAGAAGGCGGGCAAGGAGCATCGTTTCGTAAGTGGGGGCATAGGAAAATGCAATCTGTCCGACCACGTTAATTGCGAGGCCAAGGACCGTGACGTTCTTTGCTCCCCATCGGTCGACCAACACGCCGGCAAAGGCCACCACTATCCCACCCGCCAGAGCGGAGGCGGACGCAAGGGTTCCAACCATCGTATAGGTCATGCTGAGATCCTGCATCATCGCAGGAATCTGGGTGGCGTACCCGACGTAAGGGATAAAAATCGCCAGGGTAACTGCGAAGCAGAGAGCAAGCGCGCGCCACTGATCTGCTGCAGCATTATGTTTGAGATTTCTCACTTTGGGACCTCCTCCGCGATATGGTTCAGCAGTGCTGGTGCATTGAGCGACCTTTCGGCACGCCAAGCGGCTCACGGCTAGCCAGAGGGAAAGCCGCTTGCCGAACTCAAATTTTGGGCAGTTGCCGAGGCTCGCTTACCTAAAGCGTGCAGCCTTCGGGAAGAGACGGAAGTCGTCGTATTTCTGGCCGTAGATAAACGGCTTGTAAGCGTCGGGATTTTCCAGTTCGTGCACGAAGGGCACGGTCCAGCAAGAGCCGCCTTCCGCATAGTAGGCCTTTCCGACCGAGACGATTGGGATCGTGTCGAGCGGGTCAAACTGGCTTCCAGCGAGCTTCAGGGTTGCGGTGCCTTCGCGCGTAACTCTGTAGTCTTCCTCGATTTCCAGGCATACGAGATTCACGCCGTTCTGGAAACCTCGGCCAGACGGATGGGGCTGGGCTTTCAGTTCGAAGTCCAGGAGGCCATTGGATTTCGACGGACCCAGGTCCGGACCGAACTCGGCGTTGATCTCGATGAGCCGAACACCATTCCGCTCCGAGTAGCCGTATGCCTGTTGACCGTCGAAATAGAGCTGAGCGGTCCCCAGCTTCTTGCCCTCACCCCAGAGCTCCCGGCCAATCGTAACCGGCGAGTCCCCGCTGACGAAGAGCGTCAGCATGGTCGTCCCCTCACGCTCTCCATACTTGCACTTGAGGTAAATGATGCCGCAGTCGAATTCTCCACAAAGTGCGCTCTGCCAGCGGGATACGTTGGCATAGGCGATCGGTTCGTCGGCGGGCTCGAAGCAGGGGGCCAGGACCGAACGAACGAATTCCTTGGTAGTTGTGAACTCGACAGTCACCGATTCGGTCGTGAACTGGCCTCGCGCCATCAGGTCCTCTATCTCCCTGACCTGCTCAGCTGTTTTGACGAAGCTCATTGCATTTCTCCTCTAATTTACTGAGCCGCGCTGAGAAAAGCAGATAGCTTCGCCCCCAGTTCGCACCGCGTGGTTCCGCGCTGCACACGGCAAATTCGCTCTAATTTGACTTTGCCCGGAGCCGTCTTCTCTTGTGATTTTTTGTAATGCAGCAACCCAGCCTCACGACGCTATGTTAAAAATTTCGAACATTCAACCGGTTTTTTCGAACATTTTTGAAGAAAGCATTTTTTCCCAGGTGCGGTATTCGCCTGCACAACTCTTAATTCCGATTTTGCTGAACTGCACAATTTCAGGGCAAATGTGTTGACTCAAAGCGCGAACCTTATATGTTTTCTGTAATGTTGTGCTCGGTTGTTAGGCACTTCCTCCGCATGGATCAGGACCCGCGATGGCAGAAACGATACTGGACAAGTCACTCTACCGCTTCGATGAGCGGGAACCTTCCTACTGGGAGGCCACTATTTGTCGGCCGAAAGAGCGCATACTCCAATCGACGGTCAACGCGGAGGTGGCGATCGTCGGAGGAGGGTTTACCGGTACGTCCGCAGCATTACATCTCGCGAGAGACTACGGCATCAAGGCTGTTGTACTCGAAGCTGGCTCGATAGGGTGGGGCGCATCCGGGAGAAACGGCGGGTTTGTGAATATTCCGGCGAGCAAGCTCAGCGTGGCGCAACTCGTGCGTCGATTTGGACTTGAGGAAACAAAGCGCTTCTTCGCTGCCTCAGTCGAGGCCTCCAAGTTGCCGAAGACTTTGGCCGCAGAGGAAGGTTTTGATATCAAGCCGCAAGGTCGAGGCTGGTATACAGTCGCGCATCATCCGAACCGCATGCCGAAGCTGCGAGACTACGCTGAAAACTTACGGAACCACTTCCAGATTCCGTGCCGGGTTCTCGATGCTGATGAGTTTCGCTCCACGGTTCACGATGGGGTCGAGGCATTCGGCGGACTTCACATGGATGTTGGACACGCCCTTCATCCGCTTTCTTACTGCCTGGGCATTGCCGGCGCGGCCGAGCGGCGCGGCGCGGAACTCTACTCCTCAAGCCCCGTCCTAGAATGGGGGCGCGATGGGCGACGGCATCGGCTACTGACGCCTGGCGGAGCAGTGCTTGCCGATCGCGTGATTATCGCAACAAACGGGTATACCAGCGATCGTCTTCATCCCTCAATTGCAGGCCGGATACTCCCAGCGATTTCAAACATTCTCGTCACGCGTCCCCTCACGAGAGAGGAAATTTCCCAGCAGAAGTGGGTTTCGGAGTCGCCAGTCATCAATACGCGAACCTTGGTGTATTATTACAGATTGCTCCCAGATCAGCGGGTTCTGTTCGGCGCCCGCGGCGACGTGTGCGGGAGCGTTCAATCTATGGAGCAGATCCGCCAGCGAATGTCTTCGGAGTTTTATCGGATCTTCCCTCATTTGACGGATATCACGTTCGACTATTTTTGGAGGGGGGTCGTCGCACTTTCACAGAAGCTGACGCCTTCGATAGGACAACTCGGAGACGACGAAACCGTATATTACGCACTGGGGTATCAGGCCAACGGCGTCGCCACTGCTCCCTATGCGGGCAAGCTCGTCGCGAACGCTATAGGTACAAGACGTCCCGTCTCGGCGCCCCTGCCTATGGCCGGCCTTCCAGCGAAGTTTCTCGTCCCAGGTACACGTCCTATGGCGCTGGCCTCCGCGTACGCATGGTATCGCTTCAAGGACTGGTACCATGACCGCAAAGCCCTGAGTTGACCGACAGCCATAACTACTTCACCCATGGAGGAAACATGGAACGCTCGCCCCAGGTTGTCCCGCTGGAGTGGACTGGAGACGGTATCGATGTTGTGCACCGCGCAACAAGAGGCTTTCGAGACCGCAGTCCAATAATAGAACGCCGTCATATCTCATTCGAAGATCGTGACGCTGGACTTCAAGTCGGCGTGTCTGCGATCCCAACCGCATCAACCGAGATGAAGAGCGAATGGAAAGATGAGCTTCTCACGGTCCAACAGGGTCGCGCGACGATTCAGCTTGCCGATGGCGGAACGATTTCTCTCGAGGTGGGAGACACGGCATTCATTTCTGCTGGGACTGTTCACCGCTGGATCTATCATGAGCCTTTTGTAAAGGATTTCCTTTGCCTATTTGACGGAGAGTCAGGCCCTCCGACAGCGCTAAAGGTCGATCCTTCGCTGGAACTTGCCCCCAGCCCTCCGCCAGGTAGGGATGTTTTGCTGACAGAAATACCGGAATGCAAAAACAAGCTCTTGTACCACCGTCTTGACGGCCGCCTGACGCTGATGCTGTGGTCGACTACCCCATACATTCGACGTCCGGCGAAGCACGTGAAGCATGAGCTCATGCGTTTCGTTTCCGGCTCCGCGACACTAAAGGATGCGTGCGACGCGGCTATTTATCAAGGAACCCCACGATCCATATTTGTGCCCAAAGGAGCTGAGGTTGCCTGGGAAAACGACGAGGCCGTTCTGAAAATAGCGTGCTTCGTTTCCTAAACTAGCCGCGGCATCTTGTGAGGGGGCGAACGGCTGAGAACGCTGCCCACGAGCCCTCCGCCAGAAGGTCGTTGCCAAGTGACATCCGTGTATCGCCTGGCAACGCATCCAGTCGCACGGCCCGGAATGGCAGTGATTTACGATACTGACTTCGAAGCTCAATCACCGGCGAACTGTAATTGGAGCGTTGACTGATTGCAGAAAGTATGCAAGGTTCATTTAATGCCTGCACCTGCCGAGTGGGACAGCGAAATCAACCTCTTCATGGCGGGAGCTAATCAAGTGGCAGGATGACGACGGCCGCGCTCGAGCGCGTTTGACCTTCTTACTTCATCCTGAATGCTTCGGGGGTTTGAAATGTCCGTCCGAGGCCTCAACCGGGATTGCTTGAGAGCGTTAGCAAAACCTACGAGGGCGTAACGCCTCCAGGCATGGCTGCAAGGTGAAGACCTGACTCGTTATATCCGGCGTCCTCCCAGGGCCGCCCGGTTGCGTCGGCTTGCCGCGCAGCCGGGCAAGACCGGACCGGAGAGTGGCGTGAAGAACCTTTTTGCAATTAGCGCTGTGAAGACAATCGATGTCATGCATGCAGATTCTGCGGCCGCCGCGTCAAACCTAGGAGGATCAAATGTCAACAATGGAGCTTTTTAATCTAGCCGGCAAAGTCGCTTTGGTGACGGGAGGCGCCCGTGGCATCGGGTTTGAATTCGCTTCCGCTTTGGCGGAGGCAGGTTCAGACGTCGCGATCGCTGACATCAACAAAGAACTGGCAACCACATCTGCGCTATCCTTAGCCAATGCAACCGGTAGAAGGATCATTGCGATCAATGCTGATGTTTCCGATGAAGCCGACGCACAACGAATGGTCGATTCGGTCGTGCAGGAGTTCGGCGGGATCGACATTTGCTTTGCAAATGCGGGAATAGCGGAGCCCGACCTCCCCATTCGCGACATCGAGGATTACAGGTCCGATTATTGGCACAGGCTGATTGCTGTAAACCTCAGCGGAGTCTATTTTACAAACATGGCCGCTGCCCGTGCGATGCGTCATCGTGGAAAAGGGTCGATCATCAACACTGCTTCAATCGTTGGCCTCACAGCTGACTCTCAATGGGGGTGTGTGGGATACACGGCAGCAAAGGGCGGTGTGGTACAACTAACGCGTCAGCTCGGCGTCATGCTTGCTGGAGACGGAATCCGCGTGAACGCCATTGCACCCGGATACGTTCTAACGGGACTGAGCGAGGCAGAGAGCGAGACAGAAGATCCGCTTGTCCTGCGTCTCCAGAACGAGGTCCTTGCGCGAACTCCGATGAAGCGATACGCCCAGCCAAGTGAGTTGAGGGGGATTGCGGTCTTCTTGGCCAGCGAAGCGTCCTCTTATTGCACAGGGTACACCTACGCTGTTGATGGAGGCTGGCTCGCAGCCTAATCGACCAAACCACCGTATACAGGACCATAGGTTGTTTGCGTGCGCGAGACACGCGGCAACCATCTGGTCTGCCGAGACGAGCGCCGTCGGCGCTCGACAGTGGTACATACTTGAACGACGTCATATGGCCAGTCCTAGTGCTAGCACTAGGACTTCCGATGTTCGGCATCATCTTGCACGAAGGTCCTCACCTGGGCTTACCTACCTGCGTTTGGCACGGTTTGAGGAAGAGCAGCTTTCAAGACAGTTTCGGTTGCGAAAGTCCTTGACTCACACAACAACATTACAGAAAGTGTGCAAGGTTTGTAGATTGTTCGTCGTTCAGTGATTAAGGTAACACATGAAAATTCTCGTTCCCGTAAAACGAGTGATCCACTCTAACGTTAAGGTCCGGGTTCTTGCTGACGCGTCCGGAGTGGATCTTACCTCCGTCAAGATGTCGATGAACCCGTTCGACGAAGTCTCGGTGGAAGAGGCGTTGCGCCTGAAAGAGGCCGGAAAGGCCGAAGAGGTTGTTGTTGTGTCGATCGGCCCGGCTAAGGCTGAAGAGACCCTTCGTACCGCGCTTGCCATGGGCGCCGACCGGGCGATCCTGGTCGAAACGGATGAAGCGGTCGAGCCGCTGGCCGTCGCCAAGATTCTCAGGCGTGTCGTTGATGCCGAACAGCCCGGCCTGATCATCGTCGGCAGGCAGGCGATCGATGACGACAGCAACCAGACCGGTCAGATGCTGGCTGCCCTCCTTGGTACGGCCCAGGCAACGTTCGCCTCGAAGATCGAGATCGGCGATGGCAAGGCGACCGTGAGCCGCGAAGTCGATGGCGGTCTGCAGACGATTGACGTCAAACTTCCGGCTGTGATCACCACTGATCTGCGTCTCAATGACCCGCGGTACGCCTCATTGCCGAACATCATGAAGGCGAAAAAGAAGCCGCTCGACAAGAAGACGCCGGCCGATTTGGGCGTCGACACGAGCCCGCGGCTGAAAGTTCTGAAGACGGAAGAACCGTCAGCACGCAAGGCCGGCGTCAAGGTCAATTCAGTCGCTGAGCTCATCGAGAAGCTCCAGACCGAAGCAGGCGTCCTCTGAAGTTCGAGAAAGGAATCACGACCATGGCCATTCTTCTTCTCGCTGACCACGACAATGCGACCCTTTCCGAACAGACTGCCAGGGCGGTGACGGCGGCAATACAGATCGGCGGCGATATCCATGTGCTGGTTGCCGGCAAGGACGCAAGGGACGCAGCCGAACAAGCGTCAAAGCTCTCTGGCGTCTCCAAGGTGCTATTGGCCGAAAGCGACGCACTCGCCAACGATCTTGCAGAGCCGTTGGCCGACCTGATCGTCTCGCTAGCGGGAAGCTATGACACGATCGTCGCTGCAGCGACCTCGACCGGTAAGAATGTCCTGCCGCGCGCTGCCGCTCTCCTCGATGTCGCACAGATCTCGGAGATCATCGAAGTCGTCTCATCAGACACCTTCAAGCGTCCAATCTATGCCGGCAATGCAATTCAGACGGTTCAGTCGACCTACGCCAAGAAGGTGATCACGATACGCACGGCCTCGTTTTCCCCGGCCCCTTGGGGCCTACCTGCTGCCGTGGAGAGTATCTCTACGGCAGCTCTTTCATCAGGGCTGTCTGCATTCGTGTCGGACGCCATGTCGTCGAATGATCGTCCCGAGCTTACCTCTGCCAAGATCATCATCTCCGGCGGGCGGGCACTCGGTTCTTTGGAAAAGTTTCGCGAAATCATACTCCCCGTTGCTGACAAGCTTGGCGCAGCCGTCGGTGCCTCGCGTGCCGCCGTCGATGCGGGCTATGCCCCCAACGATTGGCAGGTCGGCCAGACGGGAAAGGTGGTTGCCCCACAACTCTACATCGCGTGCGGCATCTCCGGCGCCATCCAGCACTTGGCCGGAATGAAGGACTCGAAGGTTATCGTCGCCATCAACAAGGACGCAGATGCGCCGATTTTCCAGGTGGCCGACTACGGGCTGGTCGGTGATCTCTTCGAGGTGCTGCCAGAGCTGGAAGCAGCTTTTTAACCGGGAACGCAAGCAAATCGAATTATAGGCAAGGAACCGAGGAATTCGGCGCTCTTGGCAGTTCTCTCATATGATGGAGCAGTACGTGACCACCAACAATGTCGTTCTAACCGTCTCCTGCAAGTCGACACGCGGCATCGTGGCGGCGATCTCGGGCTATCTTGCTGCGAAGGCATGCAATATCGTCGATAGCTCGCAATTCGACGATCTGGAGGGCGGCCGATTCTTCATGCGCATCAGCTTCGTTATCGAAGGCGAGGCGAGCGAGGTGGAGATCGCCGAAGGTTTCGCCGATATCGCCAAGAGCTTTCAAATGGACTACGAGTTTCATCGGGGCAACAAGCGCACAAAGGTGCTCATAATGGTGTCCCGCTTCGGCCACTGCCTCAACGACCTGCTCTATCGGTGGAAGATTGGCGCCCTCCCGATCGACATCGTCGGGGTGGTTTCAAACCACTTCGACTACCAAAAGCTGGTGGTCAACAACGACATCCCCTTCCACCATATCAAGGTGACAAAGGATAACAAGCCACAAGCCGAGGCCCACCTAATGGAGGTCGTCGAGACCAGCGGCGCCGAGCTCGTTGTACTGGCCCGCTACATGCAGATCCTCTCCGACCAGCTTTGCGCCCGCTTGTCGGGCAGGATCATCAACATCCATCATTCCTTCTTGCCAAGCTTCAAGGGTGCTAATCCCTACAAGCAGGCCTATCAGCGCGGCGTAAAGCTGATCGGTGCCACGGCCCATTACGTCACGGCCGACCTTGACGAGGGCCCAATCATTGAGCAGGACACGGTCCGCATCACGCACGCACAGTCTCCAGACGATTATGTTTCACTCGGCCGGGACGTGGAAAGCCAGGTGCTCGCCCGCGCTATTCATGCCCACATCCACCATCGCAGCTTCATAAATGGCAACCGCACTGTCGTCTTTCCGGCGAGTCCCGGCTCCTACGCCTCCGAGCGGATGGGTTGAAGAATGGCGAAGATGATCGATGGCAAGCGGGCCGCGGCAGCCGTGATTGAAACAGTAAAGGCCGCAGCCTCCCGGTTGGAACAGACGAAGGGGGTTAGGACCGGCCTTGCGGTCGTCATCGTTGGCGACGATCCGGCCAGCCACACTTATGTCGGCGCCAAGGGCCGCATGGCCAAGGAATGCGGCTTCAACTCCGTCCAGCATACGCTGCCGGCTGAGACGACGCAGGACGAGTTGACAAAGCTCGTCCAATCGTTGAACGAGGATCCCTCCATCCACGGCATCCTGGTGCAACTGCCGCTGCCGAAACATCTGAATTCTGATGCGATCATCCAGTCGATTCGCCCTGACAAGGATGTTGATGGCCTGCATGTCGTCAATGCCGGCAAGCTGGCGACCGGTGATCTGACGACCGGGCTAATCTCCTGCACGCCGGCCGGCGCCATGCTGCTGGTCCGCTCCATTCATGGTGAGGACCTGTCGGGGCTCAATGCCGTGGTCATCGGTCGTTCAAACCTGTTCGGCAAGCCGATGGCGCAATTGCTGCTGAATGCCAATGCCACGGTGACAACGGCGCATTCGCGCACCAAGAATCTTTCGTCGGTGGCGCGAGGTGCGGATATTCTGGTTGCGGCCGTCGGCCGTCCGGAGATGGTGAAGGCGAACTGGATCAAGCCGGGTGCCACTGTCATCGATGTCGGCATCAGCCGGATCGCGGCGCCGGAGCGAGGCGAGGGCAAGAGTCGGCTGGTGGGTGATGTCGCCTATGGAGAGGTCTTACAGAACGCCGGTGCCATCACGCCGGTTCCGGGTGGCGTTGGTCCAATGACCATTGCCATGCTCATGGCCAACACAGTCGTCGCGGCCCATCGCACTTGCGGCATGATTCTGCCGGAGTTCTGATACTCGAAGGTTGTGAACTACATGATAATTGAACCTCCGAAACGCGAGTCGATGGAATTCGACGTGGTGATCGTCGGGGCGGGTCCGGCCGGGCTTGCCGCGGCGATCCGGCTGAAACAGGTCGATCCGGAGCTCTCGGTCGTCGTGCTCGAAAAGGGCGCTGAGGTCGGCGCTCACATCCTTTCCGGCGCCGTCGTCGACCCGATCGGCATCGATCGGCTACTCCCCGGCTGGCGCGACGAGCCGGATCATCCGTTCAAGACCGAAGTAACCGACGACCATTTCCTCTTCTTAGGGCCGGCCGGGTCGATCCGCCTGCCCAACTTCTTGATGCCGCCGTTGATGAACAACCACGGCAACTATGTCGTCTCGCTCGGCAATGTCTGTCGCTGGCTGGCGACGCACGCCGAGGCGCTCGGCGTCGAGATCTATCCCGGTTTTGCCGCAACGGAAGTGCTCTACAACGACGAGGGCGCGGTGATCGGCGTTGCCACCGGCGACATGGGCATCGAGCGCAGCGGTGAGCCGGGCCCGAACTATGCCCGCGGCATGGCGCTCCTTGGCAAGTACACGCTGATCGGCGAGGGCGTGCGCGGCTCGCTCGCCAAGCAGCTGATCGCCAAATACAAGCTCGACGAGGGCCGCGATGTGCCGAAATTCGGCATCGGCCTGAAAGAGCTTTGGGAGGTGAAGCCGGAGAACCACAGACAGGGTCTGGTGCAGCACTCCTTCGGCTGGCCGCTCGGCATGAAGACCGGCGGCGGCTCCTTCCTCTATCATCTCGAGGACAATCTCGTCGCCGTCGGCTTCGTCGTGCATCTGAACTACAAGAATCCCTATCTCCATCCCTTCGAGGAGTTCCAGCGCTTCAAGACGCACCCGGCGATCCGCGGTACCTTCGAAGGGGGCAAGCGCCTTTCCTACGGTGCTCGTGCGATCACCGAAGGCGGCTATCAGTCGGTGCCGAAGCTCTCCTTCCCCGGCGGCGCGCTGATCGGCTGCTCGGCCGGCTTCGTCAACGTGCCGCGCATCAAGGGCAGCCACAATGCGGTGCTGTCGGGCATTCTGGCGGCGGAGAAGCTCGCCGATGCGATCGCTAGCGGCCGCGCCAATGACGAGCCGATCGAGATCGAACACGGCTGGCGCGAAAGCGCCATCGGCCAGGACCTGAAGAAGGTCAGAAACGTCAAGCCGCTGTGGTCGCGCTTCGGCACCGCGATCGGCGTCGCACTCGGCGGCCTCGACATGTGGACCAATACGCTGTTCGGCATCTCCTTCTTCGGTACGCTGAAGCACGGCAAGACGGACGCAGCCTCGCTGGAGCCGGCCGCCAAGCACCAGAAGATCGACTATCCGAAGCCGGATGGAGTCTTGACCTTTGACCGGCTCTCCTCGGTGTTTCTGTCGAACACCAATCACGAGGAAGACCAGCCGATCCACCTGCAGGTCAAGGACTTGGGCCTGCAGAAGCGTTCCGAATACGACGTTTATGCCGGTCCGTCGAGCCGCTACTGTCCGGCCGGAGTCTATGAATGGGTGGAGAAGGACGGCCAGCCGACCTTCGTCATCAACGCCCAGAACTGCGTCCACTGCAAGACCTGCGACATCAAGGACCCGAACCAGAACATCAACTGGGTGCCGCCGCAAGGGGGCGAAGGTCCGGTCTATCCGAACATGTAAATGTTCGGGGAGCCGGGCCGCACGGCCCCCCCCGCCAGGAGAAAGAGCGGGGAGGGGCCGCTTTACCAGAATATGTGACTGTAAGCACCGGAAGAATCAGCCGGGGAGTTGATAATTAGCCGTTAGTTTCGTAGCAAAACTTGAGCGCGTGTATGTCGAGCAAGATGCGATGGGCAAATCCTATAAAGTTTCCGAGGTTTCTGCCGCCACCGGCGTTCCGCCCGCAACCCTGCGGCTCTGGGAACAACATGGTCTAATCGTGCCTTCTCGGTCGGCGAGCGGCTACCGCATGTACAGCGAGGACGACTTTGCGCGCGTCCATCATATCGTTAGGCTTCGGTCACAACAGGGACTAAACTTGGCAGCCATCAAGTCCTCCCTCGACGCTACCACACAAGATGCCAATCGACCGCTTCGCGAGGACCCGTCCCCCCGGCTCGGTTTCGAAATTCGCAGGCTTCGGAGAGAAAAGAAGCTGACCATTTCAGCGCTCGCCGCAAAGGTCGATGTCTCACCCTCCGTCCTCAGTACGCTGGAGCGCACATCGCGCGGCGCAAGCGTTCTCCTTCTGCGTGCAATCGCTGAAGCATTGGGCGTAACTGTTACGCAATTGACCGCCAGCCCGCACGAAATTGTCGAGGCTGTCGTACGAAAGGGCGAGGGGCGCATGTTGCCATCTCTTGGCAAGGGCATTCGTATTCATGAACTCGCATCAGGCCCGCGGATGATGGACTGTCAGGAGTGGACGCTCGCACCTGGCGCCGCAAGCGAAGGCTTCTATAGGCACGAAGGCGAAGAATTCATTCGCGTTCTTCAGGGAAGTTTCGAGATCGAAGTCGACGGTCTCGGCCTTGCGACGCTTAATGAAGGCGATACCATCTATTTCGAAAGCCAACGAGCTCATTCCTGGCGGGCCGTCGGCCCCGAAACCTGCCGCCTGCTGTGGATCAACACCCCGCCGACCTTCTAGCAGGTTCAGCGAAAGGGAGGGCGAGAAGACTGCCCTCCCTCTCACTTTCATACGCTGAGGCAGAGGTATTTGACTTCGAGATAATCTTCGATCCCGTATTTCGATCCTTCTCGTCCCTGGCCCGACTGCTTGATCCCGCCGAAGGGAGCAACCTCAGTTGAAATCAGACCCGTATTGATACCGACCATGCCGTATTCAAGTGCTTCGGCAACCCTGAAGACCTTTGAGAGATCGCTGGAGAAGAAGTAGGACGCCAAGCCGAATTCGGTATTGTTGGCCATTGCAATCACGTCCTCCTCGGTCTCGAAGCGAAACAGAGGCGCCACCGGACCGAACGTCTCCTCTCGCGCCACTTTCATCTCGGTCGTTACGTGCGTGAGAACCGTAGGCTCGAAGAACAATCCGCCCTTGTCGTCGCGCTTACCTCCAATTGTCAAGCGCGCACCTTTTGAAAGAGCGTCGCTGATATGATCCTCGACCTTCGCCAGCGCCTTGTCGGAGATAAGCGGCCCTGCTGACACGCCAGCCTCGAAACCATCGCCTACCTTTATCTGAGCAACCTTGGCAGCGAGCTTTTCTGCGAAAGCATCATAGACGCCGGCCTGAACGTAAAGCCGATTTGCGCAGACGCAGGTCTGCCCATTGTTGCGATATTTGGATACCATCGCACCTTCGACAGCGGCATCCAGATTAGCATCATCGAACACGATGAACGGTGCATTACCGCCGAGTTCGAGACCGAGTTTCAGAACCTGGTCGGCGCCCTGCCGCATTAGGATCTTGCCCACGTTGGTGGAGCCGGTGAAGGTGAGCTTTCGAACCTTGTCGTTGGAGCACATCTCCTGGCCCACCGACGCTGAGTCGGTTGAGAGGACGACGTTGAAGAGTCCGCCCGGCAGACCGGCGCGTTCCGCAAGTATGGCTAGCGCCAGCGCCGATAAAGGCGTTTCCGCGGCCGGCTTGGAGACCAGCGAGCAACCAGCGGCGAGCGCCGGAGCAAGCTTTCGAGCCAGCATGGCATTCGGGAAGTTCCAAGGCGTGATCGCAGCGACGACGCCGACAGGCTGCTTCAGTACGATGATCCGTTTATCCGGTTGATGGCCAGGAATGGTATCGCCGTAGACGCGCTTAGCCTCTTCTCCGAACCACTCCACGTAGGAGGCGCCGTACAGGATCTCACCGCGCGCTTCCGAAAATGGCTTGCCCATTTCCATCGTCAGGATCGTCGCGAGGTCATCGGCATTGGCGACCATCAGATCGTAGAGCTTATGCAAGATGGCAGCGCGCTCCTTGCCGGTCTTTCTCGCCCATGCCTTCTGAGCGGCATAGGCTGATTCAATCGCGCAAGCCGTGTCGGCCCGATCCATGTCCGGCAGAGTGGCGATGACTGCGCCCGTCGCAGGGTTCGTCACCTCGAATGTCTTGCCGGACGCGCTGGCGCTTAGCCATTCGCCGCCGATCACGGCCTTGTCGGTGAGAAGGTTTCGGTCGTTGAGCTTGGAAAGAAGCTTATCGGAGATTGCCATTTATCAGGTCTCCTTGGCACATTCGAGAAGACTCTTCTCCAGAATATCGAGGGCTTCCGCGAAGACCTCATCCTGGATGGTGAGCGGCGAGAAGAAGCGAATGACGCCCACGCCGCGCGAGATTGCGTCATTTCGGCGTTCAACAATTTCTTGATCCGGCATCTTCATTCCTCTTCAGCTGCTGTGGCGTGGTGCACCCGTCGCACTTTTGTAAACCCAGCATATTTTCTGTAGAGTTTCAATATCGCTGTGCTATGCTCCGCCACCAGCTTTCTGCGGAGAGTGGACGAAAAGCTCATTTTACCCGCCTTAGGATCCAGAGCTCAAAACAAAAGGGGAGGGTCGGGCCGAGGGATGAGGGTTAACTAAAACTTGGACAAGAAGGAATCGTTTAATGGACATGCCCACTCAGGCTGATGTCGTTATTATTGGCGGCGGTATCGCGGGGTGCTCGATCGCATACCACCTCACTAAGTTGGGGATCACTGACGTGGTCTTATGCGAACGTCAACAATTGACGAGTGGGACGACATGGCATGCGGCCGGTCTCGTAACTCAGTTGCGCGCGACCCGGCGTATGACCGAGCTTGCTCAATATACTGGCGAACTGTTTGGCCGGCTCGAGGAAGAGACCGGGCAGGCAACCGGTTTTAAGCGAAACGGTTCACTGCGACTTGCAAAGACACCGGCACGCTACGAGGAACTTGCGCGAGGGGCCTCGATGGGACGTAATTTCGGCTTGCCTGTCGAAGCGTTAACGGTGGACCAGATCAAGGAGCGCTGGTCGCCAATTAGCACCGAAGGCCTTGTTGGCGGTTTCTGGTTCCCTAACGATGGGCAGGTCAACCCGGCCGACGTGACGATGGCATATGTCAAAGGGGCGCGGAAGGGAGGAGCCAAGATACTGGAGGGGACCAAGGTAACGCAGGTCCTGACTGAGAATGGCAGAGCCGTTGGCGTGATGACCGAGCAGGGCAAAATCGCTGCAAAGAAGGTGGTTATTGCTGGCGGCATGTGGTCGCGCGACCTCGCAGCCCAGATTGGGGTGACGATACCGCTGCATGCTGCCGAGCACTTCTACGTCGTCACCGAGGCTATTCCGGGTCTGCCCCGCGATCTGCCGGTCATGTTCACGGCAGACGAATGGAGTTATTATAAGGAAGATGCCGGAAAGCTGCTGGTCGGCTTCTTCGAGCCCGGCGCGAAACCCTGGGGCCAGAAAGGCATTTCCGAAAGCTTCTGCTTCGACACGATTCCTGAGGACTTGGATCACATCAGCCCCTATCTCGAGATGGCGATGAATCGTGTCCCCGTTCTGCAGGAAACCGGAATCCAGCTGTTCTTCAACGGGCCGGAAAGCTTCACCCCGGACAATCGATATCATCTTGGCGAGACGGCCGAAGTTAATGGTCTGTTCGTCGCAACCGGCTTTAATTCTGTGGGCATCCTTTCCTCCGGCGGGGTCGGCAAAGCCATGGCGTCCTGGGTTGCGGAAGGCCGCCCGCCGGTTGAATTGCTCGATGTGGACGTGCGCCGCACGCAGTCATTCCAGCGCAACAAGAAGTACCTGGAAGACCGTGCCGTCGAAACCATTGGCTCGCTCTATGATATGCACTGGCCGAGCAAGCAGTTCGAAACCGCCCGCGGCATCCGCCGCTCGCCCTTCCACGACCGGCTTCTGGCATCCGGCGCCTTCATGACCGAACTGGCCGGCTGGGAACGCCCCGGCTTCTACGGCACGGCGGAAGAAGTCGCCAACATCGAGTATTCCTACTCCAAGCCGAGCTGGTTCGACAACGTCGCCGCCGAATGCGCCAACACGGCCGAAAACGTTTCGCTCTTCGACCACAGCTGCTTCGTCAAATACATAGTTGAGGGTCCGGACGCGCTTAAGGCGTTGAACTGGATCAGTGCCGCCGAATGCGACGTCGCGATTGGGAAGGTGATCTACACCCAATGGCTGAACGATTTGGGTGGCATCGAGGCCGACGTCACCATCACACGGCTGACCGAACAATCGTTCATGGTAGTTACGGTGGCGGTCTCGCAGAGACGTGATCTTGCCTGGTTCAAACGTCGCATGCCTGACGGCGCGCAGGTCTATATCACCGACATCACCTCCGGCCTCGCGATGTTGGCGCTCTGGGGACCGAAGTCCCGCGATCTCCTGTCGCGTGTCTCGCCGGACGACTTCTCGAACGAAGCCTTTCCCTTCGGCACCAGTCGGGAAATCGATCTCGGTTATGCCCGCGTGCGTGCGAGCCGCCTCACCTTCGTCGGCGAACTCGGCTTCGAACTCTATATCCCGAGCGAAGTCGCCGTGCATGTCTTCGAAGTTCTGACCGAAGCCGGGCAAGCATTCAACCTGAAGAACGCCGGTTTCTTCGCGCTGAACTCGATGCGCATGGAGAAGGGCTATCGCCATTGGGGTCATGATATAGGTGAGGAAGATACGCCATTCGAAGGCGGCGTCGGATTCACGGTCGCGCTCGACAAACCGGGCGGCTTCATCGGTCGCGATGCGCTAGCGCGCCAGAAAGCGGCAGGCACGCTCAAAAAGCGACTCGTGCAGGTCAAGGTCAAGGCCGACGACGAAACCCCGCCGATGCTCTTCCATTACGAGCCGCTGCTGCGCGACGGCGTAATCGTCGGCTCGATCATGTCAGGTGCCTACGGCCACCGTGTCAAGGCCTCCCTCGGTCTCGGCTATGTCGAGGCCGATAACGGTGTTAGCAAGGATTGGCTGGCGGGCGGAACCTGGGAGGTCGAGGTGGCGATGAAGCGCTATCCGATCGAGGTTCAGCTCGGCGGTTGGTACGATCCCAAATCGGAGCGAGTTCGCGCGTAGCGGCCTCTTCGCATTGATGACGGCCCTGTGTGGGCCGTCATCAAAGGAACGTCATTGGACTACGCTCCCGAGGGCGTACGATGCAACGTCGCCAGTTGCGGTGTTCTGGAGAATTTCACCCTCCGGCAGGCCCGACGAAAGTTCTGCTCTGACTACCTCCAAGATATCGCTGCTACGTCACACGCCGATGGGACGAGCGGGCTCTCCGGCGCAAGTGGGGCACCTCATAGCGCACGTTTCGTCTGCGCAAGCAACCTTCATCAGTGGAGCAGTTCACGGCATCGACGGCGGCTTGGCCCCCGGTCCTCTGAGCCGGAAAGAGTTTTGAGCGGGGCCGGCGACTTCTCAGTTCAGCAGATCATAGGCCCCTTGCTCCTCGAACACGCTCAAGAGGAAACGGTTCACTTGAGCGTGTTTCGATTTCAAAGGGCAGATCCTCCGTTGACGCCAAGGATCTGCCCTGTGATATAACTTGCATCATCAGAGAGCAGGAAAGCGATGGCCGACGCGATCTCGGAAGGTTGAGCTTCACGACGCAGCGGAATGTTCTCCAGCCATCCCTTGCGTACCTCTTCCGGCACAGCTTCCACCATGGGCGTCATCGTGGTTCCTGGGGCGATTGCATTGACTCTGATGTTGTGTCTGGCATGCTCGAGGGCCACAGTTCGCGTCAATCCGACGAGGCCCGCCTTCGCCGAAGCATAGTTTGACTGTCCGAAGGCACCCCACCGAGATTCGGACGACAAATTTACGATCACACCTCCGCGAGCCGCCATAAGCGGGACAACCGCTTGGCAGCCGAGCCACGCACCCTTCAAATTTACGTCGATCACGAGGTCCCAGTCTTCCTCGCTCATCTTGAGCAGTGATTTGTCTCGCGTGATGCCAGCGTTGTTCACCAAACCATCGATCCCACCGTAGATATCCTTGACGGTTGCGGCGGCTTGCTGCCAGCTTTCCCGGCTCGACACGTCGAGGAGGATTGTTCTTGCGCGCTCACCTGCAGGGTCGATCTCATCTGCGACCGACCTGGCGCCCTCTATGTTCCGATCGGCAACAATGACAACCGCACCTTCGTCTGCCAATCGAAGTGCCGTTGCCTTGCCGATTCCCTGCGCGCTGCCCGTTACCAGGACGATCTTTCCGTGCAACCCACGCATCAGTTATTTCCCCCAATCAAATACTTGTTATAGCCGTCCTGAACGACCTCTCCCCGCTGGTTGGTGATTGTGACCTCCACCTCGACGACTCCGCGAGACGGGTCTTTGGAGCTCGGCCTTTTGGATTTGACGGTATAGCGCTGCGAAATGCGATCTCCTGGAAGCACCGGCAGGAGCATCTTTCGTTGTGTCTCAAGGAAGGCGAGAATTTTCCAGGTCAGTAATTCCTTGCAAGTCAGGCCTTCGCCGATGGAGTGAATGAGCAGCCCATGAGCGATGCGCGACGGGAACTTGGTGTTTGCCCGAACCCATTCCTCATCGGTGTGAAGCGGATTGAAATCTCCGCTCAGACCAGCAAAGTTCACGATGTCGGCCTCGGTAACCGTCCTGCCCGCGGACACAAAGACCGCGCCCTCTTCGATGTCATTAAATACTGTCTGCATAGTTCAAGCCTCAGCAAAGCAGGGCATTTTGAAACCCGAGTGAATTTCTCGGAACACGAGCCTCAGCTTCATGTCGCATCGGATGTTTTCCAGTGGCGTATCGACAATCCAGCTTGTGATCCGCGGGCCTTCCTCAAGATCGACAAGTGCAATGACGAACGGCGTCAGCGAGGAGAACTCGCGATGCACCGACCGGTGAACGACGGTAAAGGAATAAAGCACTCCTCGCCCAGAAGTGGGCACCCATTCTGGCTCGCGTTGGGGCGCCCCAAGAACACGAGCGCGCGGATACATTTGAACTCGGCCGGTTTCCGGGTCACGCTGGATTAGCAGTTGATCGCGCGCCACTCCCTCAAACCACGCCTCAGTGAGGCCGTTATGAACCGGGAGGACAGAACTCATCTCGAACATTATTTTCCTCCAAGGATGAGAGTAGATGTTGCCGACAGCCAGCCACCCGTTCCATTGACGAGGCACAGTTGCGGATCCCTCAACTGCAGTCCAGGGCTTTCGCCACGCAGTTGACGGACAGCTTCGATGATCGCGAACATCCCGCGCCGCCCGGCATGATTGGAGGACAGCCCACCACCATCAGTGTTGATGGGAAGTCGCCCGCCCGCTGCAATCCCGCCGCCGGCGATAAAGCCCCCGACCTCGCCCTTTGGCACGAAGCCAAGCGCCTCTAACGAAAGAGCGACCGTGATCGTGAACGAGTCATAGATCTGGGCCACCTTGATATCGCCGGGAGTAAGACCCGCTGACTCGAACGCGCGGCGCCCGGAGAACTCTGCGCAGGTCGTTGTCAGATCGGACATCTGGTTCATCTGGCCATGGCTGATTGCTTCGCCGAAGCCGAGGATCGACGGACCTCCTCGCCGCGTGTCGCGCGCTCTGTCCCGGGAAGTCACCACTATCGCCCCGCCGGAGTCGCTCACGACGCAGCAGTCAAGCTTTCGAAGGGGGCTCGATATCATTGGTGACGAAAGAACGTCGTCGACCGTGATGATGTCACGATACATCGCCTGCGGGTTGAGGTGCGCATAGCGACGCGCCTGAACAGCAATTTCGGCAAGCTCCTCCGACCGAAGCCCATACTGATGCATGTAGCGGGTAGCGGCCAGTGCATAGGCGGAAATCGTTGAAACTCCATATGGGACTTCGAACTCGCCCGGACCAGTTTGACCGGTATTGAAATCGCTGGCCGGTAACGGCCAAGAGCGGCCAGATGATGCGTAACTGATCACGACGGTCTCGCAGAGACCGGCATGGATAGCGGCGACGGCGTTGCCGACATGGCTCAAAGGCGCCGCTCCTCCGATGTCGGTGCTGCATACCCAGGAGGGTTTGATGCCGACATATTCTGCAATTTCGACCACGTTGAGCTGCCAGCCGGCTTCCGAAGGGAACGAGGCGGCTGTGGCAAAGCCATCAACATCGGAGAGGTCTAAACCTGCATCGGCGAGCGCTTCAGCGATCACCTCAGCGTGGATTTGGTAAGGATGGATGCCCGGAGCCTTGCGACGGGGAGATTCGAATGCACCGACGATTGCCGCACTACCGCTTGGAAAATATTCTTTGGCCATGGGTTTAGATACCTTGTCTCTTGGCGCGACGGCCGGCTCTGAGCGAGCGAACTGCGATGACGATTGAACCTAGGAGGACAGGCGCAATCACGATTGTTGCGACAGCCGAGACAACCGGGGTGATGCCGCTTCGCAAGAACGAATAGATTGTGACGGGCAGCGTTTTATCGAGTTCGGTTTGGAACATTGCGAGAACCGCTTCGTCCCATGATGTCACGAAGGAGATGACAAGCGCGCCGACGACAGCGGGGATCACGATTGGAACGACAATGCCCAGGAACGCACGGGCATTACTCGCACCCATCGTCCACGCTGCCTGCTCGATTGAGATATCCACGGCCGACAACGCGTTCGCCAGAATCAGGAAAGCGAGAGGCAGACACAAGACGGAGTGAGCGATAACGAGGCCAACGTCTGTGCCAAGCAATCCTAGCTTCCCCTGCACGTCGTAAATGCCGATGCCGAGCAGGATCACTGGGACGATCAGGGGGACGATTGCAGTTGTCTGAATCATCGATTTCAACAACATCGACTTTGAGCGGGTACCAACCCGGGCGAGAGCCAGCCCGCAAAGGGTTGCCACCACTGCCGTCAGAATGCCGACGCGAACGCTCTTAAGGAATGCGTCAATCCAGGTGGATGACGTAAAGGCCTCCACAAACCACCTTGTGCTAAAGCCGACGGGCGGAAATCGGATTTGCGTCGTCTCCGTTATTGATGTCGGGATGACCACGAGAAGTGGAAGAATGAGCAGCGCGAGATCAAAAAACAGGATGGCGACGCATAAGGCCGCAACGGGCGTCGGCCTCAACGGATCTCGGGCTGCGGCGCCCCGCGAGCCCTGCTGAACCGGTGACAGCATGCTGCGGCCACCGATTTTCAGCGCCACCATATAACCGATCACAGACACGCCCAGCAGAGCAATGCCCATCGCAGCCGCCTTACCCCACTGATAGTTCTGAACTTGCTGCTGAATGAAGATAGGGATTGTCAGGTTGTGAGGTCCTCCCAGGATCGCTGGCGTGAGAAAAAAACCCAGACCGAGCACAAAGACCAATACGCTGCCGCCAAGGAGGGCTGGACGGACTTGGGGGAAGTAAATGTCCGTGAAGACGCGGCGTTCACTCGCGCCCATCGTCCGCGCAGCGGTCAGCATGGACGTGTCAATCGACATCATCGCGGAGACGAGGATGAGGATCAGATATGGAAGCAGATAGGCAACCATACCCACGATCGTCGCGAAGGTGTTGTAGAGCAGGGGGAACGGCCCGACTCCCAGGTAGCCGGCGGCCGAGTTTATGATTCCTTGTTGTCCGAGGATGGTCGTGAACGCGAACAAGCGAACGATGATCGACACCCAGAAAGGCATTAGGATCAGCACCATCATCAGCGAGGAAAGCCCCCGCGAGAGACGCGAAATGACGTAGGCTGCCGGAAAGGCGAGGGCTACGGTTACGATCGTCGATACGAACGCAAGCATAACGCTGTGAAGTGCGACCTGTCTGAGAAGGTCATCGTGTACGATTGCTGCGTAGTGACCGAAATACAGGACGTCCGACAGGGTCGCACGACCCTTTTCATGCAGGCTGCGCAGAACGATCGTGATGAGCGGCCAGACCAGGGAAAGGCCAAGGATGAGAAACGCGGGCAGAAGCAAAACGAAGCGAGTGGAAAGGGAGCGCAACACATTCGAGCTACCTGCAGGCGAGGCGATCGAGACGTAGCCCATCTCACATCTCCAACGGCTTGCGATAGGAAAGCTTCAGCAGGCGCGCGAGGTATTTTCGGGTGTCGCGCGGATCGATCATTTCTTCTGCGCCAAAGTTTTCGATAGCGCGCCAGATCGACGTTTGCGCCTCAAAGCGTTTCGTCAGTTCAGCCTTGAGCTCTGCGCGCTGTTCCGGCGGTACTGCATCAAGCTGGGCGCGGAAGGCGGCCTCGACTCCGCCTTCGATCGGCATGTCTCCCCAGGCCGCGCTTGGCCAAACCAGACGCAGGCTCATCGGATTGCGGCTCCCGGTCGCAACTCCACCGAGACCGTAGGAACGGCGAACCTGGACGGTGATCACCGGAATCTTCGCCTGCTGGATTGCCCGAAGAGCGTATGCTCCGAACTTGAGGACGCCCGCTTCCTCCGCTTTCGGGCCAACGAGGAAGCCTGGAACGTCGACCAGATAGGCAATAGGGATGTGGAAACGATCGCAAAGTTCGACGAACTTGGCCTGCTTCAACGACGACGGCACATCCAATGAACCCGCCACAAACCGCGCATCCGAAGCGAGAATGCCGACTGTGTGTCCCTCTATGCGCGCCAAGCCGGTCCGGAGCGACTTTCCATAGTCCGGAGCAATTTCAAAGAAGCTCTCCTGGTCTACCAGGCAGCGGATGAGGGCGTGCACATCGTAAGCGCGCCTGAGACTGGGCGAAACGATCCCAAGCAGTTCTTCCTGATCGTTCGCCGTCCAGTCGGCACGTACTGCCGGACGTCTGCAGACATTGTCGGGTAGATACCCAAGAACCTTCTTGATTTGCTGAAGCGCGTCATCCTCGTTGTCCGCCTGATTGTCGATAAGACCCGAGGCTCGCGTGTGGATCGAGACACCGCCAAGCGCGAACTTGTCGATTTCGAGACCCAACGCCTGCTTCACGACTGGCGGGCCGCCCGCAAACAGGCAGCCATTGTCCGAAGTCATGACCGAGAAATGGGATATATGTGCCCGGGCAGCTGAGCTGCCTGCAGTCGGACCGAGCACCGCCGCCAGAACCGGCACTTGCTCAAGCAAATCAAACATAGGGTAGGTCGGATTAGCGGACTGAAGTTCAGGATATCCTATCTGGTCCTGAAGAATTACCGAGCCTCCGACACCATTGATGAGCATTACCAAGGGGATTTTATAGCCAATCGCAAATTCTTCGATGAAACCGCCCCATCCCCCCTTGTATCGGGCAAGGTGCACGCCTGTTCCGCCACCCTCAACGCTGTAGTCTTCCGCACCGATAGCAACCGACCGGCCATCGATTTCGCACAGGCCACAGACGAATGTTGATGCCAGCAGCGACCCGTCATCGGTGGGGGTCGTAACGAAAGTGCCGATTTCAAGAAAGCTGCCGTGATCTGCGATCTTGGCAATCCTCTCGCGCGCGGTCGAACGCCCATATTTGTGCTCACGGGCGATCCTTTCGGGACCGCTCGACGCGAGCGCTATACCGCGCCGCCGTTCAAGTTCGGAAAGCAAAGCTTCCCATTCAACACTGATTTTCTGCGTCATACGTTCCCCCTCAAATTCCAATCAGGTCGGCACAAATCTTCGCCAGCTCTTTCTTGTCGACCTTCGTCGCGTTGCGGATTGGGAAGCTGTCCAGAAAGAGGATGTGACGTGGCTTCTTGTACGACGCGAGCTGCGTCAGGATGAACGACATGATTTCCTCCTTGGATGGAGCCATGTCGTTGCGCGGAACGATCGCAGCACAAACGACCTCCGTGAACTCTTCGTCGGGGAGACCGACAACGGCAACATCGATTACCGCTGGATGCTGACGAATGACATTCTCGATTTCCGCTGGATAGATGTTCTGCCCCTTGGAAATGATGAGGTCTTTGCTACGGCCGACGATATAGATCCATCCATCATCGTCCATCGTCGCAAGGTCACCGATCTTGAGCCATCCATTCCGGACCGTTTCCGCATCAAGCTGTGGAGCGTTCCAGTAGTTTCTCATGACAGACGGGCCAGCAGTCCATACGTCGCCAATCCCACCGATCGGAACGTCGTTGCCATCGGCATCGAGAAGCCGGACCGACTGGCCTGGCACGCATCGGCCGACCGAGCCAGGATGAAGCTCGATGTCTTCCCCCTCGATTAAGGTCGGAAGACCCGACTCAGTGGATCCATAAGCGATCGCAAGGTGAATGTCCGACCAGCGCCGACGAACCTCGGCAATCAGGGCAGGGGGGCAATTCTCTCCGCCCGTGTACCACCATTTCATCGATTGCAGCGGCAACGGACGACGGTCATCCGCCTCGATCATATTCCTGAACATCGATGGGAAGATTAGAGCGTGCGTTACGCCCCATTGCGCTGTGAACTCACCAAGTCGCTCGGCGCTCCAGCCCCGGCTTGGCATGATCGCTACCGTACCGCCCATGAGAAACGTCGGAATGGAGCTCTCATTCATTGCAGCCGTGTTGTACATCGGCGCGTTAAGGAGCATCACGGTGTCTCGGGTGATCCTGAACTGGGTCACCTGTTGCATGGCGCACCACATGACCGCCAATGAACGCATCACGACACCCTTGGGCTTTCCGGTTGTGCCAGACGTATAGAGGATCATCTGAATCTCGTGAGGGATTGCGGCCGCCAGGGCCGGATGGTCTCCGGCAAGGGCCTCGTACTCATCGCCGCCTCGAGCCGCTTCGAGCGTGATAATCCTTGGAGCCGCGGAGAGAGTGTTCACCGCCTCTCGAAGGACAGAAAACAGTTCGGTTTCGACGAACACCACTTTCGAACCGCTGTCTTCGACGATCGAGGCAATCTCGCTGGCGGTCAAACGGAAGCTGATCGGCACCAGCGTCAGACCTGCAAACGCGCAGGCAAAGTAGAGCTCGAATATTTCGCCACGATTGAAGAGCAAGGACGCAACTCGATCGCCCGTCTCGAGACCCATTGCACGGAGTGCACCCGCGATCTTCAGCGAACGGTTCCGAAGCTGGTGATAGGTGAGGGCGCCGTTCTCCCAAACCAGGGCCAGCTTGTCGGGACGATGCAGAGCTGACGGTCCGGAATCGCCCAGAATAGAAGACACGGTCCACCCGAGGGTAGATTCAGCATTGTTCAGCATGTTCTTTCCAATTGATCGGCAGTCGAATTCTTCACACGACCGCGTAGTTTTTCGCCTGGGCAGGCTCGACCGCTTCGCCGGCGGGCAGGCCAGCTGCCAAGCGCCGTATCCAGAATCGAACCGGGGAATGCTCTCGCAACTGGGCCATGACCCTTGGGTCCAGCAATGAGTGGATGCTCAGTCCGTCCGCCAGCCCGACCAGGTCGGCGGCTATCCGCTTTGGATCAAGCTCGGCGGGAAGGTCTCCCTGCGCTTGGGCATCTCGTATCGCCCTCGTAACTGATTTCCGCCATCCTAGAAGATAGCTTTCCAGCTCCTGGCGCAGGTCTTCTTCGGTCATGCCTTCTGCATAAAAGAAGAAGAATATCCGACACAGGGCTAGGCGGCGTTTATCGAGTGGGATGCTGCCTTCGAGGATTTGCTCAAGCGCAGCAATACCCTCTAACGTTTTTAAGACGCGTGTATTATGTTCCGCGAGAATCTCAGCTGCACGCCGAAGCCCGCCGAGAAGGAGGTCCTGACGATTGTTGAAATAGTGGCCGATCACGCCGGTGGACCATCCTGAACGATCCGCGACCTCCCTGATCGTAGCGGCGGCAATGCCCGCCTCCGATACGATATCCAGGAGAACATCGCATATCTGCCTACGTCGTTCGTTATGATCCACCAAGCGAGGCATGCCAGTCCTTCTCTAGTTCAAAGCAATCCAGCGGTTGAAGCGATCCACCACTTCAGTGATGTGCTGAGCATAATAAGCAGCGTTCTCTTCGATCGCCTTTTTAGCATTGTCTCCGGCAACGATCCAAGGCGCAACGTCGCCACCATAGGATGAACTGTCGAGTCCGACGACGTCAGTGGTGTAGGTAATCTCGTTCACCAAGGCTTTCTGGCCTTCTATGTCCGAGATGAAGTGAGCGATCATCGCCTGACCCGCAATGGCGTTGGGGGCACCGACCGGCACCGCATAGACCGCTTGCGAAAAGAGTGAGTTCTCCCATTTGATCGCCAGTGGCGCCTTATCGTTCTTGACCGCCCCATAGGCGCGGCCGCTCCAGGTGATGCCCATAGCGCATTCACCGCTCGCTAGAAGCCGGATTGCGTCATCGCCGTTCGACCACCAAAGAATTTCCGCTTTGATCGTGTCCAGCTTTGCGAAGGCTTTGTCGAGGTCCAGTGGGTAGAGTTTGTCGCGAGAAACACCGTCCGCCAGAAGCGCCGATTCCAGAACGCCGCCGAATTGCGGATACTTGAAAAGGCAACGTTTGCCCGGGAATCGTTTTAGATCATACAGATCCACGATGCTGCTTGGCGCATTGCCGCCCTCAAACTTTTCGGTATTGTAAGTAAAAACAATCCCATAGCGCAGAACGTCGATACCGTACTCGTCGTGAGCGCTCTCTCCCACCTTCTTCAGGTCGACAACGGCAGGGTCGAGTTTCTGCAGGTAACCGGCGTCACGGGCTTTGATGAAATCGCCTTTCGTCGGAAACTCGATCATGCTCCACGGAATGCTTGCTCCACTGTCCATCGCAGCAAAGAACTTCGTCATGTCGGAGTTAAAGTCACCCTTCACGGCGATGCCGGTCTCCTCCTTAAAAGCCTTGATGACCGTTTCTTCGCGTGCGCGGGTGGTCGCTCCACCTGAGCCGTCATGCCATACGAGTTCACCCGAAACCTTCGCCTTCACCTCTGACGGAAGCAGATCGGCCGCGAAGCTCCCGCCCGCGATTGGCAGGGAGAGAGTAGCGGCAAAAGCCATTGCAGCGGTAGTTGTCATTCTGTTCCCCATCGACATGGTCCTCCTAGTACCATTTGTCCGTTGCAACACAACTGTAACAAAAAGAATGCAGCTCGCAAGCCTCCGTCGCATTTTTTTATAACATTTGTCTTGCTAAACGCGCTTTCCGGCTTAAGATGACCTCAAACACTAGGAGAGGCGCGGTCGGCATGAGCGGCCTCTTGAGAGCAACTACAAGGGAACTGCAGAATGAGTTTAAAGCCCGTGGTCAGGGAGGGCGCGAGCTCCACCGATGCACCTGGCGATCGCGCAAACGGCATCGAGGTTAACGCTGTCGAAGTCCGCTTCCCGAACGGCTTTTACGGGCTCAAACAGACCAGCCTGAACATTCCCGCCGGCACCTTTTGCACGCTGCTTGGGCCTTCAGGGTCAGGCAAAACGACGCTTCTTAGAGCGATCGCCGGGTTGATAACGCCGAGTGCCGGTACGATTACGATCGGCAGCCGAGAGGTGACGTCACTCTCTGTACAGGCGCGCAACATCGGGTTCGTCTTCCAGAACTATGCGCTTTTCCCTCACATGACGGTCGCGCAAAACATCGAGTATCCTTTAAAGCTTCACAAGTGGCCCCAGGTTGAGAGGCAAGCGCGGACAAAAGAAATACTCGAACTAATCGAGCTCCCGCATGTGGCCGCACGCGCAGTCGGCGAATTGAGTGGTGGGCAACAGCAACGCGTCGCAATTGGGCGAGCACTGGCCTACCGACCGTCACTTCTGCTTCTTGATGAGCCAATGGGCGCCCTCGACCGTCGATTGCGCCAGCAACTAGGATCCGATTTGCGAGAAATTCAGCAACGGACAGGTATCACGACTGTTTATGTCACACACGATCAGGAGGAGGCGTTCATCCTTTCCGACAAGATCGCCATCATGGATGGCGGCGAAATTCTCCAATACGACACCCCCGCCGAACTCTACTTCCGACCAAATTCTCGATTTGTGGCGCGCTTTCTTGGAGAGGCGAACATCGTACCTATAGAGAGACTTGTTCCTACCGCCATCGACGAGACACGTCTCGCGGCGACGCCACTGGGTGAGATACCGGTGGCTACGAGCAGTAAAGGGGTAACGAGCGGTGAACCCCTCTCAATAGTTCTCCGGCCCGAGGACCTCTTTCTTGTAAAGGACGAACCCCGCAACGATGATTGGTCACCAGCGATCTCAGTCAGGATCGAGAAAGAACTCTTCTTGGGAAGCCGCTGTCTGGTGACCGTTTCCAGCCAAGCGGGCAACACCTTGCTTGTCGAGTGCAACAAGTCTGACGTCCCGCCTTGCGGGACGGACGCCTGGGTGACTTGGAAACGAACGTCGGCGGTTCTGATCAATCGATAAAAGCGGAGGGTCCAATGAAAAAAGTTTTGGTGGCAAACCGCGGCGAAATCGCCCTTCGCATTATTAGGGCGTGCAAGGATGCAGGTTACCAATCAGTAGCGATCGCATCTGAGGCCGATCGGCAAGCCCTGTATGCTCGGGCCGCTGATGAAGTTTTCCTTCTCAAAGGCAATTCGCCTCTGGAGACCTATCTCAACCAGGCGGCGATCCTTGGAATTGCGGATGAAAGTGGCGCGGATGCAGTACACCCCGGATATGGTCTTCTTTCGGAAAACGAAGAATTCGCAGCCGCTGTCGAGGCCGCTGGCCTGATCTGGATCGGTCCGCCAGCCGAGGCGATTGCGCAGCTCGGGGATAAGGTTAAGGCGCGCGCCATTGCTCGCAAGGTCGGGGCGCCACTTTTGCCTTCAATGGATGATGGCACCGCGACGATCGACCAGGTCCGCAAATTTGTAAAGGCGCATGGCCTCCCGGTCATTATCAAAGCCCAGAACGGCGGCGGCGGTCGCGGCATGCGTATTGTTCGCACGATGGACGAGTTGGAGCCGCAAATGGCGGCGGCAGAGCGTGAAGCAGGGCTTGCCTTCGGCCGATCCGAATGTTTCGTCGAAGTGTATGTTGAAAATGCGAGGCACGTAGAGACACAGTGCCTCGTGGATGCCGACGGGACGATAGCCGTGCTGGCCACGCGCGATTGCACTCTGCAGCGGAGGCAGCAAAAACTTATCGAGGAAGCACCAGCACCTTTCCTGTCCAACGCGCAGCGGAAACAGCTGAAGGAGGCTTCGGTTGGTATTCTCAAAGAGGTCGGCTATCGTGGCGCGGCCACCTGCGAATTTCTGATAACACCCAGGGGCGAGATTTACTTTCTTGAAGTTAACACCCGCGTCCAGGTGGAGCATCCCGTCACCGAAGAAGTCACCGGCATCGACATCATTCGCGAGATGTTCAACATCGCCGAGGGAAAGCTCCTAACCTTCACGGATCCGCCGGTGCGTGGCCATTCAATCGAGTTCCGCATCAATGCGGAAGATCCCTGGGCGGACTTTCGGCCGGTCCCAGGCAAGCTAACGCGCCTTCGGGTTCCAGGTGGTCCAGGCGTTCGTGTCGATTTCGGTTATGGCGAGGGGGATACGATCCCGCCCTACTATGACTCTCTTATGGGGAAGCTCATAGTGACGGGCTGCGACCGTGCGCAGGCGTTGGCGCGAGCTTCGCGGGCTCTGGCTGAACTTGAAGTGGAGGGTGTCCAGACAATCGTTCCGCTTCACCGGGCAATCCTAAACCGGGAAGAATTCATCGGGACGTACGAACCGGAATTCATCGTCCATACGCGCTGGATCGACTCAGAAATAGAGCGACTGTCAAAGGAGGCACGGGAGCTCGCTGAACAACCTTCTATCCAGCAGGAAATAAATGTCGACGAGCCCGAACCTAGTAATGGAGAGATTTCTGAACCGCCGATGTATCGGCGGGGCATCAAGGCGCCCCTCTCCGGCATAGTGTTGGAAATGTGCGTCAAGGAAGGGGATAAAATCAGTCGAGGCGACGTGGTTGCCATCATGGAGTCGATGAAGATGGAGCAGTCGATCGTGGCCGAGGAGGGGGGCGTCGTCGCTAAGATCAACGTTGAAAGGGGTGCATTCATAGAAATGGATGCCGATCTGCTGGGGCTAGACTAATGCCCAGCGCGACATTCTCATCCATCGCCGATCACGAGCGACCGCAGCTTAACGCCCTACTGACGTTGAAGACCGTCGTCGAGAAGGACTGGATCGACTACAACGGTCATATGACGGAATGGCAATATTACAAGGTTTTGGCAGACGCCGGTGAGAATTTCCTGCGTGCGATGGGCTTCACCGAGGAATACAGGCTGAAGGGGTTTAGCTTCTTTTCCGTTGAGGGACATTTGAGGAACCTGAAGGAATGCCGTACCGGCACGCCATTGCTAGTTTACACTGAGATGATTGGCTTCGATGACATCCGCCTCCAGATCTATCAGTATGTGTTGAATGAATCTGAGGATGTCGTCGTGGCGACGGGGGAACACATGATGGTACATGTTGATACCAATTATCGGAAAGCCACCCCCGTCGGCAACTACATGCGCGAATGCCTGACACGTGCCCTGATGACCTGGAGCCCCTATCAGGAGCCGAAGGGTCTTTCGGCGTCGATCCGGAGGGTGAAATTGCACTGTCGGACGTGAAACAGGGGCCTGTTTGTTATCCGATACACGCCTCTAGAATGGTGCGCCTAGATTCGAGCCTGCCCTCTTTGATCTGCATATTACCAGTCGCCGTTTTGGCGGGGAGAGGTCGCCTTTGGTGCCCCACCGATTTTCGTGAGCAACCGGCGGCGAACGCGATCGGAAATGGCCAAAGGCTGAAGGTAACCCCACCTGCCCAACGTTTTTCGAGCTGCCATTAGCAAGGGATCTTTGTGCGGCGACGAATGTACCAGAGTCCTTCGAAAAGCATACTGCGTCGGCGACGTTGCGCAGGCGGAGGAGTAGTGAACGCCGCGGCGTACGGTTTGCTGATCTAAGGCGAGCGTTTAGATTATGAGATCTTCGTAATTGGTGGCAGATCAAGCATTGGCCTGTCGCCGAGCTTTTGAACAAACCACTCGGCCGCAACACGGCTGGATTGCTCGAATTGATTTGTATAGGGGGAGAAATGGCCTCCAGGCAAAATCTCGAGCGCTTTCGGCTCTCCAGCGCGGTCGAAGGCATCCAATGCCAAGTCAGTTGGCGTGAGATGGTCGTCCTCGGCCACGATCATTAACAATGGAGTTGGGCTAATAAGCCTGATGAATGCTCCTGGTTCATTTGCTTTTGCCAGTTCAAGGCTCCGCAGGGTTACTTGCGGATTCCAGTTTGAAGCCACTTCAGCTGAACGGCAAAAGTACTCGTAACTGTCCGCTCCTGGCAACGCGCACGGTAGTTGAGGATCACTCGTCACTACATCAACATAGGCGCGGTCGTTTCCAAGGACCCTAGCCACGCGATCTTCTGAGAGACTTCTCCTCAATTCCGTAGCTTGCGGCGTCGTGGCTCTGCGAACAGCGACTTTCGAGCCGCTAATCGTCGGAACCTGGGCTACGACAGCTTTTACACGCCGGTCCTGCGCAGCTACTACCAAGACATGTCCACCACTGTAGCTCGTACCCCATATGCCGATGCGCTCGGGGTCAGGGCCGTTCATGGTCTGGACAAAGGTTACGGCGTCACGGTAGCCCCGTCGCTGCCGCTCCGGATCAACCTCGTATCTCGGTTCTCCCTCGCTCTCGCCAAAGCATCCGTGATCGTAGACCAGCACCCCAAGTCCATGCGCGGCAAATACCTCGGCGTATCGGTCGAGATATTGCTCCTTTACGGCAGAGAACCCGTGGGTCAAAATCACCGTGGGAAAGGGGGACGCGATTTCTGTCGGCCGATAGAACCAGCCCCGCAGGCGGTCTCCCTCGGACCAGAAGGCCACGTTACTTCGCATTGCTCACTTCCTTTTGCCGGTCCTGTTTGGTCGACTGTTCAGCGTCCGAGCGACTCAAAACGCCCTCTCGAGCTCCGGAAGGACATCGAAGAGATCGGCAACGAGGCCGTAGTCGGCGACCTGGAAGATCGGCGCCTCCTCGTCCGTGTTGATGGCGACGATCACCTTGGAGTCCTTCATGCCGGCGAGGTGCTGGATGGCGCCGGAGATGCCGCAGGCGATGTAGAGGTCAGGCGCGACCACCTTGCCGGTCTGCCCGACCTGCCAGTCGTTCGGCGCATAGCCGGCATCGACGGCAGCACGCGAGGCTCCGACGGCGGCGCCGAGCTTGTCGGCAACCGGCAGGATCACTTGCCTGAACTTCTCCGAGGAGCCGAGCGCCCGGCCGCCGGAGATGATGATCTTCGCCGAGGTCAGCTCCGGGCGGTCTGAAGAGGACAGCGCGTCGGAAACGAACCGCGACAAATCGGAAAAAGCGGCTGCCGTCGGGACCTGTTCGACGGCAGCCGAGTCACCCGCCGAAGCGGGGGGGAAAGACGAGGTGCGGACGGTGATGACTTTCTTCGCTTCGGTCGTCTGCACCGTCTGGATGGCATTGCCGGCATAGATCGGCCGCTTGAAGGTATCCGGCGAAACCACCTCGATGATCTCGGAGACCTGCGCCACGTCGAGAAGTGCGGCAACCCGCGGCATGACGTTCTTGCCGACCGAGGTGGCGGCGGCGACAATCGTGTCATAGTTGCCGGCGAGCGAGACGATGAGGGCCGCCAGCGGCTCGGCGAGATTGTGGGCGAGCGAGGCATCCTCGGCGACGAGCGCCTTGGCGACGCCCGAGAGCTTCGCCGCCTGCTGGGCGACGGCCTCGACGCCGGAACCCGCAACGAGCACATGCACGTCGCCGCCGATCTTGGTCGCCGCCGTCAGCGCCTTCGCCGTCTGGTCGGAAAGGTGGGTGTTGTCGTGGTCAGCCAGAAGCAGAATGGCCATGATGGAATCTCCCTTTCCTTGAACCTTAGAGGACGCCGGCTTCGGTCTTGAGCTTCTCGACGAGCTCGGCGACCGACTTCACCTTGATGCCGGCCTTGCGGCCCGACGGCTCTTCCGTCTTCAGAACTTTGAGCCGCGGGCTCGTGTCGACGCCGAAATCGGCCGGCGTCTTCTTGTCGAGCGGCTTCTTCTTCGCCTTCATGATGTTCGGCAGCGAGGCGTAGCGCGGCTCGTTCAGGCGCAAGTCGGTGGTGACCACGGCCGGCAGCTTCAGTTCCACCGTCTGCAGCCCGCCGTCGACCTCGCGGGTGACATTGACCTTGCCGTCACCGATCTCGACCTTGGAGGCGAAGGTGCCCTGCGGCCAGCCCAACAGCGCCGAGAGCATCTGACCGGTCTGGTTGGAATCGTCGTCGATCGCCTGCTTGCCGACAATGATCAGCCCCGGCTGTTCGGCCTCGGCCACACCCTTGACGATCTTGGCGACGGCGAGCGGTTCGACCTGGTCCTCGGTCTCGACGAGGATCGCCCGGTCGGCGCCCATCGCAAGCGCGGTGCGGAGCGTCTCTTCGGCCTTGGCCGGTCCGATCGAGACGACGACGACTTCGCTCGCCTTGCCGGCTTCCTTGAGGCGCAGCGCCTCTTCGACCGAGATTTCGTCGAACGGGTTCATCGACATCTTGACATTGGCAAGCTCGACGCCCGTGCCGTCCGCCTTCACGCGGATCTTCACGTTGAAGTCGACGACCCGCTTCACCGTTACTAGGATTTTCAACTTTTCAGCCTCCATTATGATCAGTTCGAAAAGGAGTGGCGCGTGTTCAGTCTGCAAAGCAGGGGTCTACACGTGCACTGATCCGCGCGCCGTCTAGTCCGCAGCACTTGCGGAGCTGAAATATCCAGCCGTGGAGCCACCATCGAGCGCGATGATTGCGCCGTTCAGGTAAGATCCTGCCGGGGACGATATGAATGCAGCGAGCTCAGCAACATCGTTCGGACGCGCAAATCGCCCGAGGGGCACCGTTTTCTCGTAGAAGCCGCGATCGGAAGGGTTATCAGCAAAGAGCTGGTCCAACATCGGCGTTTCGACGAATCCTGGACAAATCGCGTTGCACCGAACTCCCTGTGGGCCGTGATCCAAGGCCATCGATTTGATCAGACCTACAACCCCGTGTTTGCTTGCGCAGTAGGCAGCGTAACCCGTCGCCCCCTGTGTGCCGGCATCGGATGCGATGGCGGTGAAGCTTCCCCTTCTTTTCATCAGGGAAGGCATGGCGTTCTTGGCAAGCAGAAATGTTCCCTTGAGGTTGACGTCCAGCACAAAATCAAAGCTCGCCTCGTCCATTTCAATGACTGTTCCTAGGCGCGCCACGCCTGCACAATGGACGACGTTGTCAACGCCACCATGCGCGTCAACCTCAGCGAAGAGGGCCTTGAGCTTCGCGTTATCGGTCACATCAGCTTGGAAAAGCTTGACCGTTCCGCCCGCGGCATCCACGTTCGCGAAAACGCTTCGAAGACGATCGATGTCCCGGTCGATCAAGAAGACATTTGCGCCACGATCGAAAAGGCGACGCGCAACGGCAGCACCAATGCCCGAAGCAGCCCCTGTAATGACGGCGTTTTCGCGCGCCGCCGGCAATCCCATGTCTTGCTGACTGCTCATACCGGGAGTCCGTTTGCTGTGGACAGCCAACGCGGCTCGCCTCGTTTCGAGCGATCCTGACGAACCCATTGCGGTTGGCCGTATATAGACTGCCCGCCGTCGACGAGCAGGGATGCCCCTGTTATGAAGCCAGCGGCGGGGCCCGCCAGAAACGCGACCGCCTCTGCGACATCTTCCGCCTTACCGAGGCGCCCGACGGGTGTTTCCTGGAGCAATGCTTCCCTGCAGCCAGGAACTTCAAGCATTGGCCGGGTCATTGCGGTCTCCACAACACCAGGAAGAACAGAGTTCGTCCGGATACCGTAAATACCAAGCTCTGCTGCCATGGTCCTCGTGAGCATCAGCAGCGCTGCCTTGGTGGCGCTGTATGCGCCCGTCTGGTCGGCGTGGAACAGAGCGAGGCAGGAGGAAATGAGGGTTATGCTGCCTCCCTGGCCACCTGCAACCATGTTGCGCGCGACTGCCTGGCAGAGATGAAAGGTGCCGTTCAGATTGATATCGACGTGCAGGTCCCAGACCTTTTTCGATGTCTCGAGAAAACCACCAAATCTTGCGAATCCAGCATTGGCGACAAAGGTCCCGATCGAACCAAATTGGCCGCCGATTTCGGCAATAGCCCTGTTGAGAGCGTCCGGATCGGTCTGGTCAGCAGGAAGGACGAGCACCTTTCGGGCGCCGTCGCGACGCAGTTCCTCTTCAACCCCGCCGAGGTTGGCAACATCACGATCCAACAGGACGATGTCTCGGCCGTCGCGTGCAAATCGGGCCGCGAGCGCCCTGCCCATCTCGCCACCGGCGCCGCTGATCACCACGCAGGGAAAATCGCTCATCGTCCGCGCTCCTTCAGTGATTGCTCCAAATCAAGCGCTTTGTTGAGTTCAACAACCGCAGAGCGCGTCCACCGGGCAAATCGGCTTCGCGCACCGGGCAAAGTCCATTCGAAGTTGAGGGGCGTGAGAGCCGCGTCGCCTCGCGAGAGGACCCAGGAATCAGAACCGGGCCGGTGCTCGAAAATGGGATCGAGTTCTGGATGCGTACCGAAGAGCAGCCATCCAGGACCATTTTCAGTTTCGACAGACGGAATGCGGGATGGATCCCAGACGCGGCGATCGAGGCTCGCAATCTTGACCTCGCGAGCGGGGCGGGCGGGTGCATTGAGGTTCAAAACAGACCGGGCAGGAAGTTTGGACCGATCCCTGATCATCAGCTTGGTGAGCTCTGCCATAATTTTGGCGCCCCAGCTGAAATCATAGTCCGTCAGATCGACCAGTCGAAACCTTCCATCTCGCGACTGCTGAGATGCGGCGAGTGCCGGAAAACCCAACAACGCACCTTCGATCGCCGATCCGAGCGTGCTCGAATAGGTTGCGTCATCGCCAAGATTGGCCCCTTCGTTGATGCCGGAGACAACGGCTTCGATTTCAGAGGCAAGGCCGGACAGAACGGCGACGCGAACACAATCGGTTGGCGTGCCATTCGTGGCATAGACCGGGTTTACTTCGTCACCGCCCGCCCTAGTAAGCGTAATCGCCTTGCGAAACGAGGCGGAGCGCGATGTGCCGCTTCTCGGTCCGTCGGGCGCAACCGTGAGCACCTGGACTCCGCTTGCGATCAGCGCATCGCGAGCCGCCGCAACGCCGGGAGACTGGTAGCCATCGTCATTTGTGAGCAAGACTTTCACTTCGGGTCGCCTTTCTGGATGCTATGTTCAAGCCGCGAGCGAGAGCCTATCCGGCACGAGCTTCGCAGCATTGGGGACGGTGACCGGCTTGCCGAGGATAGCCCACTCCGCAGCAAGGGCTCCCGTCAGGGCGCCGCTCGTAACACCTGTGCCACCCATGCCTGCGACGACAATTACGGAAGGATCCGCGGCATAGGGGCCGATCTGGAACTCCCCGTCCAGGCTCAACGGGTAGAGGCCGTGCCAACCGTTCTTGAAGCCGAGATCGTCAATTCGCAGCCGATCGCTGACGAGCTGTGCGACGTCGAGAAAATAGTCGTCCCCGTCCGGCGGGCTATAGGCGTCGGGGTTACTGACTTCGTGGCCTTCGACCGAGTAATAGGTGTGGAGTCCGGCGATCAGCGAATCCTCGCCATCCTGCCTGAAGTAGATGCCGGCGCCGTTCTGCCCCGGCATATAGAAATTGCACATTGGAACGACGTAATCGAGCTTGCGGGGCAGCTTGACGATGATCACCTCGTGTACCTCGGGTTTGATCGGTGCCGCGTGCCCCAGAATATCGCCAACGCGCCCCGCCCATGCGCCGCCGGCGTTGATCACCACGTCACATTCGAACTCGCCGCGAGTCGTTGAAAGCACGTGCGTTGACCCGCGTTTTTCGTAAGCGAGCACTTCGGTGTTGTTCATGACCTTCGCGCCAAGATCGCGTGCTTCGTCGATCAGGGCGGAGCAAAGGAGGTGTCCGTCCAGATGTCCGTCGTTGACGCCGTAAAGACCAGCGACGACGTCGTCGCATTGCAAATCGGGAACGAGAGCCTGCAACTCCTTCTGCGACAGTATCCGCGTATCGTCTGCTCCGAAGCTTTTGATCGTGGCGAGCGCGGTTTCAAGTTTTGGAATGTCCGCTTCGGTCGTGGCGATGCGGATGTTGCCGATGCGGGCAAGGGGCAGACTGCGCTTGCGTTCGAGTTCGAACAATATTTCGCGTGACCGGACGCGGATCTCGATCTGCAACGGGTCGAGCGTCTGGGTGTTGTATACCCCGGCCGATCGCCCGGACGAGCCGCATGCCGGCGTGCCTTTTTCCAGAACGACAACCTCCTTTGCATGCAATTGCGCCGCCCTGCGTGCCGCGCCGCAGCCTGCGACGCCTGCTCCGATAATGGCGATACGTGGGGTCATGGCCGTCTTCCTTCAGAACAAGGGGCGAATGGTTTCGTAGACGTAGAGCGTCGCCAGTGTCCCGCAGTCGACCGGCAAGTCCACTCCGGTAATGGCGGAAGCCTTGTCGGAGGCGAGAAAGACCACGGCGTTGGCGAGTTCGGGTATTTCGACAAGGCGCTTCATCGGCACGCGCTGGAAGTCCGTCATCATGTGCCGGAGCGCCTTCTCGGAGACGAACTCCTCCACCATCTGGGTGCGCGTCCAGCCGGGGCTGACGGAATTTATGCGGATATTGTGTTTCGCGAGTTCGACCGCCGCATTCTTCGTGAGACCGACGAGACCGGCCTTGGCGGCGACATAGGAGCCTTGCGGGCCATCATAGCCGTTGGCGTCAATCGAGGCGATATTGATCACCGACCCGCCGCTACCGTCGCGCATCCTGCGCGCTGCTCGCTGCGTTACCAGGAATGCACCTGTGAGATCCGTGCCAACGGTCTTGTTCCAACCTTCGAGCGAAATATCGAGGAATTCAGCCTCGTCGACGATGCCTGCATTGTTGACGACAATCTGAAGACTGCCATGTTCCGCCCATATTGCGTCCAGCACCCGCTCGACTTCGTCCGGATCACTGACACTCCCGGTATGGACCGTTGCCTTGCCTCCGCCGGCCGCTATCCGCGCCGCCACTTCTTCAAGTGGAGCACTGCTCCGGCCCATGAGTGCGACCGTGGCGCCAGCCTGAGCCAGGCCCTCGGCGATACCGGCACCGATCCCCCGGCCGCCGCCCGTGACGAGCGCCACCTTCCCTTCAAGTTCCCGCATCATGCCACCTCCCTTGGGCTCAATTCTCCTGCGACCAGGTCGCGAATTCTCAGCCGCTCCGTTGCGACGCCGTCTTCAAGCCGGAACAGAGACAAGCCGCCGCCACCGGTGCTGACGCGCCGCAGGGTCTCAAAGAAGTCTGCGGGGCGGACCACTTCCGGCGCAAAGGCCCCTCGGCGTTTGATCTTTCCATCCAACATCAACAACGCTCCGGCCGCAGCCGGGATGCCAGTCGAATCGTCCATTCCACCATCGCTACCGGCCGCAAACCTCAAGCCGGAACCGCCCGTATGCACGTCAATGATCATACCGCTCCCGATACGGGGCGCTCCAACGCGTCTCTCCCTGTAATGACGGAACAGGCTGGCCGCCGGGTCGGTGAATTCTCCGCCGGAGCGCTGCTCGTCAGCGATATGCGCGAGAGCCCAGGCCGTAATCAGTGCTTCCTCCGGATTTAGTCCACCGAAGTTGGAAGCGCGCTTCACCGGAAGAAAACGAGGCACCGTCAGCGGCTCGGGATGGGCGAGTCGTACGACCGACTGAATGCCGACCGGCGCCGGAAAGTCGACCTGCCGACGCTCCAAGCCGTCCCAACCTGTTACCGCATGTATCGTACCGTCCGCATCAACCAGATTGAAGCAATGCCAAAAGTGTCGGATAGCTGCTTCGGTCAGATCGGCCACATCGACGGTCCAATAGATGTCCACGTCGTCGACGGGACCGAGATGGTCGATCGCACTTCGGATCAGTATGTTTGTTGTTCCGGGGGAGGAGCCCATTCCGATGAGTGCGGAAATACCGGCCTCCTTCGCGCGCGCATCCCGCTCGAGCATGGGCAGCGTGATGTCCGCGTCGTCGCAGATATCAAGATAGTCCGTCTTCGTTTCGATCGCTGCATCGAGGATGGTGAAGCCGGTCTTGTAGTAAGGGCCGGCCATGTTCACGACGAGGGATGTCGATTCCAACAGCTTGCGCAAGGTCTCGGGCTGTGCAAGCGGGTTTAATTCCTGGACTGCGAAGCCCATCTCTTCCGTTGCAGCACGTGCCTGTGGCCGCCAGGCACGGTCGATTGCAAGCCAGCCCTCAGTCGCATCCGCCCTCGCAATGCCGCGCAACATTGCTTGTGCTTGCGATCCGCCTGCACCGATTACAATTGTCTTCCATTGACGGGCCATTAGAGCCACTCCTTGATTCTCACTACTTCGAGACAAGCCGTTCGGGCGGCCCGGTGATCGAATACTCCCGTTGCAGCTGGTTGAGCGTCTACCTCGATGAGGAGGGCCGATCGGGGGTCATTCGACCAATCCTCCCCCAGGGGGGCTTGCGCCCATGGCGAGTCGGCAGCCGTTTGGAAAGTCAGATCGGTCATTGAACCCTCCATCAGAACAGAGCACCGGCCCTTACGAGGCCTGCCTTGGAGGCAAGCTGATCGGCTGGGTTCTCCCGAATAAGCACCTCGGCCAGACGAATGTTCACGTCGGCGTGTGACCTGTAGCTCCAACCATCCAGAAGGGTCGTCTTGGCGGCCATGAACGGTTCCGCCATGGCTGCCCACGCAACCTCGCGCAACGCGTTCACGAAGCGAAGCACCTGCACGCGGGCAATCTGGCTCTCATCGAGGTCCGGATCGTAGAGCCGCAGGAATGCCATGGTCTCATCGTCGGACATCTCTGCTTGAGAGGTAACGCTGGCCAGATCTATTGCGACCAAGGCTTCGCCGGCGTAGTCGAAATCGACCATTTTCACGCCGTCCGAACAGGCGATGAAGTTCTGCGGGACGAGATCATTGTGGCCGAAGCCGACGGGCGCATCGGCTGCAACCAGAGTGGTTTCGAAACGTTGAGCAATTTCCCAAAGAGCGGCAAAGGAGGTTGGATAAGACCCGCCCAGCTTCGCAGCCCCCGCAATGAAACCGCGAAGGTCATCGAAGATATCGAACTTTCGAGGCGGAAAGTGATGCGCGTGCAGTCGCTTCAGAGCATCCACTATCCTGCGGGCCATGGAAGGCTCTCGGATGTGCTGCGGTCGCAGCGTCTCCCCTTCGACGAATTCTGACATGAAGTGCCCTTCGGGCAGACATGTAGCTATGACCGCTGGTGCCAGACCGATGCTCGCCGCCACGGACTGGGCCTCGATCGCAGCGGTAACCGATGTGCCGGCAAACGACGCATCCGGCTCCCGGATCTTCAAGGCCCATTTTTTGTCGCCGTGTTCCAGAATGAGGTTGATATTGTTTGCGCCGCCGGGAAGAATCGAGAGGCGAATGCCGTGCTCGCCCGGAAGGAACCGCCATTGGTCCAAGAGGTTAAGGGCGGTGTCGCGTACCTGGACAGGCACACCTTCCTCAAACAAGCATCGAGGCTGTTGGTCAACGGTTTCCGAGTGGGTTGACGTCCTCACCGAGATCATCAGATTCGCTCCCGGTGCGTGATGGCGATGTGTTTCAGCTCGGTGTGAGCTTCGATCGCATAGATCGAGAGATCGCGGCCAATTCCAGACTGCTTGTAGCCTCCGAAGGGCATTTCGGCGGCCGTCGGTCCGTGATCGTTGATCCAGACGCTACCCGCCTTCACACGCCCCGCCGCGACAATCGCCCGTTCGATATCGGACGTCCAGATCGAAGCGGCCAGCCCGACCTCCAGATCGTTTGCCTTGGCGACGGCGTCGGCCTCATCTTCGAACGTGGTGACGGCTACGACGGGCCCGAAAATCTCCTTCTGGATGATCTCGGCGCTGTGCTCGACACCATCAACGACAGTCGGCGCGTAAAAATATCCTGGGCCATCGATAGGTCCACCAACGACGACGCGACCAGAGGAATTCTTGACGGCTCTGTTGACGAAGCTGGACACGAATTCATGGTGTTTTGCAGAGACGACCGGTCCCATGTCGATCCCACGCTCGGCATAGCCATTGCCGACCTTGATCCCACTGGCCATCGATGCCAACGCCTCGACGACGTCCTTTTCGCGCTTCTTGGAAACATACACCCGGCAGGCTGCTGTGCAGTCCTGCCCGGAATTGCCGAATGCTGCGCTTCTGAGCGTTGTTGCCAAACGGTCGATATCTGCATCGTCAAAGACGAGAACCGGCGCCTTTCCGCCGAGTTCGAGATGAACGACTTTGATGCTCTCGGCCGCGTCACGCATAACGGCGCGTCCCGTCTCCGTGCCCCCTGTGAGCGAAACCATCGCGACGTCCGGATGACGCACCAGGTGCGTGCCAGTCGTGCTGCCGAAACCTGTGACGATGTTGACGACGCCTGGCGGGAAGAACTTCTGTGCGACTTCGCCCAGGAGGAGGGCGGTTAGCGGCGTCACCTGAGTTGGCTTCAGAACGACGGTGTTGCCAGCCGCCAGGGCCGGACCAATGCGCCAGGCGGTCATTCCCATGGGGTAATTCCACGGGGAAATTGCGGCGACAACGCCGATTGGCTCGCGCCGTACCATGCTCGTGATGCCGGGCTTGTACTCGCCCATAGCCGGAACCATCATTGTTCGGCACGCGCCGGCAAAGAAGCGATATTTGTCTGCAGCGGATGCCATTTCCGCGCGAGCTTTCTCGAGCGGTTTTCCAACGTCGCGCGCCTCAAGTTCGGCAAACTCATCGACGCGAGCCATGATTTCGTCGGTGAACGCAAGCAAGGCGGCGGCTCGATCCTTCGGAGGAGTAGACGCCCAATTGCCGAAGGCTTGCTTGGCGGCTGACACGGCCGCGTTCACTCCCTCCGCTCCGACGTCCGGGACGCGAGCGATCACTTCCCCAGTCGCCGGTTCGAAAACATCAAAGTCGTTTCCCTTTGACCAGAAAGCCTCGCCGATGAGCGGCCGACGTTCCCCGATTTTCATTTGATCCTCCTCGATTGGCGCGCCTCCGGCACTGTTCGTGGTGGCAGGCCCTTCGTCGCGCTCGCATCCAGACCTCACTTCGGAGGTCGCTACAGTATTAATTAACGCTCATTAATTCACCTATCATGAAGCGAGTCAATATCCTTGGCGGCCTTTTCATAAAATCGATGAACTCCCCGCCCTGAACTTTGATCCCCGTCTCAGCGCATGTTTACGGCCCCGGTGAGCGTGCCCACCGACGCCGCGCGCACTCGTCAAATGCAGTTCAGGCTCTTAGAAAGCGTGCAGGCGCATCTGCACAGCCACTTGTCCTGTTAAAGGGTGGGGACGACTTCATGTGACGAAGCGACAGCCGTAGTGTGCCGGTATCCGCCCTTGCCGGCAGGAATGACAAACATCCTCATAACCAGGTAGTACGTCACGCCGGCAACAATCACGGTCGGTATGCCTGCTCCCAACGCATGGGCTAACGGATGCATCGCCGCCGTCACCGGATTGTACAGAAAGAGGTACAAGGCAATCGACAGCACCGATATCGCGACGGCTACCCAATTGACGCCCCCCCAAAACCAATACTGGCTAGCAGGATCGCGCGTGAAAAGATGCGCCGGCGCCAGCGTCTCTTTCCGAAGAATGAAATAGTCGACAAAGGTGACGCCCGTGATGCCGACGAACATGACGCCATTATAGGAGAGCCAGCTCATCACGATAGAGAGAGTCCATTCCGTTCTAAACGCCACATAGACGCCCGGTAGCAGCATCAAAGCGATCAAAATATCCCACCGGACGCGCGTCAATGGCTTGATTTGCTGGATCGAAACGCCGGCGAGATAGAGCATGATGACCATCGTCGCGACGTTGGCGGCAAGAACGAAGGTCATGATAATCGAACCAAGCACGGGCCCCGCAAGCGTGATCATCCAGATCGTCGGATCGGGTGTTCCGGCGGACAGGGCCGCGAACGCGGCCACCATGGATATGAATGCAGCGCCAAGCACGCCAACCCCGACAACAGATGGGCCGACTATGTGCGAGCGACGCTCCACCAGCCGTGTCAGTCCGCCCATTATCGGCCACCATGTCAGCGAATTGGAGATGCCGAATTCAACAGCGAGGGCAAACCCCTGGCCCGGTGTCGAAGCGAGGCGCTGATCGGCGGGAACCTGCAGCGTCCAGAGATCGGCGCCGTAATGGTAGAGCAGGATGCCAAGCATCAGCACGGTTACTAGGATATGGCCTGGCGCGATATAATTGCTGATCCGTTCAAACAGCCAAGGCCCCTTGCTTGCTACGAGCCACACTGCGAACATTGTAAACAGCGCAAGACCGATAACGATCGGTTCGGAAGTCGGCACATCAGATCGCTCGACGGTTTGTAGGACGTTTGCCGCTCCTCGTGCGGTAAGCGCAACGACCACGTATGTCCAACCGATGCAAGTCGCAAGCAGGCCAAACAGCGGCAGCACGATGCCATAAGGGCCAAACGAGGCCTTGGCGGCATCGATCGGCTCGACGCCGTATTTGAAGGATGGCATCCCAGACGCCAAGACAACGACAGCCATGCCGATCAGCATGCCCGCGAGGTAACCCAGTACCCCTATTCGGACGTCGCCCACATAGGGCAGAAAGCCGCCGATGAGGAACGCCCAAGTCGCGGCACTAAAGGCCGTGCAGGTCCAAAGGAACGAGCCGTAGCCTTTGTAGACACGTTCGCTGCTGCGTAGAGGTAGGCGCCCGGAAAGCGCCTCTTCCATTACTCGAGACTGAGTGAGTTTGATATCGCTGCTCATTGGTCTTCCTCCTCAGCCGAGATACATCAAGGTGGCGACCCAGATAACCACCCCGAGAACGCCCCAGCTTGCGGCTTCGACAAAGCAGGCGCGGGTGGGGGCACAGCACTCCGAAGCTGTGTGCGGAGACTCTCCCAAGGATTGAATACGCCTGGAGAGCTCCGCATCCAGCGCCGCTTCAAACCGCTCGCGGGTGTCGGGTGGATAAACCCGTTCCAATTCGACTGACATTGTTTGTTCCCTTTTCTGGACGTTCCGGCCTATTGCCGGCTCTCACAATATTGGGCTGCCTTAACAGCGCCGTAGTGCTCGTTCCCCATGCGTCGACTTCTTGAAGCGAGCCTAAGATGAATGAACGATCATTAATATTCATCCTTTGCCGCTAATATGTCAAGTCATGGTCCGGACGCGACGGGGCGAAATGGGCCTGCTCAGCCAGTTGAAAAAACTCGCGTCGTCTCCGCTCTGACGATATTGGACAGCCCGGCGATTTTCTGTTCGCTCCTTTGACAGACCGCCGCAGCTGACGCATTATGTGAATAGGTATTCATAAGGACGAAAAATTGTGAACGAACTCGCCCGCAGCTATCAGGAAGCCGCTTCTGAGGAGGTCGAACGGACACGGCGTCGAGCCGGCCAAGGCGGCAAGGTATCAACGAGCCGCTCCGACACCCGCGAGAGGTTGCTCGACGCTGCAATTGAGCTTTTCGGTTCCCGCGGCTTTGATGCCACCTCGATGCGGGACATCGCCACCGAGGTCGGAATCAAGGCACCTGCAGTCTACAACCATTACAAGTCCAAGGAGGAACTGCTCGGCGAGGCCGTGACGGAGGCTTTGAGCGCGTTCAACGAGGCGATCGCAGCAGCCGATGCGGAGGGAAGCTCTCCACTTGAAAGGCTTCAGAGCGCTATAACCGCTCACATTATGTACCAGATCAATCACTCCCGGATAGCTCAAGCGAACGATCGTCTTCTCGAGTCCGGCATTCTGAACAGGTTGGATCCTGCGGTCAGACATCGGGTGAAAGGCATGATGAGGGAACATCTCGACCGACTCACCAAGATCATTGAAGCTATACCATCGCCCGCGACCAACTCTCATCCCGAGGCCCGGCTAACGGCGCTCGCAATCATAACGATGTGTGATAATGTCCTGAATTGGTATCGGCCCAGCGGGTCCTACACGCCCGAGAAGATCTGCAAGCACTTCTATCGCCTTGTCCATAGCATGCTGCTTGGACCAGAGCGTGCTTCGGAGAGTTGAGAAGCGGCCCCTCCTGCCCGTGGCGCTGATCGAAGGGCATTGATTTTCGGCGCCTTTGTTGGGTGCCGAGCGTTCACACCTGCTCCGCTTCGCGTTGGAGCCTGATGCGCCAATCAACTGGAGCAATCGCGATAAATACCAGACTCTCAACGCCATTGTATGCGAGTTCGGTGTCCTTGGGGATCCAGACCACGTCGCCTGGATTCAACGTGTGCAGTGTTTCTCCAGTGCGGAGGTGAAACTCGCCCTCGATACAAACAATTACCTCATCGTACCGCACAGTCCAGGGCACGGAACGCCCGTGAAAACGAGCGAGATAGGCACCCATTGTCGAGCTGTCCTGCGGCCCGACGAGCCGCGCTATTGACGCCTCGCCGGGACCTTCGCCGTAAGCTGCGAAAGCCGTTAAGCCCTGCCGGAATACCGTCGGTTCGATGTACATCGCTATGTTCCTGTTCGCGCCGTCGCGATCGTCACGGGCAAGCGCCATCCGTCTTTCCGATGGGGCATCGCCAAATGAATGACCATTCATTAATACTCATGGTAGGTCCTGTCAAACCGCGCCACGGGGTCCTCGGACCGTGAGGTCGACGTCGCAAGTTTTCACGCGGACGGGAGCCTTCGTTGCCAAGAAGCTTGTCGCCGGCAATCTGTTCCGCTTCCAGCAAGCGAATCCATCATAGACTCTTGCACATTCTGGCGATTGATGCCGCACGAGATCAGCGCTTCAGACGAAAGTGTCCGACGGTCAATTCTCGCCCATTCATAATACCGGCGGGGCGGAGGATCATTACCAGAATCATAACGATGCCGAGCCCTACCTCCTGAAAGCCGCGGGGAAGCGCGAGCAAAGTATCGCCGAGGTGGATACCAACTTCGAAGCGTCGGAGCATCTCGGTTACTGCGGTCAACGCGATCACCCCGACGACGGCACCCGACAGGCTACCCGAGCCCCCCACAATCAGCATGGCAAGGGTCAGGAAAGTTACGTCGAGATAAAACGCGTCGACGGTTACAATTCCCAGAAATCCGGCCTGCATTGCTCCGCCGACACCCATGATAAGGCCTGAGAGTCCAAAGGCTATTGTGCGAACCAGCCACACATTCACGCCGGAGGCCTTCGACGCGGTTTGCTCATCACGCGCAGCGCGTAACATAAGTCCAAAGCGGCTTTGGTGATGGAGCCACGCAATGAGAACGGCGCCGATAGCCAGAAGGGTGCCGATCGCGGAAGTCATGAAAACAGGGACGTTCGCCAGAGAAGAGGTGCCGCCCGTGACGCCGGTCCAGTTCCGAAAAAGAGCATATTGACCGGCCAGCAGTGAAAAGGTTGCGATCGACGCGGCCGTTCCCGAAAGTCGCATCAGAATGCTGCCGATTACCAGAGCACTGCCGCCGGCCAGCGCCGCAGCGGCTGCAATTCCCGCGGGCGATGGCAGCGCCGTCTCCTGTAACACGATTGGCAATCCGGGAAGATACAGAGGCTTCAACGCCGGCAGCGTACAGCAGCTGATCCAGACGAAGGCGTAGGCCCCGATCGACATGAAGCTGACATGTCCGAAAGAGAGGATTCCGGAATTGCCAATGAAAATGTAGAGACCGACGACAAGTACGACTCGGATCGTCATCTCTGTCATGGTCTGGGCCAAACTTGAGAAGGGAAGGCTTGACGCCAGCAATCCCAGAAGCACTAGGCACAAGATGAATGGAGTTTCGAACCGTTTCATAGAGTGGCTGGAGCTCGATAGCGGCACGGCTATGCAAGTAGTAGGGGCGGTTTGCTCCTTCACCGGTCAGACCCTTTCTTCGAATTGCTTCAGCCGGATGATGCCGGAGGGGCGTACCAACAGCAGCGCGATTACGAACAGGAATACGAAAACGTCGCGAAAGGCGCGAATGCCGTCGGGCAAATAGGCCTGCAAAAGCGATGACGCCGCACCCACCAGCAATCCGCCCAACACAGCGCCGGGGAGGCTGCCCATGCCGCCCACTACCGTCGCGATGAATGCGAATATGATGATGTCGCTAGCCATGGTGGGCGCAAGGACGCCGGTCTGCACGACGAAAAGCAGCGATACGACGCCCGCCAGCAAACCGCTAATCGCGAAGGACAACGCGATCACAAAATCTGCCCGGACGCCTAGAAACCGTGCCATGCGGAAGTCGTCTGCCGCAGCGCGCATCTGGATGCCGAATGGTGTTTTGCGCATGAACAACAGCAGGCCTAAAAGGAGGCCGGCCGTGACACCGATCGTGACGAGTTGTAGGAGCGGTACTCGCAAACCGCCGACATCGATCACCTGCGTCAACGACGACCACAGGCCCAACGCCTTGGGGCGGGCCCCGTAGACGGTCATGATGAGGTTCTGAATGACATAGCCAAGCGCAAAGGAAACGACCATCAGGTTCTGGGGGCTCGCGGTGCGCATTCGTCTGAACACCGCGAAATTGGACAGCAGCGCTACAACCACGCCGAACGTCAGGATCGCCGCAATGAGGAGCGGCCAGCTCAGGCTGCCGATGAACAGTGTTGAGACCACGTCAGTGGAAGGCAGAATCAGAGCGTAAGCCGAAAGTGCTACGAAATCGCCATGCGCGAAGTTGATCAGACGCATGATTCCGAACAACAGCCCGATTCCGAGCGCCGCGAGGGCATAGAGACTGCCAAGACTCAAAGCATCGATCAGTGTCTGCAGGAAGTGAATCATACCGTTCCCCCCGCGCTGTCATGGTCAAATGTGCCAGCACCGAAATACGCGTCGTGCAGGGTTTCCGCGCCGAGCGCAGACGGCTTCCCTCGAAGTTGCACGGCGCCCTCACGTAGAACGATGATCTCGTCGGCGTACTTCATGACGCGACGCGAGCTCTGCTCGTTCACGAGGAGACTTAACCCCTCCTCGGTACGCAACCGCTGCAGGATGTCATAGACTTCGTCGACTATCCGGGGCGCCAAACCGAGGCTTGGCTCATCGATCAGCACCAGCCGAGGGCGACACATCAATGCGCGACCAATTACAAGCATCTGCTGCTCTCCACCCGACATTTTTCCTCCGGGCTGGCGAAGTCGCTCCTTCAGGCGCGGGAAGTAACCGAACACCCGCTCAAGATCGATCTCGACCGCGTTCCGGTCCTTTCGTCTGAATGTTCCCACCCTCAGGTTCTCTTCGACAGTCAGACTGGAAAAAACATGTCTCCCCTCGGGCACAAACGACAGGCCGGCCGCGGCGATCACCTCCGGAGCGGCGCCGGTAATGTCTTTGCCTTCGAAGACGATCGTTCCAGAGCTTACTGTGTTTCCGCCAGCAATTGCGCCGAGCGTAGACGACTTCCCGGCGCCATTAGGTCCAATGATAGCTATCAGGCCCTTTGTCGGAACTTCGAAAGACACGCCGTTCAGTACCATCGCTCTGCCGTAGCCGAGACGCAGCCCCCGAACCTGAAGGATATCATCGACCATCATGGCTCATCCCTCTGCACCCAGGTAGGCGTCAATGACTGCCCGGTCATTGCGGACTTCGGCGGCTCGTCCTTGGGCCAATGTGCGTCCCCCATCGAGGACGTGGACGCGGTCGCAAAGCCCTAGCACCACTGCCATGTTGTGCTCGATCAGCAGGATACCGCAGCCTTGCTCCAGCCGGATTATGCGGATCAGCGCCGTCAGCTGCTCGCATTCGTGGTCCGACATTCCTGCTGCCGGCTCATCCAGAAGCAAGAAGTCCGGCTTCATCAGGAGTGCTCTCGCGATCCCAACACGGCGCTCATCGGTATAGGGCAGGGTGCCGGCAAGCTGATGGGCAAATTGCGCGATCCCCATCCAGTCCAACAATTCAGAGGCCTTCCGCTGCGCCGCCCTTCGCGACAGACCGAGCGCCACGCCGGTGACTTCGACATTATCGAGCACCGACATGTCACGGAACAATCGGCCGCCCTGAAATGTTCGTGCCACCCCCGCCTTCCGGAAGGCCGCCGCGTCCCAGCGGACCGTATCTTGCCCGCCGAGCCTAACACGTCCTTCGGTAGGCAGTTGAAAACCTGAGAGGCAGTTGACAAGTGTAGTTTTGCCAGCGCCGTTCGGCCCGATCAGCCCGAGGATCTCACCCTTTTCGAGAGTGAGCGACACACCTGAGATCGCTCGCAAACCGTCGAACGTCACCGAAACCGCCTCGGCGGCCAAGCTGGGAGGAACAGCCGCGTTCATCTGTGCCTCCGGTAGCGGTCATCGAGAGCACGACGAACCATGATTTGCCTGCGGATGAATTGCGAGAAGGGCATCAGCCAATACCCCGCAGTAACGCAGTCCCAATCTCGTCCACCGCCAGCGAATCGTTGGCAATGGATCCTGTGAACACCACGCCATAGAGATCACGGGCGCGCTCGATTGTTTCGTAACCCTCCAAGACATCCTTGCGAACAAGCTCGACGTCGCGCGCTAGCGGATTACCGTAGCCGCCCCCGGACGTGTGCCAACCCCGAAGCCGCTCACCCTTTTGTAATGTCCTGACGACCATGCTCGGGAGTTCCTCGGCGGCACCATCTGCGCTGACGAGCCAGTGCTGGGACGTTATACCGTCCCTGCCGCCCCGCACGCCCTTCGGCGCGGTCTCAAGCCCGTCACAGTTCCAGATGAACTCGATTGGGCTGTCCTTCGGCGTGATCGACATCTCGAGCGCCGGGCCCCCCCGGAATTCACCTGCGCCGCCAGTTCCCGATTTAAGCCTGCAGTACTCAACCTCGAAAGGATGCTTTAGTTCGTCGATCTCGATTGAGTCGCGATACATCAGACCGGCAACAACAGGGATGGAGTAGGTTGGCCAGCCGTCAGCTGATGGACTGCCAGGACCTCCTGCCGATCCAATGCAGATCTGATTCACGTAGGATGTCGCTCCGTAGCGATGGTCGTTGCCAGAAACAACCGCAAAACCGAGCCCGACACCCACACCGCCTTCTGCGAGTCCCCATTCGGCGCTGACGCGGGCAAATGCCGACTGCACGACATTCACCACGCGGTCTGCGATGTTCGTGGTTGAGACTGAGCAACTGTGTGGAAAACGCGGTTTTCCGAGGATCGAGCCCTCGCGGAACCGCAGACGGATGCGGCGGAAGGAGCCATCATTGCGCGGCACCCGAATGCTCATCGAGTTGAACACACCCGCCACAGCTGCCGCAGAAGCAGAGGCCAGGCTAAGATTCAAGCCAACCGGAAGGCTGTCGACGTTCTCGGTCAGATCAATCTCGATCATGGCCGCTTCCGGATCGATCTCCAGTGATACCCGCAGAGGTACACCGTCCGGGAGCAGCCCCGGCAGTGCATCGTGACGGCCTGAATTCGACAGTCGAGTCCGAGGCATCTGCTGAAGCGCCTTAACCATCAGCTCTTCAGAATAGTCGAGCCAATCGTTGATGAACGCCCGTATCTGCTCCTTGCCGTACTTGCCGCAGAGCTCTTTCAATCGCCGTTCGGCGATCCTGGCCGATCCGATTCCTGCCAGAAAATCACCATACCATTGATTGGGAACGCGGATCCGCGCGCGGCACATGCGCACGATATCCTCGTTCATCTTGTAGTCTCGCTGGACTCTCACTGCCGGAAAAATCAGTGCGCCCTCCGCATACTGGTCGCGCGCGCCTGCCATGTAGGTGGTCGGAAGCGCGTTACCGATGTCGGCCTGATGCGCTTTGGCCACTGCGGTGAACATATGTTCGCCGTCGATAAACACAGGCACGAGAAACGCGTGGTCTGCGGGATGGCTGTTGCCGTTATAGGGATCGTTATGGAGGTAGCAGTCCCCCTCGCGCAGGTCATGGCCGTGGAACTTCTGCATTGCTGATGTCAGCAGATCCGATCCGAAGATGTGGATCGGCAGCCCTTCGGCGGATGCGAGCAGTCGATTGTCAGAGGTCACGATCGAACAGCTGAAATCTCGAGCACTATTGATCACGGCGGAGCGCGCCGACCTCAACATCGCGTTCGTCATCTCGCGGATGATGCTGTCGATGCGGTTAGCAATGATTGCAGTCAGGAAGGGATCGAAGCTCGAGCTTACCGGCTGTTCCATCTTGTCCTCCTTCAGATTTCCAGCAGGTAGTTGCCGGCGCCGCTGATCGTTGCCGACATTCCCGGATAAACGACCAGCGTGGTCGTCGGCTCCTCGATGATCGCAGGACCTTGGATGCGGAGGCCCGGAAACATGTCGCGCGGCTTGAGGATCGGAGTTGCGACTGGCGACGCCCCACCGAAGAAACAGTCGCGCTTTGCAAGTCCAGCGCAAAATTCGGGGTCCGCACTGCAAACCTCGACTTCGGGAGAGGAGGCGGGATCGCCGCCCAGGGGAATGCTCAGGCGGGCCTTCCAGTTTATGAATTCAACCGGACTGCCCTCGTCTCGCACAGCAAAAAGCCGCTCATGTACGCGGTGGAACTCCTCCTTCAGTGCTTCGACGTCGGCCAATGTCTTAAGACCCGAGGCGGGAACCGGTGTGTCGAGTTCCCAGACCTGGCCGGCGTAGCGAGCTTCAGCTATGAATTCTATCCGATGGTTTACGCTTTGATCCAGCTGGATTGCGAAGGCATCAAGTTTGGCTTTGAGGCGACAAAGGACCGCGTGAACCCCTTCAAAGTTGAAAGCTTGGGTGGATGTCACGAGGCTCGCCGCTTCTTCCGAGACGATGTTCGCATACTGCATGCCAGCCGCCGACAGTGCCGAGGCGGTCTTAGGCAGGATGACGCGATTACAGCCGAGTTCCTTTGCAATCAGCATTATGTTCAAACCGGCCGCCCCGCCGCCGGCTACGATGGAGCTTTCGCGTGGGTTGAGGCCTTCGTTGATGGTGATGTCACCGATTGCCCTGATCATCAGCTCGGATGCTAGGGTCAGGATACGATAGGCGCACTCCTCAGCGCCCAGGCCGATCTTGGAGGACACGGTCCCGATCGCTCGGCGTGCAGCAGGAACGTCGAGTGTCATTCTGCCGCCCAGGAAGAAGTTTGGGTCGAAGTAACCCAAAACCGCCGCAGCGTCTGAAACCGTTGGCAGCTCTCCTCTACGACCGTAGCAAGCCGGCCCAGGCTCCGAACCAGCCGATTGCGGCCCCACATGCATCAACCCTCCTTCGTCGATCCATGCAATAGAGCCGCCGCCAGCCCCAACGGAGCGCATGTCCACGGCCGAAATCGCCATAAGGTCGCCCACATATTGAGGACCAAGCCAGGTGTCGCGCGTGAAGGTAAGGCGACCGTCTCGAACCAGGCCCACGTCGAAAGTAGTGCCGCCGGTATCGCACACGATGACGTTGTCGCCGTAGCTTTCCTGTTTGGCGTAGGCGCGCGAGGAGATCGGGGCCATCGCCGGTCCGGAGCCAATCGTATAGATCGGTTTGGCCACGACCGCTTCTATGTTGGTACAGCCGCCCGAGGTAATTGAGACGAGGATTTCGCCTTTGTAGCCGGCCTTGCGAAGGTCGGTCTCGAGCTGACGGAGGTGTTCCTGCATTAAAGGTTTCAGCGAAGCGTCGATTGCCGTGGCCGAGGCGCGGCGGTATTCGCGTACGATCGGGATCAATTGGTGGGACAGAGTATAGGGAGTGCCGGGGGCCATTTCGTCCAGCAACCGTGCGAAAGCCAGTTCATGAGCACCATTTGCCACAGACCAGAGAAAACAGACCGCAACTGCTTCGAAGCCTCGTTCGACGATCTGGGCTACCGACTTGCGCGCCTGTGCTTCATCGAACGGCACCGAAACGGTGCCTTCCGAGGACATGCGTTCCACAATCTCGAATGTGCAGCGCCGCGGTATGTAGGGGTCAGGATAGGGAGTGCGGAAATCGTGTGGGTCGAATTTGCCCGCTTCTCTCAAGACGAGGGTGTCAGGGAACCCGGCGGTGGTTACGAAAGCCGTTTTTGCAACGCGCTTGGTAACGATGGCGTTGGTAGCGCGGGTCGTCCCATAAACAAGCAGCTCGGTATCAGCCAGCAGCTCGTCGAGAGTCATTTTCTTTTCCGCGGCAGCCGCAGCCACCGCTTCGCGCATACCGGAAAAGACCCGTTCATGTGTTGTCAGCGCCTTGCCGATGGCTGGTTTCCCGTCGGGCCCCCTAATCACTACGTCCGTGAAGGTGCCGCCAGTGTCAATCGAGATGACGTAAGACATGCTTGCTCTTTTCCACCTAACTGGTCGCTCCAGCGACCCCAGCGCTTCGACGCCGGGATCAGTCTTTTTGCCAAGCGGATCAGTTGCGGCCGAACAACACGTCCTGCGGAAGGGGATTCGGCAAGCTGTAGCGATCCGCCACGTGAACCTTGCCAGCGTCGTGGCTCAGGATCAGCATTTCGGCGTTCGTTTGGATGTGCAACTGTGGAGAGAAGCTGCGTGGACCGATGAAAGTCTTCTCATCTTTCATTGCGTCCAGGGCGGCTGCAACTTGGGAGCCGTCTGTGCCACCGGTTTTTTCGACCGCTCTGGCCCATAGGTCCAGGAAAGCGTAGATAGGATAGCCGTAGGTAGTCGCCGGCAAGCTCCCGTAAGCCGCTTTGTAGCGCTCATTCAGGGAATTGATTTCTGCGCGGGGATCATCGCCGTGCACTGAAGCGGCGACGGGAAGGTAGAAGTCCTTAAGCCCTGGGACGGCGTCGATCCAGTACGACCCGTCCATCGCACTACCACCGAGAATTGGCAGCTCGACGCCTGCGGCGCGAATTTGGCGCAGCGCGCTCGCACCACCCGGAACGTAGCTGCAGAGCATGATCGCGTCAGGCTTTTCGGTGGCGGTCGCGAGACGGGTAATTTGTGACTGAATCGAAGGATCATCGTTCAAGAACGTGTCCTCGCCAACGATCTGCATTCCCTTTGTCTCAGATACGGCCCAGCGGAAGCCCGCGCAGAGCGACTTGTCGTATTCCGTCATGGTATCGAGGAGTACGTAAGGCCGCTTCACGCCAAGCTTCTCATTGGCCCAGCGGGCCATGACGGCTCCCTGAACGTGAGCAGCAACCGAGGTTGTGTAGGAGAGAGGGCCCACGCCCTGCACCCCGGCCTTCGGGTCTTCGGCACAGAGAAACACAGATATTTTGCCTGCTCGCTCGGCCGCGCCGGCGGCGGGAGAGCCGAAATCATAGTCACATGACACAACGACCAGATCGGCGCCTGCATCGACGACCGTCTGACCAGCACGGGCTCCCTCTATGCGATCGGATTTCGTGTCAGAGATCGCGAAATCGATCGGCTTGCCCAGAAGACCGCCTGCTGCGTTGCGGTCCTTGATCCAGAGCTGCGCCATCTTTTGCGCATCTCCGTCGAATCCCACCATGAATCCGGACTGCGCAGTGGCAAATCCGATAGTTATCTGATCGGCCCAGGCTGCAGAATACGTCGTGGCAACAAGAAGGGAACCCATGATAGATGCGATCGAACCACGTCGCGCGAACCTTTGGGTATTTAGAAAGAAGCTGGTTTTCTCCTGGCTCATGTTTTCGTTCCCCTTATGAACGTTCGTTCGTCTAATTAACGTTCATTCATCCTTGCGCCGGAAGACATCCTTGTCAAGAGCACCCTGGCCGTCCTCATGGCCCCTTTGACTATTGATCTCGTTGGGAGAGATATTCGGCTCTAACCGCCCGCCGGTCGAGTTTTCCCGACGCTGTTCGCGGAAGATCATTGCTGACGATGATCGCCTCGGGGACGGCGTAGCCGGGAAGCTGAGTGCGCAAGAAGTCCAGGACAGCTGCTACGTCTACCGTTCTACCAGGACGTGGCTCCAGCGCTGCGAGGACGCTGTTTTGCAAAACCGGGTGAGGAACGGCGAAGACCACGGCCTGCGCAACGTCCGGGACATTGGCCATCACGCCCTCTATGAATGAGGGGAGGATCTTTTCGCCCCCGCGATTAATGACATCGTCTCGGCGGCCGACATGGTAGAGCAGGCCAAGCTCACGACGCTCGGCAAGGTCGCCCGTCCGAAGCCAATCACCCTCGATCTTTTCAGCGGTGACATCGGGCCGACGCCAGTATTCGCGCATCCTGGTCTCGCCCCTAACCCAAATCTCGCCCGCGACGCCATCGGGAACGTCCTTACCGTCTTCGCCAACGAGGCGCAGGTCAACTCCTTTTGCCGGGTAGCCGATTGAGTCCCCATGGGTGAGGATCTTCTCAGCGGGAAGAAGGGTGCAGCAGGACGTAAACTCCGTCAGCCCATATCCGTGCACCAAACGAAGGGCCGGCCAACGTTGGTGCATCTCTAGCGACCATGGGGCAGGCATCGGCGACCCGCCGAATAGGACCAATTGCGCCGGACCATAGATTGCGTCAGCGCCTTCGGCCGTCATCATCATCCTCAGGACGCTCGGAACTGCGGTGACGAAGGTCACCGGTCGCCGGCGGCACGCATCCACGGCAGCTTGCGTTCGATAGCGCAGCAGCAGATCGGAACGACCACCGCGAAGAATCATCGTGCAGAGCTGGTCGACGAAACCGGTATTATGAAACAGGGGCGCAACGATCAGGGTTGATTGCGACGCCTCTTCGCCGAGCAATTCGGCATACACCTGCACCGCTTTCCTTAGGGCATTGTGCGTGATCACCGCCCCCTTTGGAATGCCAGTCGTCCCTGACGTAAAACTGATCAGGGCGTCTTCGGCGGGAGCTGGCATGTCCGCCGGTTGCCGAACTCCATGGACACCGAAAAATGATCTCGCGGCATTGCCGGTAATAGAGTACACCTCGATGCCGCGGCAATCATTGAACATTGCCGCATGGCTGTCGTCAGCCAAGGCCACCCTGGCCCCCAGAAGCTCGACGAGCTCCCCCACCTGCGCAGGCGCCAGCCGATTGTTCATGGGCACGGAAATGGCGCCAATCCGCATCGTTGCCAGATAACACACCACCCATTGCCAGGTGTTGTTCCCGACAACGATCACCCGATCCTGCCTGCCGATGCCAAGCGCAACAAGTCGCCGAGAGGCAGCTTCCACCTCTGAGGCCAGCCGGCCGTACGATATTTCCACATCGCCGTCGGTCAGCGCGATTGCATCGGGCGTGCGCTCACTCCAATCTGCCAAGGCATGAATGATCGTCGGATAGTTGCGGTAAGTCACTGGCTTCTCCCGTCACGAGGCCGCATTTTTCCTGTTCGCCCCGTCAGCCCCGCCCGATCATGTGCCCGGCAGAACTGCCGCCATCGATCAGGTAGACGTTTCCATTGGTGTAACTGGCCTCAGCCGAAGTAAGGTGGGCGACCACATTCGCCACTTCCTCGGGTCTTGCGAAACGGCCCATCGGCACCGCTGCCTCGAATGCCTCTCGGGTGCCCTCCGGAGCTTTGGCAAAAATACCGTTCGCCATCGGCGTGTCGACGAAGCCAGGGCAGACAACGTTGCATCGGATCGCCTGCCCCCCGTAATCAAGGGCCATTGCCTTTACCAGCCCAATCACACCGTGTTTGGACGCGCAATAGGCGCCGTACGCGATTGCGCCCACTACGCCGGCATCTGAACCGATCGCTACGAATGCCCCGCCGCCGCGCCGCTGAAGGAACGGAATACCTGCTCGCGCCAGGAGGAACGTGCCTTTGAGGTTGACGTTAATGACCTGGTCCCAGGCTGCCTCAGACATTCGATGCACGAGCCCGCCCCGCGCGACACCTGCGGCGGCGACAAGAGTGTCCAGCCCATCTGCAGCGGCCACGAATTCAGCCACCGCGACATCGACCTCTGTGACGCGCGAGACATCGGCAATCAAGACTTTCGCCTGGCCACCTGCTTGCGAGATGAGATCGGCAGTTTCCTCGGCACCAGTCCTGTCTCGATCAAGCACGCCGACGGTGGCTCCACGCGAGGCAAGGCGGAGGGCGACCGCCCGTCCGATGCCTGAGCCACCTCCGCTGATCAATGCCACTTCCTTGTTTGCCATTGGCGTTTTCCGTCACTCGCGAGGAAGCGATTCTGCGATGTAGAGGTTGGCGAGCACGCCGCAATCCACGGGCAAGTCTACCCCGGTAATTCCGCTTGCCTCGTTGCTGCCGAGGAAGGCGACGGCTCGGGCGATCTCGTCGATCTCGACCAAGCGGCCCATAGGCACGCGCGCGAACCCATCCTTGATGGCCCGCAAGGCCGCGTCAGGAAGGTGATCACCAACCATCGCGGTCAGCGTCCAGCCTGGACTAACCGAATTGACGCGGATGCGATAGGGAGCCAGCTCGACTGCGGCCGTTTTTGTTAGGTTGATGAGACCAGCCTTAGCGGCTCCGTAGGCTGACTGACGACCATCCATGCCGCGCGCATCTATCGAAGCGATGTTGACGATCGCGCCGCCACCTGTTGCCCGCATTCTTCGCGCTGCACGCTGTGTGACGAGAAAGGCTCCAGTCAGATTGACTTCGACGACCGAGCGCCAGCGCGCAATATCCATCTTCAGGATCGACTTGTAGTCCGCGACTCCGGCATTGTTTACCAGAAGTGAAAGCGGACTTGCTGTATCTTCAAACCGGGTCATCACCCGCTCAACGTCGTCCTCGACAGTGGAATCTGCCACAACCGCATGGACCGGACCAAGAGAGCCAAGCTCGGACGCCGCCTGCGCGAGATCCTCATGGTTGCGACCAGTAATAGTCACGTCATATCCCCTGCGCAGGAGACAGGCTGCAATGCCGTATCCTATGCCTTTTGAGCCCCCCGTCACCACCGCGTTCAACGTCATTTCTCCACCCAGTCACACGCGAGGAGGCGGCACTGGGTGCCGCCCACTCTTGGATCAGATCTTCAGAGTCATTAGATTGCGGTATTCGTCCGCTGTCATCAACTCTCGCCCGAGCGCGGCTGCAATGCCCGAGATCTGCTGAAAGACCTCGACATTCGACTGGATCTTGTCGTCCCGATGGGGCCACTTCCAAACCGTGTCCTCCATGCCGACCCGAACATGCACGCCGAGCAGAATGGCGAGCGTCGCCAGATAGCTGCTGGTACGACCGCCCGTGCAAGCGATGATGGTCGAGTCAGTATCGATATGGCGAATAAGCCGAACGAGCCGAAGGAATCCATCCACCATCGTTTCGGGGGAGTACATTGGGCTGCATCCCGGAAGGCCAGGTAGCACGAGCCAGTTGAGCGGACCCTGAATGAGGCCGCTGTCGATCAGGTAGCGGCGGGCATTGTCGATGTCAGCATCGGTGTAGACTGCAATCTGCGGGGTCAGCCCAGCGTCGATCGCACGCTTGGTCTTCTCGATGATGGCAGCCGGCGATTTGACGAAGTGATTGTCGCCGAGAATGATGGCCGTCGTGTTGACCGGCACGCCCTCCATCACGCCGAGCTGCATCATCTCGGACATCATACGCTCTTCGTCTGCGTTCACGGCCACCAAACACGCATCCAGTGCAACATGTGGATGGTTTGTGCGTAGGTGTGTCAGCGTCTCGCGGAACAAGCCGGTGTCGAGCACATTATAGCCGCGTTCGTCTCTCGCGTGGATATGGATGATCTGCGCCCCGGCAGCGATGCATTCCTCAGCGGATTGGATGATCTCTTCGGGCGTGATCGCCTGGTGCGGGTTTTCGTTCTTCGTATAGAAAGCCCCGTTAATCGCGGTCGACAGGATCAGCTTCGGCGGGGCTTCCCACCTCGGCATCGGCTCGGCGTTCGAAAACGCCGTCCGGTCGATCGACATGATCGACGGAAAACCGAATACCTTCCAGTTCGCCTGAGCCCCCTCGCGGGAAACCCATTTGTTCACCTGCTCCCAGTTCACGGTGTTTGGTTTGCGCGCCATCGGCACCTCCCTAGTTGCTGATATGAATGAACGTTAATGCATATGCACATATCTGTAAAGACGTCAGGTCTGGCGAAAGACTGGTTCTATCGCGCATTCGATAGGCATAGAGTACTTGACGACGACAAACATTCGGCGTTGTATGAATTAACGTTCATTATGGAGAGGCCGATGAGCCCGACAATCATGATGGTGGGGGTGGGGCAGATGGGCAGGAGCGCTCTGTCGATTCTGGCTCGCGCGCTGCCCGCCGCCAAATTCATTCTTGTTGATCGTTCCGACGAAAGCCTGAGACGTGGTGAGGCCGTCGCGCCCGACCGCATAAGGACCCATCAAGCTGACATCGCGCGCGACGGCCTCGATGCGGCTGGCATGGACTTGGTTGTGAACTTCGCCGGTCCATTCTTCCTGGGCTCGGATGGGGCAGCCCGCGCCGCAATTGCCGCCGGTGCGGCTTACATCGACGTCGGCGACGACGCGGAAGGTACGAAGACGATCCTCGAGCTCGACAACGCTGCGAAATCGAAGGGCGTGCCGGTGATTACAGGTGGCGGCCTTTCACCGGGCGTTTCGAATTGGCTGGCCTGCAGCCTGCTTGAGAGCCACCCGGAGCTCGATGGTATCAAGATTGTCTGGATCACTCGTGAACCGGATCCGGGTGGCCTCGCTGTGCTGCGCCACATGCTGCACATGGCAGTGGCGCCTTGCCCTACTTGGCGCAACGGCAAGATGGAGTTCACCAAGGGTTTTGTGCCAGAGACCGCAGAAAGCTTTGACGTGCCGCCTCCTTTCAACCGGATCGAGGCCTATGACACGGCCCATCCGGAGCCGGTCACACTCGGGCGCTTTCGACGCGATCTTGCCCTTGTCCAGTGCAAGGGTTCGCTCTTCCCCAATTGGGCGAATGCCGCCTTCTCGACGCTTGGACGTATCGGGTTCGGCCACTCGGAGATTACCGTCGAAATTGACGGCAAGGAAGTGCAACCGATCGAAGTGCTTTGGAAGTTGCTCTGGAAACGCCATGAACTGAAGCCAAGCGGTCAACGGATCTCGGCGACCCAGGTAAATGTGATCGGGACGAAAGGGAACGTCCCGGTCAGCATGAAGTCGATCACGGACGCGGGAGACATGAGCCGGGGCACGGGGCTGGGCATGGCGGCCGCGGCACTGTCGCTTCTAGAGGGTGGCGTTTCAGCGGGAGCCAACGGAGTGGAGGCAATTCCCTACCAGAAAGGCCTCGACCACTTCCTGCGTCTCGCCGCAGAAGCGGGGACTTTCGCGGACGGCATTGTGACCACCAATTTCTAAACGCGCAACGGCAGTCCTCAGTGGTCATCAACAACCACCGGGATCGAACAAGGCCTGCGTTCGATTTTCTAAAACCCGCGCGAGCCAATGGCAGCGATGTGCCCGACTCGAGAACCCCGGAGGCGGGGAACGCGAAAACGTCACAACCACCCCTGCCACACGCAAGTGCGTCGAGCACAGAATTCAAAGGGGATAGGGATGAACAAGATCTATTCGTCCGCCGAGGCCGCACTTGAGGGCCTCCTTTTCGACGGAATGACGATTGCGTCGGGCGGCTTCGGGCTGTGCGGAATCCCCGAACTTCTGATTTCCGGGATAAGGGACGCCGGAACGAAGGAGATTACCATCGCCTCCAACAATTGCGGCGTCGATGACTTCGGGCTCGGCATCCTTCTCAAGACGCGGCAGATCAAGAAGATGATTTCATCCTATGTGGGCGAGAACGCCGAGTTCATGCGACAGTTTCTTTGTGGGGAGCTGGAACTGGAGTTCAATCCCCAGGGCACACTTGCCGAACGCATGCGCGCTGGCGGCGCCGGCATTCCCGCCTTCTACACTCCTACCGGTGTGGGGACTGTCATTGCCGAAGGCAAGGAGCATAAAGTGTTCGATGGTAGGACTTATATTCTCGAACGCGCGATCGTTGCCGACGTCTCCATCGTCAAAGCCTGGAAGGCCGATCCCACCGGCAACCTTGTGTTCCGAAAAACGGCACGCAACTTCAATCCGCCTGCTGCCACGTGCGGCAAGATCTGCGTCGCAGAGGTAGAGGAGATTGTGCCCTTGGGCTCGCTCGATCCTGACCACATTCACCTGCCGGGGATCTATGTCCACCGCCTTATCCCAGGGCAGCACCTGAAACGCATAGAGCAGCGAACTGTTCGCCACCGCGAGGCGTAAGACATGGCTTGGGACCGCAATCAAATGGCCGCTCGTGCTGCTCAGGAATTGCAGGACGGCTGGTATGTAAACCTTGGTATCGGCATTCCGACCCTGGTTTCGAACTATATTCCCGAGGGCATAAAGGTGACCTTGCAGTCGGAGAACGGAATGCTGGGTATGGGTCCTTTCCCTTACGATGGGGAGGAGGACCCCGACCTTATTAACGCAGGTAAACAGACGATCACGGAACTTCCGCAGACCGCCTATTTCGACAGCGCAACGTCATTTGGCATGATCCGTGGCGGCAAAATAGCCATGGCGATCCTTGGCGCGATGGAGGTTTCTGAAGAAGGGGATCTCGCCAACTGGATGATTCCGGGCAAACTCGTCAAGGGCATGGGCGGGGCCATGGACCTGGTCGCCGGCGTGGGGCGCGTGGTGGTTCTCATGGATCACACGAATAAGGCGGGAGAGTCGAAGATCCTGGCGAGATGCACGCTGCCGCTAACCGGAAAAGGCGTGGTGAACCGGATCATAACTAACCTTGGTGTGCTGGATGTTATGCCGGGCGGGCTGAAGATCGTGGAATTGGCGCCAGGGACGACGGAGTATGATCTCCGAAGAGCAACGGAGGCGCGAATAATCGTGTGAGATGGCATGCTGAACTGAAGAAGATCAGAAGGGACATTTCTCCACGTCTGATAACGCACCCCTTCGACCAGGGCAGGGGAAAGCCGCCGCCGCTCCTGTTTCCTGCAAATAGGAAATGCAACTTACATGCTTGTCGCCGTCAAGGCCGTCGCCCTTGAGGAAGTAGTGCCTTTGATGACGGCGCTTTCATCTTTGCAGCGAGCTGCAAAGTTGGAGCTGTACAGAAGATGGCCGGGCAGTGCCCGGCCATGGTGCTGGTATTCCTCGGTCCAGCTACTGTAATGCCGGACGGTGGCTGGCTAATGAGTTATACTTAGGCCGCTCGTTGGAGGCGGAACGCTAAGTCTTCATGAGCCCTTTCAGAGATACGGAAACGACCCACTGCCTCGATTAACAGGCGTGCCTCATCTCTTAAAGATATACTAGCGGCGGTTGTCTCCTCGACCATAGCCGCATTCTGCTGCGTGACTTGGTCCATCTGATCTACCGAAGCGCTGACGCCTCTCAATCCCAAGGATTGCTCGCCGGCAAATGTCGAGATCTGCTGAACATTTTCATTGATCGCCGTAATCTGCGCTGTAATCCGGCTCAGTGCGTTTCCGGCCTCTCCGACGAGCTCAACTCCTTCCCGGCCTGTGTTGCGGAGGAGTTGATGAGCCCTTTGATGTCCTTGGCGGCGACAGCTGAGCGCTGTGCAAGCTCTCGAACTTCTTGGGCGACGACCGCGAATCCCTTTCCAGCCTCACCTGCGCGGGCCGCTTCGACGCCCGCATTCAGGGCAAGAAGATTTGTCTGGAAAGCGATCTCGTCGATAACGCCGGTAATTCGGGTGATCTCTTGGGACGACCGGTTGATACTTTTCATCGACAGAATTGCCCTGCCGACGATGTCGCCTGTGGCCAGAGTATCCTCGGTTGCTACCGCAACGCTCGACGATGCCGCGCGAGCCTTGGTCGCACTTGCCTGAACCTGCTCTGTCAATTCCGCCATCGCTGCGGCCGTTTCTTCCAGACCTGCGGCCTGCAGCTCTGTCCTGCGCGCCAAGTCGCTAGCACCTGTGCTGATCTCCTCGATGCCGGCGCTGATTTGGCAGACACCTCTGCCGACGAGCCCGATCGTTTGCTCCAAACTGTCCAATGCTGAATTGAAATCGACCTGCAACTTTTGATATTCCCCAGGGAAATCCTCGCTGATGCGGCAGGTTAGATTCCCCGTCGCCAGTTCGTTCAGCGCCTCGCCGACAACCCTGACAATATGACGCTGGATTTCGACTGACGCAGCACGAGTTGCTTCCGCCTCGGCGCGCTCGCGCGAGTTCGCCTGCCTTGCTACCTCGGCATCTTCTTCGGCATGCTTGGCTTGGATGAGTGCGCCACGCAGCTTCTCAAGTGCGGCTGCGATCACCCCTATTTCGTCCGAGCGCGAAGCGTCGGGGGCAGGCGTACTGTAGTCCCCGATGGCCAACGCTTCCACCGTTGCGACAAGGCGTGCGATCGGCCGCTGAATCATCGTTTTTGTGGTTATGAAGAGGGTGAGCGCGATCGCGACGACTACAAGGATGCCAGCTGTGACCATTAGGTTGATCTGCTCATTCACGGCAGAACTGATCACGGTATTGGGGATATCAACGCAAACAACCCAATTCACGTTGAGCCCAGGAACCTCAAACGGCAGCAGAATGCGGCTATAGGAGACCTGATCCATCTTTACATCAGTGACAATGGCAGGCTTGCCTTCCGATAGTGCCTTGGTCAGCGTCTCCTGCCCAACACCTTCGTATTTTTTTGCAATCAGGTCCGGCTGGGGAGCTACGATCCATCGTCCGGTCTGTGAGATCAAACGGATTCTTCCAGAACCAAACGGCCGCAGCGCAGATAGTTTTGCCGAGAGCGCTGTTAAATCTATGTCAGTGCCGGTCACGCCGATGAGCTGTTTGCCTTCTATCACGGGATAGGAGATTGTGGAAAGCAAGAACGTACCTTGCGCGTCCGTCCAAACATACGGCTCGGTCAAATGCCCTTTTTGTGATTGCGCAGCCACGCGGTAGTACTCGGCAGTATAGTCAAGCGAGACCGGCGCCATTGACAGGCGTCCGTCATTTTTTGTCCACGTCGGAGCAAAGGCACCATCTGCTGCGGTACCGAGCGCGGCATTACCCTTCAATTCGGATGCCTTGCCATCAAACGCATTTGGCTCTTCCATAAACCAACTGCTGAGCACAATTTCAGATTGGGCATTCACCCGAAGCATGTCGATTACAGAGGCTCGGTCGAGGTAATTCTTTTCCCTGCCGTGGGCGATCAGCTCCGCCATCGTGGCAGTTGGTCCAGAGAGGGCCGCAAGCTCCGCTGATATCTCGTTTGCGAGTTTCGATGCCTCCAGCCTTGCTTGCTCAAGAGTAAGGCCTTCCATCCGGTCGCTGGTGGCGACAACAAGCACAGCATTCGACAGAAGCAAAACCATGGTAATCGAAGCGACCATTATAGCGATCAACTTGAATGCGAGCGATCGTCCTGCAGTCATTTTCATGTTCCCCCTCAATGTGCCCAGTAGCCAGTGGAAACTATTCAAACTACATTAATGAACGGTTGTTCTCGTTTAATGTTCGCGTCGACCGGCCAAACAAATTTGATTCACCCGCTCGCTTCTGGACTTGAAAGGCGGTTTCACCGTGGAACATTTGGTCCGGGACGTGAACGGTCGTTCGCTTAGGATCCCTCCGAACAAATTCACCCGGTGACGACAACCAAGTTCCATAATAGATCTTATGTGATATGTTATAGCATAACGCTGAGCACCACGCTCAATCTTTTCCGCGACGGTCTCGATGCGCGTTCGGAAGGCGAACCGGCCATCCCGCGCATCGGCGACGAGCCCTGGAACTTCACGACGCGGCAATTGCGCCGTACGGTCGCCTTGTCCATTGCCAATCGGCCGTTCGGCACCATCGCCGGCAAGACGCAGTACAAGCACGCCTCCGTCGCCATGTTCGGGGGCTATGCCGGATCGAGCCAGGCCGATTTCCGCCTCGCTGTCGAGCGCGAGCGCGCGCTCGGCCAGCTCGACGACATCGTCGCCCATTACGAGGCGTTTCTCCGCCAGGAAGGTCCGGCCGGACCGGGTGCCGCCCGATTGCGACGGGAGTTCGCCCGCGTGCAGGACGAGCTCGGTGATCTTCCCGGCCGGATCATGGACCGCAGGCGGTTGCGCACCATGCTTGCCCATCTCGGACGGACGCTGCATGTGGGCTTCCTAAACGACTGCCTCTTCGATGCGGCGACCGCCCTCTGCCTCACCGACCTGGCGGGCGCCGAGCGTGCGGCGCCGGCGCTCTCCCGCTGCAGTCCCGATCGCTGCCCGAACGCCCGTCTGACCGCCCGGCATCGCGAGCCGTGGCTGGCTTCGATCGCCGAGGGCGAAGGGCTGCTTGCTGCAGGCCGCCTGTCGCCGTTGCAACGCGAAGCCATCGTGCGCGACAACGAACGCAAGCGCCGGCTCATCGCACCGCTGATAGAGGGCGGAGCATGAGCGCGCTCGGCGCCAAGAGCGAGGCGGCGTTGCGGGCGGCGATGGCGCGGCTGCTCGACGGCCGCCCCGAGCGCACCGATGGCGCACTGACCGTCTCCAACCTGGCGCGCGTCACCGGCGGTCCTCCCCGAGGGTCCTCAAGGAGCGCGTCCGCGCACTCGAAGCCGAGCTGCGCGCCGTGCGCGGCGCCGAGATCGCCGACCTGCGCCGCCTCGTCCGCACGCTCGCCCAGCACATCCAGGTGCTGACGTTGCAGGTCGCCGAGCGGGATGCCGTCATCGAGGGTCTGCGGCAGGAGCTGGCCCGATCTGGTAATGCCCGGTTGTTCCCCTGAAGCGCGCGCCGCGAGACGACGCCGGCTGAGAGCGGCACATCATCCGGGCCGTTCCAGGCGCCGATCATGGTCGGCACCTCCTTCAGCTCGCCGTCGAGGCAGGGCTCGGGTGTGGCAGACGCTGCCAGCCCATCAACCCTGTTCCGCACCAGCACCGAGAACAGGGTGTGACGGGCCGGCCTCCCGCGTCTGCCCCTGCCGCCTCGCCCTCGACGGAGAGGGCGAGCTGAAGGAGGCACCCATGACCACAGATCGCAAGCGCCAGACACCGACCGATATTTACGAGCGCGTCACCAGCCAGATCATCGCCGCCATCGAAGCCGGCGCCGGCGACCACCGGATGCCCTGGCATCACGACGGATCGGCCATCACGACGCCCGTCAACGTCGCCTCAAGCAAGGCTTATCGCGGCGTCAACATCCTGTCGCTCTGGGCCGCGGCGCACGCTGCAGGCTATCCTGCCGGCATCTGGGGCACCTACCGCCAATGGCAGTCCCTCGGCGCCCAGGTTCGCAAGGGCGAGCGCGGCCACCTTGTCGTGTTTTGGAAGACCACCGACCGCCACGGCGAAGCGGACTCCCAACACGGCGACGAGGATCGGGACGAGATCGCCCGGCGTCTGTTCGCCCGAGGCTACACGGTCTTCAACTGCGCCCAGGTCGACGGCTACACGCCGCCCCCAATGCCGGCGCTGCCCGAGGACGAGCGGATCGAGCGGGCCGAACGCTTCTGCGCCGCCCTCGGGATCGACATCCACCACGGCGGTTCGCAGGCCTACTACCGCCCGTCTACCGATCACGTGCAGATGCCGGAATTCGCCTGCTTCCGCGACGTGGTCGCCTACTACGCCGTGCTGCTCCATGAATGTGGCCACGCTTCCGGCGCAAAGCACCGCCTCGACCGGGATCTCTCCGGACGCTTCGGCTCGGCCGCCTACGCCATGGAGGAATGCACGGTCGAGCTCTTGAGCGCGATGATCTGCGCCGATCTCAATCTCAGCGTCGAGCCGCGCCCCGATCATGCCCGCTACATCGCCTCCTGGCTCGAGGTGCTGCGTTCCGACGCGCGCGCCATCTTCACCGCCGCGAGCAAGGCGCAGCAGATTGCCGACTGGATGCATGCGCAGCAGACCGACACTCAGAGGAACGAGGTCCAGGGCGCCGCATAGGCGCCCCGCAAACTCGATCGGTTGAGCAGCCGCTAAGCGCTCGCACCTCACCGATCGGAGTGCGCGGATTTTCAGGCAAATACCGCAGCAAAATCCGCCTGAGACAGCTTGACTGTTCAGATAACGCGCCGAACTGGGAAGCTGCTTTTTATGTGCGGACCTCGGCATCGCCCCGGAGCTAGAGCCGAGGGCCGACCATGCGTCTTACGTCGCCTCCTGGCTCACCGTCCTATCCAACGATAGGCGGGCCATCTTTCAGGCTGCGGCGCACGCCCAGCGGGCTGTGAGCTTCTTGCACGGTCTTCAGCCAATTCAGGCCGACGAGAGGGCCGTTGCGTAGCCAACACAAAGGTCGGTCGTAGCCACCCGCTGCGGCCGACACCACGATCGGGTTTCTGTCCGGTTGCATGTCCTGATCGGATGTGAGGTCCAGCTTTCCCCAGATCGATGTTTTCCGATCGTTGGCCTTGGGCTTTCGGGATTGCTTGATTTCGACGAAAAGCGACTTTGTCTGCTGACGCATAAATCCTCCAGACGACGAATCGCGAGCTCACGATATCCGGTTGGAAGGCGGCCGCAACTCCCCGTCCGGCAGCCGCTCACGTCGATGTCGCCGCTCCGACGTAGAGACTGGGCAACGAGTTCACCCGGTGCTGGGTTCCGGCCCGGCAGGCTGGTGACGGGGCGGCCATCGCCTTGTTCCCTCCATCGCTGATGAGGCCACGTCCTCCGCGGGCTCGATGAGGCATGTCTGATCGGAGAGCGGCTTCGCCTCGATCGTCTTCCCGCAACGGCCCTTTTAGAACTTTCTTCCCCTGGCGGCGAAGCCGCCATTCCTCGCCGAACAACAAGGTTCCTTCAGGCCGCCCTCCACTTCGTTTCGTCCTTTCAGGTGCGGTCCGATCGTCGCCGATCCTTGCGACAGCCATCGAGGCCGCGAAGGGAGCGGCCCGAAACAAACGAAAGGAACATGACAATGGCAACCATCGGCACCTTCACCGCTACCGAAACCGGCTTCTCCGGTTCGATCCGCACCCTCGCCCTCAACGTCAAGGCCCGCATCGCCCGCATCGAGAACCCCTCCGACAAGGGCCCGCACTTCCGCATCTACGCGGGCAACGTCGAGCTGGGTGCCGCCTGGCAGAAGCGCTCCGAGCAAACGGACCGCGACTACCTCTCTGTCAAGCTCGACGACCCGAGCTTCCCGGCACCGATCTACGCAACGCTCGCCGAGGTCGAAGGCGAGGACGGCTACCAGCTGATCTGGTCTCGCCCCAACCGGGATTGAGATCCGGCCAGGCCCCGCCAACCAGCGGGGCCAACCGGACCCAATACACAGCATTTACAGCAGTGCTGTAAATGCTGTATTTTTGCTGGTATAGTCGACCCACCGCAGATACAACGGAGGTAAACATGACCCGTCCCAGTGGTTCATATTCAACGAGCGACCTTTCCCGAAAATCCGGCGATATTATCGCGGAGGCCCTGCGGCATCCCGTGACGATCACACAGCGCAACAAGCCGCGCCTCGTGCTTCTCAACATCGATGACTATGAGCGGTTGATGCGGCAATCCGATGCGCGGTCGGTGGGCACGCTCGAAACCATGCCGCGCGAATTGCTCGACGAATTCGAGGCGGCGGTCGATACCTACGCCGAGAGCGACGAGGTTAGCCGATGAGCGGCTATGACGCCATCCAGACCGCGACGGTGATCCGCTATCCCTATCTCTGGGCGAGAGAAGCCGGCAAGGGTGAGACTGAGGGCCGCAAGGATCGGCCGGTCACGGTTGGCGTAAGGCTCACACGACCCGATGGAGATTTGGTGGTGTTTTTCCCGATCACCACGAAGCAGCCGGAGAAGGCTCGCTTCGCCGCGGAAATCCCCGTCATCGAGAAACGGCGGGCCGGCCTTAATGCAGATCTGCGGCTCTGGATCATCCTCGATGAATTCAACAGCGACATCGTCGGCCGCTCCTTTTACCTTGAGCCCGAACCACCGCTCGGCCGATTCAGCAAGGCCTTCTTCCTTCCCCTTCTTCGTGAGTTTATCGCGCGCCGCAAATCGGTTACCGAGATCAGCCGGTCCAAATAGTGCCCGCAAGGTTTTCCCCTCCGGACTGCCGGGTCAGGCGGGGAGGAACCACGTGAAGGAATGGTGGTGCCGCCCTTCCAAAATTTTCCGATGTGGCCGTGGCACTCGAGGCCGGTTGACGGTGGAGCGCCGGCATGATGGTGGCCCGGCCCGAAGCTCGTTGACCGAGCTTCCCGGCTCCGATTTACGCGACGCTTGCCGAGGTCGAAATGAAGATGGCTTCCAGCTGATTTGGTCCCGCCCCAACCGGGACTGAGGAGCCACCGGCCCCGCGGGACAGCCCCCTATCTTAGAAGCCGAGAACAGGCATCGAGCCGGTTTCCGGCATTTTTGGCTGCCAAACGAGAGGTAGGGGTCTGCTCAGATCGAGCCATTTTGCCGTAATGAAAGGGCAGCCTCAAGGACGAGCGGTTCCCCCAAAATGCTCGCGCATTTCGGCTCCCCCACCCGCCGCGGTGCGGGCGCGTGCCGCGCTCCTTGACCCCGCCTCTCCTCACGTCCGCGGTCGTCATCTTTCTCAAACATCAGGAGATGACGACGATGACCATAGAACAGGACATCGAAGAACTGCGCGCCGAGCTGCGGAGCGCCGTCGACGCTGGCGAGCGTCGCCAGATCGAGGTCGAACTTATACTCGCCCAGGCCGAACGCGAGGTGATCTGGGCCGAGCAAGACGGCCGCGTAAGCGCCGAGCCTCCGTTCTGACGGACGCTTATCGCGATGCCCGCAGTTCGAAAGGAGATCCATCATGCAACAGTCGTTCAATTCCTCGCCGCCCTCGGCAAGGTGATCTGCCACTTCTTACGCAAGGAGAGCTCGGCCTGAAAATGGCCATCAAGCTTCTGTTTTTCGTCGAGATCGAGGTCTCCTTCGAGACCGACTGGAACCGGCGCCGATGAGGTGTTTTCGAGGCCCGCTTCGGCGGGCCTTTTTCATATCGGCATGGACGCACGCGGCCGATAACCGCGTTTTCGTTTCTGTCGCAGCAGATCGAGAAACAGCCGAACCGCTTCTTCTTCCCGCCCGAAATGATGCACCATCATCTGTCCCCTTGTTCCAATGCGGCCCCACTTCCGAAGCAGACAGACATCCCCGAACAGGTTCCGTTCGATCGACATGGCATAGTAGCGGGCCATGTTCCTCGAGGCATCGGAGCGTTCGATATAGAGATGGTAGGGCTGAGAGATCATGAGATCAGAATCGCTGATCCCGATGGTTGCGTCCAACGACACTTATGAATCGATGGGAAGGGATCGATTCATTTCTGTGATGATCTGCGGGAGGTCGTGAAGGGCTTGGGCGAGACGCCTTCGGCGCACGGCTCTATTCGCTGCGCTCTCGCAGCCCGCACGCGGTCTCCATCCAGTTGGGCGACGATCCTCTCGCGAACCTCAATCACACCATCCATGTCTCTCACCGTCCCAGCGCCTTGCAAGGCCTTCATGGATGAGTGTGCTGCAGGCGTGCCTTCGCCGCCTCCCCTTTTAGCCGTTCTGCCTCGCATCGCGGCGGGCCCAACTCAGGTGTGTCGACATCGGCAGGCGGATTTTCTCGCCTTCGAGCCAGAACGTATCGCCATCGACGACGCAGTTGATGTGACGGTCAGCGACGCCAACGATCGCGAGCCCCACGGCCGGCCGTCGCCGCCGGCCTTCCGGGGGCTCCGGAATGGCGTCACGTTGTTTTGCGCCAATTTCGTCTCCATCCTTTTCGCCAGATCTTACGAGGGCATGGTTTCGTCCGGGTTTACCGACAACCTCGCGGCACGGCCGGCAAAGCGGTGTGCGAGTGCGGGGCGCAGTCGGTTCCGCCTCCCCTTCGGGCCACTATGTTGAGGCTCCTGCAGCTGCCCTGTTTCCGGCCCTCGCACGGCGAGAATTCCCGAAATCCCGCCCGTTGGGCGGCGCTTTGCTGATTTCTCCGATACTCTTCATTTCCCTGCATCAGCCTTGCTCGCTCCACTGCGCGCTGGCTGGATCTTGTGAAACCCGTTCGTGCCGACACAAGCCTTCATGTCTTCACGCCGGAACCAGATCGCTCGGCCGCACCGAAGCGGCGCATTCCCGGCCGTAAACACGATCTGCTCATCGGCGCGCATACGCAGAACCTCGTGCGGCTGGATCAGTGGCCTGGCCGCGAGCTGCTTCGATCGCGTCCGCGACGATCCCTTCGATTGGGAATTTCGGCTCAACTGGTCGATCTCGACCGTAGTCATGCCGCAGCGCTTCGAGATGTAGTCCGCCGTGTCCGGATCGTTGATCGCGGCAAACGAGATCCAGCTGGCGCTCTCGAACCATTTGCTGGCCGCATCGCGGCCGCCGTAGGTTTCGCGCATCTGGCCGATCGACTGGTAGATCATTGTCAGTGAGATCCCGTACTTGCGGCCGGCGTCGCGTGCGGTCTCCAGAATCCGCATGTAGCCGAGGCGGGCGACCTCATCGAGGAGAAACAACGCGCGCCCCTTGATCTGACCGTCACGGTTGTAGATCGCATTGAGAAGCGAGCCGATTATGACGCGCGCAAGACCCGCATGTGTCTCCAATGTCTTGAGATCGATATTGATGAAGACGTCCGTGTTTCCGACCGCAATGTCGCTGGTCGAGAATTTCTTGCCAGACACGAGTGCGGCATAGTTCGGGTAGGAAAGCCAGTGCGTTTCCTTCACCGCATTGGCATAGACGCCGGAGAAGGTTTCCGGCGTCATGTTGACGAAGGCAGCGACGTTTTCCTTCACGAAATCCGACCCCGAATTGTCGAAGATGTCCTGCAGCCGCCTGCGCAAGGTCGGCTCGGGCTCCGACAGATTCTTGCGCACCTTGCGCATCGTCTGGTCCTTCTCATCCGTGTGACCGGACAGGCAGACATCGGCGATGAGTGCCGTCAGCAACTGCAGCGCCGATGCGCGAAAGAAATCGTCGCGGACACCGCGCGCACCGCCGCTGTCGCTCATGATCCATGATGCGACCGAGGCGATATCCTCTTCCTTCGTTCCCCCGAAACGACCGACCCAGTCCAGCACATTGAAGCCGGTTTCCGGTTTTCTCGGATCGAGTACGAACACGTCCCTTCCCGCACCGCCGCGATGCGTTGAGACCATCGGTGCGACTTCGTTCGACGGATCCAGCACGATCAGCGCGCCGCCCCACTTGAGCGCCGTCGGGATCGTCACGGACGTCGTCTTGAACCCGCCGGAACCGGCAAAGACGATCCCGTGCGACGAGCCGAACGAACCATCGAAGCACAGCAAGGGCGATTTGCCGCCGGCGCCCCACGTTTCCGCGCTGTCGGCGCGAAACGCTTGGTGACCTACGCTGTCCTTGTCGACCCGATAGAGCTCGCCGATGACGATGCCGCCGGCGTCTGGAAACAGCTTTGCCGCTTCTCCAAGCTTCAACCAATCCGCTTCGCCATGGAGCGCCCGCTTGCCCTGAATGCGTTTCGGTTCGGCCCTGGCGAATGCCGCGTTGCCGATCCACGCAACGCGGAGTGCGAAGCAGGCACACAGGAGCGCAGCACTCGCCCCGATCGACGTTGCCGGATCGAGATAGGCAAAGAGCGTCTTGCCGGCCTGGAGCGTCATTCCGAAGGTGGAAAAGCGCATCGTTTCGCGGATGGCTGCGATCAGGATCGTTACGCTGCTCCCCGCAACCACGCCCCAACCTGCCGGCTTGATGCTGATCGAGCCGGCGGTCGCGAACAGAAAGATGACGCCGATCGCGCTACTCACCACATAGGGCAAGGCGATGCCCGCCCGCCCCCATGCCAGTTGCGCGGCTTCTGTCTTTCCGAAACCGGAAAGCCATTGCTCGATCCCGGTCATTCCGATGACGGCCAGGATCATCAAAGCCGCAGGCCCGACAACGAGCGCAATCCTATTGATCGTCATTGGCGAAGGCCTCCAAGCCGATTGCCGTGAGTCGCGAACGCTCGTTCTCGTCGCCCTCGATGCGGCGGGCGAGATCAATGAGCGCGCCGAGCAGCAGTGCCCGCTTCTGGTAGCGCAAGCCCGCCTTGACGATCAGACCGCCGAGCTCGATCTTTTCGCGCGTATCCTTCTTGCGCGCGTCGGATGTCATCGTCCTCGCCATCCGCTCAAGCCTCGCCAGTCCCGCCCGCAGCCGCGCCAGATGTGTCCGCCGCGGTCGACGCCGGTCCGCTGCTGTCGCCGGCACCTTTTTTCCCTCCGGTCGTAGCGTCCTTCCCTGCGCGAAATCGGTTTGCAAAGTCCCCAAACGCTGCCTGAAGCTCCCCTTCCTCGATCTCGATTTCGCCAAGGCCTGCCTTGAGCGCGATCCGGCCGATGCGCTCGGCTTCCCTGGTCTCGGCAAGCTTGAGCTGTTCCTGGAGTTTGGCGATCTCATCGCGGATTTTCGAGGATGGTCTTTTCATTCCGTTCGTCTCCGTTGTCTGGAAAGCTTGGTCTCTAGCCAAGATTTTCAGACCGGAGTGCGGAACGCACTACTGTGAATCCTACAATCGCCAACGGCGATGCTTTGGTGAATGATCCCGGCCGTTTCGAAGAAGCGGCTTCCAAGGGCGCAATTATACGTCGCTGGCGCGACGTGTTGCTGAGAGAGCCTGGCAGGGCCGCCTCTTCCGACGAACTCATTGATTTCGTTTGCAACGGGGAAAGAATTCTGCCGTGGCCGTCCCCCATTTCTCCGTCAGCGTCGTCGCCCGCGGCTCCGGCCGCAGCGCAGTGCTGTCGGCGGCCTACCGGCACTGCGCCAGAATGGAGTTCAAGCGCGAGGCGCGGACGATCGACTACACCCGCAAGCAGGGGCTCCTCCATGAAGAATTCGTCATCCCCGCCGATGCTCCGGAATGGCTGCGCACGATGATCGCCGATCGCTCGGTTTCGGGGGCGTCGGAGGCCTTCTGGAACAAGGTCGAGGATTTCGAGAAGCGTGCGGATGCGCAGCTCGCCAAGGACGTCACCCTCGCCCTGCCGCTGGAACTGACGGCGGAGCAGAACATCGCGCTGATGCGGGATTTCGTCGAACGGCACATAACCCCGAAGGGCATGGTGGCCGACTGGGTCTATCATGACGCCCCGGGTAATCCGCACGTCCATCTCATGACGACCTTGCGGCCGCTGACCGAGGACGGGTTCGGTTCGAAAAAGGTCGCGGTGCTCGGTCCGGACGGCAAGCCCGTGCGCAACGACGCCGGCAAGATCGTCTACGAGCTCTGGGCCGGAAGCCTCGACGATTTTAACAGTTTCCGCGATGGTTGGTTTGCCTGCCAGAACCGGCACCTGGCGCTCGCCGGTCTCGATATTCGGATCGATGGCCGCTCATTCGAAAAGCAAGGGATCAATCTCGAGCCGACCATCCACCTGGGCGTCGGCACGAAGGCGATCGAGCGAAAATCCGCCGGCGCCACGGAGACCGTTTCGCTCGAGCGGTTGGCGCATCAGGAGCAACGCCGATCGGAAAATGCCCGGCGTATCGAACGATTCCCGGAGATCGTGCTCGACCTCATCATGCGAGAAAGGAGCGTCTTCGATGAGCGGGACGTCGCAAAGATCCTGCATCGCTATATCGACGATGCCGGCCTCTTCGAACGCTTGATGCTCGGCATCCTGCAGAGCCCACGGACGCTCCGGATCGAGCGAGAGCGGATCGACTTTTCGACGGGCCGACGGACGCCGGCAAAATACACTACGCGCGAAATGATCCGGCTCGAAGCGGAGATGGCTAATCGTGCCATCTGGCTGTCGCAGCGATCCTCGCATGGAGTCCGCGACGCCGTGCTCTCGGCCACCTTCGCACGTCATGACCGACTGTCGGATGAGCAGAAAGCGGCGATCGAGCACGTCGCGGGAGCCGAACGGATCGCCGCGGTGATCGGCCGCGCCGGGGCGGGCAAGACGACGATGATGAAGGCGGCGCGCGAAGCCTGGGAAGCGGCCGGTTATCGTGTTGTCGGCGCAGCCCTCGCCGGCAAGGCGGCCGAAGGTCTGGAGAAAGAAGCCGGCATCGTCTCGCGTACTCTATCGTCCTGGGAGCTCCGCTGGAACGAGGGGCGCAACCAGCTCGACGCCAAGACGATATTCGTGCTCGACGAGGCGGGCATGGTGTCGTCGCGGCAGATGGCCTTGCTCGTCGAAGTGGCGACCAAGGCCGGCGCCAAGCTCGTTCTGGTGGGCGATCCGGAGCAACTCCAGCCGATCGAGGCGGGTGCCGCGTTCAGCGCGATCGCCGAACGTATCGGATACGCCGAACTCGAAACGATCTATCGCCAGCGCGAGCAATGGATGCGCGATGCCTCGCTCGATCTGGCGCGCGGCAAGGTCGGCGAGGCGGTCGATGCCTACCGAGCCAATGGCAAGGTGATTGGCTCGGATCTGAAAGCGGATGCGGTCGACAATCTCATTGCCGCTTGGGACCGCGACTATGATCCTGCAAAGACCTCGCTGATCCTCGCCCACCTTCGCCGTGACGTTCGCATGCTGAACCAGATGGCGCGGATCAAGCTTCTCGAACGCGGGATCCTCGACGATGGTGCCACGTTCAAAACGGCCGATGGCGATCGCAACTTTGCAGCCGGCGACCAGATCGTCTTCCTGAGGAATGAGGCCTCGCTCGGCGTAAAGAATGGCATGCTGGCGAAGGTGGTCGAGGCTGCCCCTGGCCGCATCGTTGCGGAGATCGGCGAAGGCGAACATCGCCGTCGGGTGACGGTCGAACAGCGTTTCTATAACGACCTCGACCTCGGTTATGCCACTACGATCCACAAGAGCCAGGGCGCAACTGTCGACCGGGTCAAGGTGCTCGCGTCGCTCTCGCTGGACCGGCATCTGACCTATGTCGCCATGACCCGTCATCGGGAGGACCTCGGCGTCTACTACGGTCGACGGTCCTTCGCCAAAGCGGGCGGGCTGATCGCGATCGTGTCGCGGAAAAATGCAAAGGAGACGACCCTCGATTATGCGGGCGGTCCCTTCTACCTCCAGGCACTCCGGTTTGCTGAGGCTCGTGGCCTCGATCTCGTCAGGGTCGCCCGCACCCTAGTTCGCGATCGGCTCGAATGGACGGTTCGGCAGAAGCGGAAGCTCGTCGATCTCGGCGCGCGTCTGGTCGCAATCGGAGCGACGCTCGGACTGTTTCGCGGCAGCAACAAGCAATCCATCCCGAACACGACCACGGAGGCCAAGCCCATGGTGTCAGGCATCACCACCTTCCCGAAATCGCTCGAGCAGGCCGTGGAGGACAAGCTCGCAGCCGATCCCGGCCTGAAGAAGCAATGGGAGGGCGTCTCGACCCGCTTCCATCTCGTCTACCCGCAGCCGGAAGCGGCCTTCAAGGCGATCAATGTCGACGCCATGCTCAAGGACCGGTCGGTCGCTCAGTCCACCCTTGCACGGATTGCCGGCGAGCCCGAGAGCTTCGGCGCGCTCAAGGGCAAGACCGGTCTTCTCGCCAGGCGCGCCGATAAACAGGATCGGGAAAAGGCCATCGCCAATGTGCCGGCGCTCGCCCGAAATCTTGACCGCTACCTTCGTGAGCGGTCCGAGGCCGAAATCAGACATGAGACGGAGGAGCGGGCGGCCCGACTCAAGGTCTCTGTCGACATTCCGGCGCTGTCGCCTGCGGCGAAGCAAACCCTAGAACGCATGCGTGACGCGATCGATCGGAACGACCTCCCGGCCGGCCTCGAATACGCGTTGGCCGACAAAATGGTGAAGGCCGAACTCGAAGGTTTCGCCAGGGCCGTTGCCGAGCGCTTCGGAGACCTGACCTTCCTGCCGCTCGCCGCGAAAGACACTGATGGCAAGACTTTCGACACCGTGACGGCAGGCATGACAGCCGGCCAGAAGGCTGAGGTCCGGAGCGCGTGGAACTCTATGCGAACAGTCCAACAGCTTGCCGCGCATGAACGCACGACAGAGGCACTGAAGCTAGCCGAGACGCAGCGTCAGATGAAGAGCCAGGGGCTCTCCCTGAAATGACGACAAGGGCCCGAACACGCCAAGGAATGACCGAGCAACAAAGACGATCGGGAGTGGTTCTGGTCGTTGCGACGGCGGCCGCCGTCCTGGTCATGACGGCTGCCCACTTCGGCGGTTATCGCATCAATCTGACACCGAGTGAGCCGCTCGGTCTATGGCGCATCGTTCCGCTCGTTCGACCCGCCGCGGTCAACGACTTGATATTCATCTGCCCACCGGAAACAGCGGAAATGCGGGAGGCGAAAGCACGTGGTTATCTCCGCTTCGGTCTTTGCCCGGCGGGTGTTGCGCCTCTCATCAAGACGGTGATCGCCCGCGCAGGACAATATGTTGAAATCGGCGCCAGCGTGAGGGTGGACGGGCGAGAGGTTTCCTCATCCGGTCTCGCACCGCGTGATGGAAAAGGTCGGCCGTTGGCGCCGTTTCCGAGTGGAACTGTTCCGCCAGGACATGTCTTCCTGCATTCCTCGTTTCCGGGCTCCTACGACTCCCGATACTTCGGTCCCCTGCCCGTTTCGGGCATTCTCGGGCGGGCGCAGGAGGTGCTCACCTATGCGCGTTAGGCGTCTTCAATCGATGCTCATGATCGTCGCCTCGACCATCGTCGGTGCGGTGGCTTGGAGTGGTCATGTCCTGCTCCTGCCCATCGCATTGGCGTTCCCAATCCTGTGGTCGAAAGCGCGAAGCAGGCCGGAGGTAATGCTTGTGTCATCCGGGTATTTTCTGGCGGCATCCCGCGGATTGCCGCAGGGTGTCGCGGCTTTCTATTCATCGGATCTCTGGCCCGGCTTGTTGCTCTGGCTGTGTGCGTCCTTGAGCTTTGTCACCGTCCATAGGGTCCTCTGGACAAAGGCCGCCGGGTTTCTTCCGTTTCGCTATTTTCTCGCGGCCGTCATCATGGCCATCCCGCCGTTCGGCATCACCGGCTGGGCCCATCCGGTCACGGCCGCGGGTGTTCTCTTTCCGGGCTGGGGATGGTGGGGACTTGGGGCTATGACAGCCGGCCTTGCGGGCCTCGTAACCCGCTTTTGGCCAGCTGTCGCCATAGCCCTGACAGGCCTTTGGCTCTGGTCCGCCACAACCTGGACCGACCCGAAACTACCGGAAGGCTGGCGTGGCGTCGATCTGGAACTGGGCGCTTCGCTTGGTCGGGAGGTCGGTCTTCAGCGTCAGCGTGACCTGATCGCAACGGTGCGGAAAGCTGCCGGCGATGGCGTTCGCTTTGTGGTGCTGCCGGAAAGTGCGCTCGGCTTCTGGACACCAACCATCGGGCGTCTCTGGACCAGCGCCTTCAGCGGGGGCAATTCCACAGTCATTGCCGGCGCCGCGGTGGTCGATGCCGACGGCTATGACAATGTCCTCGTTGCGATCGACAGGAAGGGTGGCGGCATCCTCTATCATGAACGCATGCCGGTGCCCGGTTCGATGTGGCAGCCGTGGGGGTTGTGGCTCGGCCAAAGCGGAGGCGCGCGGGCGGACTTCTTCGCAAACCCGGTCGTCTCGATCGGCGCCGGCCGGGCGGCGCCGCTGATCTGTTACGAACAACTGATCGTTTGGCCGATCCTTCAGTCCATGCTTCACGATCCGGATTTTGTCGTCGCCGTCGGAAATGGTTGGTGGACCGAGGGGACATCGATCGTTTCCATCCAACGAGCCGCCACGAGCGGATGGGCGAAGCTCTTTGACAAACCGCTTGTTACTGCCGTCAACACCTGAGCGCCAAGGAGACACCATGCTCGACGCCGCCCTGATAAAAGAATGCGCCGACCCTTCTCTCAAGCCCGCTATCGTCGAGCAGTTCGTGATGGCTGCGGGTTCGGCCGATCCCCTCACCGTCACCGTCAAATCGGGTGGCCGATTGATCCTCGTGCCGAAAACGACTTCGGCCGAAGAGGCGATGGCGATCGTACGGCAATACGCTGGTCATGCGGTCGTCCGCGTCGGCCTGACACAGTTTCCCGCCGGCATTGGCGCCAAGGAACCGGCGGATCTGAAGCCTAACCTTGTCGATGCCTGCCAGAACCTCCGCAAAGGTACGGCGATGTTCGCCAAGGTACTGAGGATCGTAGCGAAATGGTATGGCAATCCGACGAGCAAGGACGTTTTCCCGCAGATCTTCGAAGATGCCGTCTACGCATGGAAGACCGGGGAGTTCGAGGGCGTGAGTGTGTTTCAGGCGGAGGATCCGGGAATATCGGTTGAAGTGCCGCAGCAAGGCAGAGAGGAGGTCCCTGCCGAGGAAGAGGAGGCCGGAGCGAGACCAGGAGAGGAGCAGCCGGAGGCGGCGCAAGACGTCGAGCGCGCCAAGATACGGATCGACCTGTCCCGCATCGGCGGGAATTGATCCTTATTCCGGCAGTGCATAGCGTGTCAGGACGGCTTCACTGTCTTCAATGGCAATCTCGACCACTTCATTCACAATGCCTTGGGACATGGCGAGTTCTTGCAGAACAGCCGAGAACAGTTACCGCTGCAGCGTGGGTAGAACCTGGGGAACGATGATGACAAGGTCGGCGTGCAGCTCCTCTTTTGCGTAGAGTTTTCTGAAGTCGCGCGCGTTGTTCGTTACGAAGGTGAAGTCGTCCGCGAACGATGCGCGGCATCAGATCCCAGTCCGTCTCACCGCTCAGGCCAAGCCAATTGACATGAAAACAGTCGTGGCCATGGTTTTGAGTCACGGCCACGAGCGACGTGTGCAGGCATTCGTCGATGAGGAACTTCACGAAGCCGTGCCCGAGGCCTTCCGGCCACCAGCCTTGGAGATAGCCAGGCGCTTCACCGACTTCACCGTCAGTCCTTGTTCCGACAGCTTTTTCGGCCGTCCTCGGGCCGGGTGAGCTGCCGTCCAGATTTCGGCGAGCTCCACCATGCGCGCCGTGAGTGCGGGATAGCCCTCAAGGATCTCCCCGGTGCTAGCGCCTTGCCGTTTCATCGCAGCGATCGTTCGCACTGGAACGCGCGTGCCTTTGAAGACCGGCTCGCCCCCAACCAAGCCTTTCACGCTGTGAATGATCTTGTCCGCTTCCCTCAGTGCCTCACCCCGGGCGGCCAGGTGCTCTCTCGCTTTCGCGACATCGACGATCAGATAGTCGTCCGCTCTCACAGTATCCGCACTGGAATTCTCGTCGATCGTGTCGAACAGGCGTTTGCGACGCTCCGCCGACAGGATCGAGCCGACGCCATACCAGAGCTTCAACGAAGCAAATCATCATCTGTGAGCGCTCGGCCGGAACGGCGCGACAATCGGGTCGAGACGATGCCCTTGCCGATGGCATTGTGAACCGCCTTCACAGCAATCTCGCTGACAGCCGCAGCCTCGGCGGGCGTATATTCACGTAGGGCGCTGACCATAATCATTCTCCCTATGGAGAACATATAGCAAATGACCGTCACCGTATCGACCGCTCGTGTACGTTCGTGGTCGTGCTTCTGGAGAAGATCTTCGCTGAAGAATGCGAAGGCACATGTACCGTCTTGCCAAGCCCTCTAAATCCTGCCTGATCTGGCGCCAAGACGCGCCGTTCAGCCTGACTTCGTCACAAGCGCGGCCGGCTCGACACCCAGCGCCTCCGCGATCTGACCGAGGACGGTGACGCTGGCCGAGACATCGGCACGCTCGATCGCTCCGATATAGCGCGCGCTCAGGCCCGATCGGTCCGCCAGCTCCTCTTGCGTCAGTTGCTTGCCATGACGGATCCGACGCAAATTTATCGCCATGACCTCCTTGAGATCCATGACGTGAGCGGAACCTGAATAGGAATGATCGTTCCAGGAACGATAGTTCCGATTCAGCGCGCCATGTGATACTCAGGGCCGGCAGGTTGAAAACACGTTCGCGAATTTTACCTGACACCCAGGCCGTGCAGTCGTGGTTCAAACCGTGCACTCGGATTGAGGCCGGTCTAAGTTGGGCGTAGTGGAGAAACAAATGACAGATGCAGGTTCCTCGGGCGTTGAAGGAAACGAGGGGAAACATCTGTACCATTCAATGGAAAAGTTGGAGCTAGAAGCACTGGCGGTTTCCGCCATTCTGGAACACCGCCGGCTCCTCGAGGCAGATGAGGTCGTTTACGAGGAGTGGTTGCGCGCAAGCGACGATCCGTCGATCTCCGGTTCAGTCCTCCAAACGCTCCAGGATGAATATCGCGCACGCCAAAAAAGGTCGGAGGCCCAACAGGAGGAGCTCTCGGACATTCTGGACGCACTCGGCTTCGTGCCCGACGTGCCTTTCGAGGGCGCCAACTAAGCTCAGACCAGACCACGATCCTTGGCAATGGCGACGAGTTGCGGCACTGATTCCGCGTCAAGCTTTGCACGGGCTTTGTCGAGATAGTGCTGCACGGTCCTGGCATTGATTCCGGTGAGGTTGGCGGTTACGGATGCAGTCTTTCCCCTCGACGCCCACACCAGGCAAAGCATCTCGCGAGGCGACAGCATCTGCTTGGGATTGACCACGGTTTTAGCCGCAATGATTTTCAATCGGTAATGGACCGTCAGCAGCAGTTGAACTGCCTTTTTGGGATCCAGCACGCCCGAAATATCCACTTTCCTTTCCGGCGACGCGAAGGTCAGCATCATCGCCGATCCGTAGCTTCCCTCCACGGGAATGGTGACGCCGCAGCGAATCCCGTGCCCGATTGCCTCGTCACGAAACCGTCGCAGAGGAGATGAACCCCGGGCAGGCCAGGCGTCGGCGGTCCAGAAAAAAACGTCCCGCCGGCGCTTTGCTTCCGCCAGCACGGGATCGATGTGGAAATAGTCGCTGCCGAGGTAGATGCTTTCCCATGGTCCGGGATAGGAATTGAACGTCCTGACCTGGGTGCCGTCTTTTTGCAGGTAGGCGAACCAGTCATACCCGCAGGAATGTGCGAAGCTTCTAAGAGCGCTCCTGATCATGTGCCCATCTTGCGCGGCTTCCAGCATATCGATGAGCGAGCGAAGGTTTCCGTTCATGGACATCTCTCCTATCTTCTTGACCCGGCGAGTTCGTCCTTTGGCGAAACGATCGGTCACGCTATTTGGGCAATCGGGTCATGGCTGTGATTTACGCACACAATCACTTTTGACGGCAACCTACGGTGCATCCAACATGCGAAGCATTCCCTCTGGCCGTGTACCTTAGCACTACCTGGGGAAATGCATCTTTCAAGCTGCGTCAGCCTAGAAATATGACAAACTGATGAAGGTTGTGCGCTGCAGTGATTGTACCGCCACACTGCGCGTCAACCAGCGGCGGACACGGGATCAGGTCTCTGGCCCCCTGCGCCGCTAATTCCCACGATAGGCGGACGGAAAGATGATGTCCTGGTCGACGAGGACATTGAACTTGTAGCCGGGTCGAATGCGGATTGTGGGCTGGACGTTCAGGTTCTTCGAAATGGTCTGCTCAGCCACTCGGCCGAATGATTCAGCGAAGTTTCGGCGTGCGGCGTCCGAGGCGGTATCCTGTGTCGCCAGCGTCGAGCTCTCGGGCATCGACATGTCGATCCCGGTTCCAATCAGCGCGATCAGCGCTGCCGAACCGAATGTCCGCCAGAGATGCCGATCGACCTTGTCCTTGAAGCCCCCATAACCTTCGGCGTCGGTCCCTGCCATGCCGCCGATCTGCAGCGTCGAGCCATTGGGGAATATGAGGTCGGTCCAGACGACGAGAACACGTTCCTGACCGAATGAGATCTTTGAATCATAGCGCCCGAACAGCCTCGCGCCTTGCGGGATTAGGAGCCGGTAGCCGGTTGCGCTGTCATAGACATTCTGGCTAACCTGCGCGGTAATCCTGCCAGGCAAGTCGGAGTTGAGGCCGGTGATCAATGTGGCCGGAATGACCGAGCCGCGCTTCAACTCGTAGGGCGACATCTGCGGCACGACCTTGTTCGGCAGATAGCCGAGGTCCTTGATATCCTGATTGAAGAAATCCTCCTTCGACGTCTGGCCGTTTTGATCAACGTTCTGCCCCACGAGCCCGGATTTCATGGCGGCCGCGTAGAGGTCCGAGGCATCGTTTGCTGTCGCCGTCAAATTCTGCCGAGTGTCGGTAGGATTTGCCGCAGTCTTCTCGGCATCGGAGATGTCGACCTTCAAAGGAGAGTCGAGAGCTGTGGCGCGCGCCTGAAGACGTGCCATCCGCTGGCGCTGCGTTTCACGGATATACTGCTCGTCCTGCTCCCGCTTCAGCCGGGCTCTCCAATCTTCCTCAGACTCGAGCCGCGGTCGGCGCTCTCGTCGTTGGGGCTCGACAGCGGGTTGCTGTTTGTCCTCCTTCTGGACGATGACGGGTGTTGGCTGGAAGACGTCCTGCCTTTCAGGTTCGCCGATGATACCGTCCGAGATCCCTCTTTTCAGCTGGTCCCCAAAGTTCGTCGCAGGCGAATTCGATGCGCTCTCGAGATCACTGCCGCGGTTGAATGTCAGCCCACGCCACGAAAGTCCGATCACAACGACTCCGAAGAACAGCACAATCACGACGATAGCGATAATGATCGGCAGCCGGTTGAGACGGCGCATCCCCGGCTGCTCCTCGGCATTGCTGGATGTGCCGAGCTGAAGCGACTGGACCATGTGTTTCTCCCGTCAGTTGCGCTGCATGATTGAAAGCGGGCTCGCCGGTGTGGCTCCAGCTGCCGTAGGCGTATAGGCACGGCCGAGCGCGATCGATGGCGTCGTCAGGCGGGCAAGAACCTGGCCGTCAAAGCTGTCGAGCGACCACGCAAGTTCGACCGGCTTCTGGTCCTTGGCGACCTTTCCATCGGTGACGACGGTATACCCCCATCCCTTCAGGGCCGCCTCGAGGGCAGCGGCATATTCCGAGGTGTCCTTGTCCATCGTGATTGCTGTCGTGGCGACCGGGCCGATTTGTTCGGCAAGCCGACTTGCCATATCGCCGGCGATGGCACCTGCGGCCGGTCCGCTGACGGCGGCGGGGGTGGAGTTCGTAGTGAGAGCATCGTCGGCAGTCTGGCAACCGGAAAGGAGCGCGGCGCCGATGACCAAGGGGAGCAGCTTGCGCATCGATCAGCCTCCCCGCCGGATGGTGATCTTCTGTTGGCGCCAGCCGACACCGGAAACGAGGATCGCCTTATCGACCGCATAGTCGACGATCATCATATCGTTCTTCATGCGATAGTTGACGATGCGGTTCTGGCCGCCAGAAACAACGAAGAGGACGGGTGCGTCCTGTCCCGAGATCGACCTGGGGAACTGGATGTAGGTCTTCACGCCGTCAGAATAGACCCGCTTCGGTCTCCACGAGGCGCTGCCGCTGACTGCATAAGAGAAGTTCAACTTATTCGGCGCCGTGCCGGGAATGCCGCCAGTCTCGAGCCGGGCATTGATGTCCGCGAGCTTGGTCGAGGTGTCTTCGGGATATTCGAAGCCGATGCGGGCCATGTACTGGCTCGGATGGGACTTGAGCTGGATGTGGTAGGTGCGACGTGACGTCGTGACCACCATCGAGGTGACGAGACCGGGCTCGGATGGCTTGACGATCAAATGGATCGCTTGTCCGCCAGCGGCGCCAGAGGTCGCCGGTTCGACCTTCCAGCGCACAGTGTCACCAACCAGAACGTCCCGGACGATCTCGCCGCCCTGCAGCTCGATATCGCAAACCTGCAGCGGCGAGCAGACCACGGAAGGTTGGGTTTCGCCGAACAGGAACACAACTTTCCCATCCGGCCCGGTGGTCACGAGGCCCGGCGTGCCGCGCCACTTCCTGGAAATGTTCGTTCCCTTCACCTCATTCGATGTCATGCTCTGGGCGAAAGCGCCGCTCGCAAGGACGAGCCCGGCCATGCAGCCGGCGGCTGCGATCAATCCTGTCTTGTGCATTGGCAAATCCCCTGCCCTTAAAGCTGTGCCGTCCAGTCAAAATCCCGGACATAAAGACCAATCGGATTGAGGCGGATCGTCGCCTCGTCTTGCGGCGCGGTTAGTGCGACCGTGGCAATCCCGCGGAACCGGCGCGTGCCGGTTTCCTTGCCTTTGCGATCGCGCTCGTATTCGGTCCAGTCGATCTGATAGGTCTGGTTCGAAAGCGCCACGATGTTGTTGACCTCGATGGCGATCGTGGATGTCTTCGCCTTTTCGAACGGCGAATTGCCCCGGAACCACGCGTTGATCTTCTCCGTCGAAGGATCGGAGGTCCGAAGGAGCGCGTAAGTTCGGTCGATATATTGTTTCTGCACCACGGCGTCCGGCGTGATCGAACGGAAGCTGATTACGAAATTGCCGAGGGTGGCACGCACTACGCGGACGTCCGCATACTCGATCTGTTCGGGGAAACCGGCCGTGACCGACGTGCCGAGTTTGTCGACCTCCACGATGTACGGCACGAGCCTCACTTGCGTGCTGAGATACATTGCATATCCAAAGCCGATCACCGCCATGGTGAGACCCAGCACGCCGACCATGCGCCACGCCGCGGCCGCCTGCACATAGGATCCGTATCGTTCCGTCCATTCCTGGCGTGCGGCAAGATAGGGGTTTTCGGGGGCGCCGTTCGCTGCCATCGATCCATTACTTTCTGGTTGTTGCTAGGCTTTGTGTTCGGGCGGTGGCTTTGGGCCGTTATAACCACTGCGGGCCTCGTCGAGCTTGGCATTGGCGAGCCCGAGGATTGATCCAGCATAGGCGCCGGGTGAACCGATCGCCTTCTCTTTGGCCGCCGATCCCGCAGCACTGCCGGCGGATCCGATCCCTGCACCGAAGCCTCGAAGGGCCGCACCAGCGAGTGATGAACCGGCTGCTCGTGCGGACTGACCGGCCGTAACACCCGCTCGTGCGGCACCCGCGGCAAGGAATCCAGCGCCTGCGGCGAACGATGCCGCATGGCCACCGTGACGGATCGTTTCCATTCCTCCGGAAACCGAGGCGCCCTGGACAACACCCTGGATGATGCTCGGCACGTACATGGCGATGATGAAGACCACGACGGAGATGCCGGCGATCGCGAGCGTCGTGACGAACTGGTCGGAGGTCGCGGTCGGAGCATTCGCCAAACCCAGGAGGACCTGCGATCCGATCTTGGCGATCATCACCAGCGCCATCAGCTTCATGCCGACGCCGAAAGCGTAGACGAGATAGCGGATCGCGAAATCCTTCGTATATGAGGATCCCCCGAGGCCCAGCATGATCATGCCGGCGAGCAGGCCGACATACATCTCGACCATAACCGACACGAAAATCGCGGCGACTAGGGAAAAGCAGATGACGACGACGCCCATCGCCAGTACGGCGGCGATCGCCAGTGCATTGTCTTCGAATACACCGAACTGCGCTTGCTGTGACATTTGCGAGGCGACTCGAATGCCGGCGTCAAAGATTTCGGCGGGAGAAGCTGAACCGCCGCCAGCGCCGATCTGGAACAACCTGTCGACCACCGCTCGCGCGAAGGTTGGACCCTGTGTGAGGACAAAAGCGAAGAACCCGATGAACATGATCCGTCGGACAAGTTCGGCAAACCAGCTGTCGAGAGAAGCGGCCTGGATTGCGAGCCAGACCGCGGCTATTCCAATCTCGATGGTGGCCAGGATCCAGAACAGCGATTTAGCCGCGTCCATGATGGTGGTTTCCCATCCTTTCGCAGCCGTCGAAACCTGGTTCTCCAGCTCGGTCAGGACCTGTCCTTCCCGCGCGAAAGCGGGCGCCGTGAAGGCGATGCATACTAGTCCTGCGATGAGGAAAGAACGTATAAGGCTGCTCTTTACCATCTCGGGCGCATCTCCTGGCCGTCCTTGATCGGCGGAAGCTCCTTGCCGGAGCCAAAGAGTTTCTCGCGCACCGCGCGTTGCTCCTCGGTGAGCGCAGGTTGGTTGGAGGCCTTGGTGTTAATGATCAGCACCGTCGCGGCAGACGAGACAGCAGCAGCAAGGACAAGAAGGACGATGACGATGGCGCGGCTCACCAGCGGGGCTCCATCTTCTGGCCTTCCGGAATGGTTTTGACCTCAGCGTTAAAGAACTTCTCCCGGCGTGCTTGCGCCAGATCCTTGTCGGTCTGCTCTGTCTGCAGCCAGGTGCCCATCATGGTCATCTGCTGAGAGACGAGACCGCGGAGCTTTTGCATCTGTGCCACCTGTTGTGCGGCGATCTGATGACCCACCTGGAGAGCCTTCATCTGCCCGTCGGCCGTCTCGGACATCGACCGCAACGAGGACATCGTGCTTTCCTCGCTGTCGAATTGGTCGGCAGTTAAGCTCACAGCTTTGAGTGTGCTGGCGATCGTGTCCCGGTTCGTGTCGGACCACGCCTGGTACCTCGATGAGAAACTTTCGGCGTCCGGCAGGTTGGTCCTGAGGCTCGAATAGCTCTCGAAGCGTTGCTGCAGCACGTCATCAGCATTGCCCATCGAAAACGAAATGCTCTGGCCGTGGTCGATGATGCTGCGGAGCTGGTTGAGGTCGCTTTCGACCTGCCCCCACATGTGAGACGGGAGGGTTGCGGTGTTCTGCAGCAGGTTTTGGTAGATGTTGAGCTGCGTTTCGATCTGTTGCGCCAACTGGCTGATCTGGGTGAGTTGGTTCTGGATTTGCTCGCCGGATTGGCCAACCAGCGATACGAGCTCCCCATTGTTGAGGACCTGCGTCCACTCAGTCGCGGCGCCAGTTGCAGTGCCCGCCACCGCAGGCTTTGTGGCGCCAATCGCGAATGCGACCGCCACCACGCTGGCGAGCAGTCTAATCGAAGTCAAGCAGCGATGCGGCATCGTGAACCCCTCTCATTTGAAGCCAGTGGATCGGCCAATCGCGGCCGTGTTCGGAATTCAGTATGCGGATGCGCTTCAAGTCTTCCTTGCCCGAGGCGCCGACGAAGCTGAGCGCCACAGGGGCCAGCGCCATATCGAACAGCCGCCGGCCCTCAGGGGTGACGACGTAATACTCACGCTTGGGGATCGCGTTCGAAACGATCTCGATCTGGCGCGCATTGAACCCAATCCGTTCATAGAACTCGCGCGTGCCGGGCTCGCGCGCCGCGCCGTTCGGAAGGCAGATCTTCGTCGGGCAGGATTCCTTCAGGACATCGATGATGCCCGAGCGCTCGGCGTCCGAAATAGACTGCGTCGCGAGAACGACCGCGCAGTTCGCCTTGCGCAAAACCTTCAGCCATTCTCTGATTTTGTTGCGGAAAACCGGATGACGGAGCATCAACCAGGCCTCCTCGAGGACGATCAGGCTTGGTGAGCCGTCAAGTCGCTTCTCGATGCGTCGGAACAGATAGGTGAGAACGGGTACCAGATTCCGCTCGCCCATGTTCATCAACTCTTCGATCTCGAAGGTCTGGAAAGCGCCAAGCGAGAGCCCATCCTGTTCAGCATCGAGAAGCTGCCCCATCGGGCCGTCGACTGTGTAATGATGCAGGGCATCCTTGATCTCGCGCATCTGCACGCCGCTTACGAAATCCGAGAGCGACCGGCCGGGCGCCTTGGCCATCAGACCGACCTGCCGCGATATGGCATTGCGATGATCGGGGGTGATGGCGACGCCCTGCAGCGCGACCAGCATCTCGATCCATTCGGTCGCCCAGGCCCGATCGGCGTCACTCTCGAGATCCGACAGCGGGCAGAACGCGAGAGCGGGTCCCGTCTCCTGTACATCGCCGCCGATCTCGTAGTGATCGCCACCCGCGGCGAGCGTCAGCGGCAACAGCGAGCTTCCTTTGTCGAAGGCGAAGATCTGGGCTTGGTCATAGCGCCGGAACTGCGCCGCGATCAGCGCCAGGAGCGTTGACTTGCCCGAGCCGGTCGGACCGAAGATCAACGTGTGGCCCACGTCATCGACATGGAGGTTGAGCCGAAACGGCGTCGAGCCGCTCGCGACCTGCATCAGCGGCGGAGAATTGGCAGGATAGAATGGGCAAGGTGCGATCGGGTTTCCCGACCAGACCGAATTGAGCGGGATCAGGTCCGCGAGGTTGCTGGTGTTGATCAGCGGTTCGCGGATATTGCAATACCAATTGCCCGGCAGGCTTCCGAGATAGGCGTCGGTGGCGTTGAGCGTTTCGATCCGCGCCCCAAAGCCTTCGGCCTGGATCAATCGGCGGATTGCTTCGGCCCTTTCCTGCAATACTTCGCGATCGCTGTCGAAGAGCACGATCACGGGCGTGTAATAGCCGTAGGCGACCAGCTGCGACGAGGCCTGCGAGATGGCGTCCTCGGTTTCGGCAACCATTGTCATCGCGTCCTGATCGACCGAGCGGCTTTGCGTCTGGAACAATTGGTCGAAGAACGGTCGGACCTTCTGCTGCCACTTCTTGCGCGTCCGCTCCAGCTTTTGACGCGCCTCTTCCGCGTCGAGGAAAATGAAGCGCGACGACCAGCGATAGGTCAAAGGCATCAGATCGAGGCTGTTGAGTATCCCTGGCCAGCTCTCGGCGGGGAGCCCGTCGATTGCCACGACACCGAGAAAACGGTTTTCGACTTTCGGGGTCAGCCCATGCTCGAGTTCAGCGGTCGCGATCCAGTCGAGATACATGGGAGCATCCGGCAGGCGGATCGGGTGGTTTTCGCCGGTGATGCAGAAGCGGACGAACTGAAGCAGTTCGTCATAGCGGGTGACACGCTCCCCTCCCCTTTCGACGACCTCGCGTGTTTCCATGCGCCGGATCGAAAGCGTGTTGGCGAAATATTGCTCGATCTCGCGGATGGCGTTCCGGAAGATCAAGAGCACCGTGTCGGCATAGGTCTTCTTGCGGCTCTCCTCGTCCGAATAGATGTATTTGCTGAGAGCCGTCCTTTTGGACTCCAGCGGCCGATAAGTCAGGATCAGCGCGTGCTTGCTCTCGAAATGGCCCCGCTCGCGCGCGAAATGCGCCCGCCGCTCCGCGTCGATCGCGCGCGTGACAGCATCAGGGAAATGGCAACGAGCTTCCGAAGGATAATCGAACGTTGGAATACGGATGGCCTCAACCTGGATCATCCAGCCGCTTCCGAGGCGCGACAGGATTGCGTTGATCTGGCGCGACAGTTCGTTGCGCTCGAGGTCGGTAGCGCTTTCTGAGTCCGGACCAGCAAAATACCAGCCGGCCATCAAGCTTCCATCCTTCAACAGAAGCACGCCATTATCGACCAGACCAGCATAGGGAACGAGATCCGCGAAGGACGGGCCAGTGGCCCGGAAGCGTTTGAGAGCGACCATGCCAGGTCCCCCTCAATACCGTCGCCAAGGCGAGGTGGTCGCCTTGTAGTAGGGCTTGTACGAGATATGGCGGACATAGACCTGCCGCATGAGCGGGTCCGACTTCGCCATCATCCGGAGCAGCCCGACGATCACGAACCAGACGGCGATCCCGAAGAGCGCGGAATAGACCGTCAGGACCACGAAAATCAGGATGACGGCGGCAAGCCCGGTGATCAAAACCAGTTCCCTGTCCGCGCCCATCAGGAGGTTCGGCCGGGAGAGCGCACGGTGAATGCGATTGCGGTGAAGTCCGGATAGCGCCTCAGCCATGAGCCCCCTCCCCTCCTGCACTCGAGCGTATCGAAGTGACCCAATCATCGGTCACGCCAATCGAAGCGCCGGTCGCACCGAACAGGCCGACAATGGTCGTGGCGCCGAGGAGGATGCCGGCAACAAGCACGACATACATCAGCCGCCGCGCGAAATCGTTCAGCTCCCCACCGAAGATCAGCATGCCGCCCGCGATTGCTACTGCTGCAAGTGCGATGTAGCCCGCGACCGGGCCTGTGATGGACTCCTGGATCTGCTCGAGCGGTCCTTCCCAGGGCAGACTACCGCCTGAACTGGCCAGTGCCGGTGCCACCGACGCCAAAATGACTGGCGCGGCAAGAAGCGCGATGGAGACAAACTCATACTTACGCGACATGCCGCGCCTCCTGTTCTTCGGTGAGTTGGTCGGATTCGATCTCGTATTGGCCGTTGGCGAAGCGCTCGACCTGGACGATGTCGCAAACACGCCGGCCTCGCGGCGTACGCTCGATGGAAACGATGAGGTCGACAGCCTCCCCGATCACCTCGTGCATCGGCTGTTGGCTTGCTTCGGCCGTCAGTTGCTCCAGTCGGCGGAGCGCGGAGGTCGCCGTGTTCGAGTGGATTGTTGCCACGCCGCCAGGGTGACCTGTGTTCCAGGCCTTTAGAAGCGTCAGCGCCGCGCCGTCACGGACCTCGCCGACAACGATGCGGTCGGGGCGCAAGCGCATCGTGCTCTTTAGAAGGCGGGCCATATCGATTGCGTCGGTCGTGTGCAGGAGAACCGCGTTCTCGGCCGCGCATTGGATTTCGGCGGTGTCTTCAAGGATGACGAGCCGATCTTCTGGTGCGCTCTTCACGATTTCGTCGATTACGGCATTCGCGAGCGTCGTCTTGCCGGAGCCGGTCCCACCGGAAATGATGATGTTCAGACGCGAGGCAATTGCGCTGCGGATCGTCGCAGCCTGGGCCTCGGACATGACGGCAGAGCGAACATAGTCATCGAGCGGGATCAGACGGGATGCCCGCCGACGGATCGTGAACGCGGGTTTGGCGACAACCGGGGGCAGCAGGCCTTCAAAGCGGTGACCACCGATCGGCAGTTCTCCGGAAATGATGGGTTGGTCGGTGTCCACCTCGGATTGGAGCGCGTGAGCAACTGTTCCAATCACCATTTCCGCCGCAGCCGACGACATCTCGCCAGCGGGCGCGACGCCGTGCCCGAGCCGCTCTATGAATAGCTTGCCATCAGGATTCAGCATGATCTCGACGACGTTGCTATCGTCCAAAGCAACGCAGAGCTGGTCGCCAAGCGCCTCCTGAAGCTTGCGGACGAGGCGAGGATGAGAGCGAAGCTGTTCCACTGATTTCTCCTTACGCTGATTGGGCAAAAGGGCTGATGATTTGAGAGCGGTAGTTGGCGGTGCGGAGCTTCATGAATGTGTCGGCGTTTGCCGGCAGAGTGCCCGCCACGGCCACGGTCGCTCCGATCATTGTTGGCTCGCCAATGCGCTGAAGCGGCCAACAGGCGCGAGCGAGAATCCGTTCGAACCGAAGATCCGTCACCGTGACGATTTCGGTGAAGCGGTTCGCCACCGACCATTCGATAATCCCCGCGAACATGGTGAGCGTCGCCTCATGAATGGCGCCGTCTCCCCTGCCCTCAGCAAGAGAGGTATCCACGCAAAAGCGCGAGCTCTCTATCATTGCGGGGTGAGCCTCTAGGCGGCCGGAAGGAAGGAGCGAAGGGAAAACGTTGGCCACCATCGTGGGGCCGAGTGCGGGAAGCAGACGCGCACATCCAACCACTCGATCGTTGCTCGACACGGCCAGGATGTAGGTCGGATGAAGATTGTCGAAAGCATCCGACTCACAGCCTCCGGCGACACTGACGTCCCAGCCCAAACGATCGGAAAAGACGCGGGCGCGCAGTTGGTGGTGGCTATGGAGAAGTTGGGCTTCTTCGATATTTCGCGGCTTTGAGATCGCGAGAACCTGCATGAATTTCTCCGTCGTTGTTGGGCGGCGGGGAAATCAGCACGAATCGGAATCGGGCGGCAGTTGTAGGATTCGACAAGGTCGGCTGAAACGAGCTGGCGCAAATTGGAGTGGAAAACTGGGGGACAGGGCAGAGCGTTTGTCGGATTCACAGGAGAACAATCAGGGATCAAGGGGAGCGGCGAAATCGGCTAAGCCCCAGTGTACAAACGGAAAAAAGCCAAGAACTGCCCTCTGGCTTCTTGGTGGCCGTTAAGCCTTTGTTAACCCTAAACTTCTGGACGGGTCTGGAGAATC